>DATLHO010000156.1:0-14268 GCA_035539855.1 Kapaibacterium sp. (SeqCode) | reverse complement strand
GCCGTGTCCCCTCGGCTCCGCCGTGTCCCCTCGGCTCCGCCGTGTCCCCTCGGCTCCGCCGTGTCCCCTCGGCCTCCGGCCGTGTCCCTTCGGCTCCGCCGAAAGATTTCGACACACATGTGATATCCAGCTAACAAACGTCCGGAACGCTGTGTTAGGGGTCGGCATGGCGGACCTCGAACGCCCACCGACCAGAAACTTCTTGACAATTCAACAGAATTTCACGAACCTCGTAGGCTTACCTAGCGCCACTCCCCCTTGAAACGAGGGTGGATGGGCAACGCGCAGTTGGGCCTGCGTCTCCAACGCACGGAAGAAACTCCCTGCTTTAATAGCTCCAACTTTCTGATTCACTAACCAGGAGTGCACCTGATGAGAAGGATTCTGCTACTTCTCTGCACCCTGACGTTCGCTCTCTCCTCGACGGCAGTCTTTGCCCAGGATGGTGAGAAGGACGACGGGGACGGCCTGCTCCGTCGGAGTATCGATCGCAATCCGTTCGATGCAAATCCGGAATCGTATCCGGGTGGTCCGGCAGGAAAGGCTCCGCTTTCGACGGGGTATTACGTAACCGACAACGACGCGCCGAGCCTTCCCGCTCTGTGGACGCCGACGTACTCGTTTGTCGACACGACCGGTCTCGATGCGCGCACGTGGCGTCGCATCGTCTCGGGTCCGAACCAGACGCCGATGAGCACCTGGTCGGCACCGGGCAGCCAGGGCAAGGAGTTCTTCTGGAACCCGTCGGTTCCGAACGACTCGACCGACAACGCGATTGCCGGCCCGATCAACATCGGCTTCCCGTTCTACTACTATGGCCGCGCGTACGACTCGTTCTACGTGTCAACCAACGGTCTGATCGCGCTTGCGAACCGTCGTTACCAGTACGACGACTTCGGCAACCGCGTCGACTACAACCCGTTCCGTGACGACACGCTGGTGCGCCCGCGCGTCGGCGCCAGCGCCGCGGTCGATCCGACGCCGGACGACTACGGCTGGTCGTACGTTGCGCTCGGCAACACGGCAAGCGCGCTCGGCGGCATTCGTGCCACCGGCAACACGCCGCTTCCGGCGGCCGGCCAGCGCTCGATCATCTCGGCGCTGTGGGACGATCAGGAGCTCTCGCAGTTCGACACGACCTCGGGCCTGGTCGACGACTTCGGTCGCGTCTACTGGCGTCGTGACAACGCGGGCAACCGCCTGATCATCTACTTCGTGAACCTCTCGATGAAGGGCACGAAGAACATCCCGCTGGTCAACACGACGGCGGTGGTGCCGCGGCGTACGCTGCGCGCGAACTTCCAGGTCGTTCTCGATCGTATCGATTCGAGCGTCCAGATCAACTACGTCCGCTTCCTCGGACAGTACGTCGATCCGGTCCAGCGCATCCTCACGATCCCGACGGCGCAGATGGCGCGTGCGAACGCGACGATCGGCGTGCAGTCGAACGGCGACGTGCCGGCTCCCTACACGGGCGCCACGGGCACGGAGTTCACGAACTACCAGTACAACGACATTCCCATCGCGGGTGGCGCGACGCCGGTCAACGGCGACGGCACCTCGACGCCGCATGCCGGCCTCGCGATCAAGTTCCGCCAGTGGCCGAACAAGGTCCGCGTGATGAAGGTCGACTTCCAGATCCCCGACCGGAACAACCAGCTGAACTTCATCAGCCTTCCGGCCGGAGCGATCCCGGACAACTACGAGCTGCTGCTGGGTCACCCGCTGCTGGGAGTGATTCGCCCGGTCGGCGTCGTGCAGAACACCTCCGACTCGATCGGACCGGTCAACCGCACGCGTCAGCCTGTCGTCTACAACATCATCTTCCGCATCCGTGACATCGTCAACTGCGTGGCCCCGCCGGTCTACCAGAAGACGCAGAAGACGGACTCGCTGCACCCGATCCGTCTCGGCAACACCGGACTGAAGCCCTCGATCGACACGATCGTCTTCGATCCGTACGTCACGAACGCTCAGCTGACGCGCCAGGCCGGCCGCTTCCGCGCCGAGGTCATCGCGACCGATCGCGGACCGTCGGGCGAGATCTACGGCGACCTCTGGCCATTCGACGACACGACGGGCGTCCGCATCTTCGGAATCTTCCGTCAGGAGATCCCCTACATCACGACGTTCAACGACTTCAGCGTCTCGTGCGAGGATGGTGTCATCCCGAACGTGCAGCGCTGGGTCTCGATCGGTGCGCAGGTCGTCGACGGTGACCAGAACACCTGGAACCCGCCGCCGCCGCGTGGACCGGCCAACGGCTCGAACGGCAACCTGACCGTGCAGTCGCCGGTCACGAAGATGGACCGCCAGAACGTCGAGGGCGCGTACTACCAGGGCGCAGGCCGTGGCGACACGCTCATCTCGTTCCCGGTGAACATCAGCAACGCCTCGCAGCCGACGATCTACGTCAACTACCAGCGCGCCGGCAAGAAGACCTACGATCGCGGATGGAGCGATCAGGTGCGCGTCGGACCGGAGCATGCGACGTACAACACCCTGAAGACCGGTTTCTTCCAGCAGCCGGACATCCTCATGGTGCAGTTCGCGGAGCCGAGCCCGAACGGTATCGACAACATCACGAACGTCCGCAACTGGCAGATGAACGTCAACCAGTTCGGCGACCCGACGGGCAGCCCGCGCTGGAACGCGTCGGATCATCCGCGCTGGGGCGTCTTCGGTGGTGGCGGCGGCTCGGGCCTCGACACGACCGGCAAGGTCGTCGTCAACGAGTTCGATGCCGGCAAGGACTTCGAGTTCTACCGCGCGTACATTCCGGTCCCGGCCCGCTGGTCGCGCGACCTGAACACGAACAAGACGTTCCGCTTCCGCCTGAAGGTCGTGGCGAAGGACGATCGTGACCCGATCATCCCGGCCGACGACGAGGATGCGTTCTACGTCGACAACATCTACCTGACGAACATCGACAAGCCCGAGCTCGAGGTCACCGCTGTCGGCGCCCGCTGGCCGTACACGATTGCCCCGGCCTCGCAGGCCCGCGCGATTCCGCTCTACGTGAAGGTCGCCAACAACGGCTCGACGGCCGCCACCGCCTTCGGTGTCGCCATGTATGTCCAGCCGCAGGGCGCGTTCACGCCGGGAGTCTACAAGTACTACCGCTTCCGCTCGATCATCTCGCTCGGCGCCGGACGCGATCGTACCGAGTTCTTCCCGACCTGGAACGCCCAGGAGTGCGGTATCGACATCATCAACCCGGATTCGACCCGGACGTACTCGCAGAACTACCGCATCTTCGCGGAGCTCCTGCCGAAGGGTCTGGATTCGTACAGCGCGAACGACCTCAACTACAACGACTTCACGTTGACGCTGGGCTCGGTCTTCGCCTACGACGATACCAGCCGCCGTCAGGGTCGTAACGACGTCCCGGGCTTCTCGGGCACGTTCGGCAAGGGTCTGAACCTCGTGGCTCCGGCCGAGGATCCGCAGGCGACGATGCCGTACGGACCGGTGGGTGGAAACCTCTCGGGCTCGTTCGCGGTTCGCTTCGACATCCTTACCCGCGACACGATCCGTGGCTTCCAGTCGTTCTTCGGCTCGGCGAATCAGTCGCCGGACTTCATCCTCTACTCGATCTATCGTGGAAAGGATGGACAGCCGAACAGCCCGCCCGACACGGTCATCCAGGCCACCCGTCGCTTCGCCCGCCGTGGCGAAGGCTTCCCGACGCAGCAGCCGCCGCTGTCGACGCCGTACTACTGGGATCAGTACGTGACGTACCTGCTCGACACCTTCTACGTCGTCGATCCGGGTATCTACTTCATCACGGTGTCGCAGCTCGGTGAGACCGGTCTCGAGCTCGGTGGGTCCTCCCGCCGTCAGGGACAGGTCACGACGATCTACGACAATGCCTCGAACCCGCTCGGCATCGGCAACTACAGCATCCCGGCGCATCCGGAGATGCTCGAGCAGCGGTTCTGGTTCGAGACGATCGCGGAGACCGGCAACTGGGCAGAGATGCTCCAGCCGACGACGAATCCTGGCTATGCGCACCTGAACTACGGCGGTATCGTTGCCCAGATCAACACGATGACTCGTGGATCGTGGATTCCGATGCTCCGTCCGTACTTCGGCGCCAAGGAGTCGGGTTCGTGCACCGTCGAGCCGGTCGAGCTCACTGAGTTCACGGTGACGCCGCTGGCGACCGCCCTGCACCTCAACTGGCGCACCGCGAGCGAGCTCGACAACAAGGGCTTCCACGTCGAGCGCCGCACCAAGGGCGGTGACGACAACTGGAACGCGATGACGTTCGTCCAGGGTGCTGGTACCAGCAACCGGGAGAACAAGTACACGTTCACCGATGCCGATGTGAAGCATGGCGTGACCTACCAGTACCGCCTGCGTCAGGAGGACATCGACGGTTCGGTCGACTACAGCGAGGTCCGTGAGGGCCGTCTCGCTGGCGCGGCCACCGGCGCTGTCGCCAACCGCCTCGAGCAGAACACGCCGAATCCGTTCAGCACGTCGACGAGCATCAGCTTCTCGATTGCCGACGGCTCGACCGGAACGCTCGAGATCATCGACGTCTACGGCAACGCCATCCGCACCTTCGACGTGACCGGCAACGGCAGCGTCAACTGGGACGGCCGCGCCTCGAACGGTACGCTTGTGCCGAACGGCGTCTACGTCTACAAGCTCGCCGGTGAAGGCTTCAGCCTCGCAAAGAAGCTGACCATCACCCGCTAGGCGAAAGCCCGGCAGCACAACGCGCGATGTCACGAGCCCTCCCGGACTTCAGTCCGGGAGGGCTTCGTATTTTCGGCGATGACCCGCACGAAAGTCCTCCTCATCGCCGCCGCCATCATCGCCCTCGGCGTGCTGCAGCTCGCGAACTTCCGCCAGAGCCACGGCCGCTCCCGCGGCATCGGCACCGCCAGCGGCATGATCGCCCTGCTCAGCGGCGTCGGCATCGGTATCTATGGGCTGACCCTGCGGAGGCCGTCGTGAGCGAGCAGAACGCCGGTGAGCCGGACGCGAGCGAGCCGCTCGCAAGCCGGCCGCACGCCAGCGAGCCGCTCGCAGGCGAGCCGGTCCGCATCGCCGTCATGGCCAGCGGCCGCGGCTCGAACTTCCGCGCGATCGACGAGCGACTCTCCTCGATGAGCGCCCCGCCCGCGCGCATCGTCCTGTGCCTCAGCAACAACCCCAGTCCCGGCGCCTTCGACTACGCCCGCGAGCGCGGCATCCCCGCGATGCGGTTGTCGCCGAAGATGTTCGAGCGGGAGGAGGACTACGCGGCCGCGCTCGACGAGACCCTCGAGCGCCACGGCATCGAGCTCATCGTGCTCGCCGGCTACATGCGCAAGATCCCCGCGCGCGTCGTCGAGCGGTTCACCGGGAGAATCCTGAACATCCATCCGGCGCTGCTGCCGGAGTTCGGGGGGGAGGGGATGTACGGCATGCACGTGCACGAGGCGGTCATCGCCGCCGGCGCCCGCGAGAGCGGCGCGAGCGTGCACCTGGTCGACGGGGAGTACGACACCGGCGCGGTCATCGCCAGCGAGCGCATCGCGATCGCTCCGGACGAGACGCCCGCGTCGCTCGCCGAGCGCGTCCTCGAGGTCGAGCACCGGCTGTACCCGCGCGTCGTGATCGAATGGGCCGAGCGGCTCCGCGCCGCACGCGAGTCCGCGCACTGAGGCGTGCCCGGGCCGGTACACCCTTTCACCAATCCAGCACCGCGGGCTTCGTTTCTTGTAATCATGAGCCAACTCGAAGTCTTCGACAACCCCCGTCCCGACCGCGACTACACGATCCGGCACGTCAACCCGGAGTTCACCTCGATGTGCCCGAAGACCGGCCTGCCCGACTTCGGCACGATCACCGTCGAGTACGTGCCCGACCGGCTCTGCGTCGAGCTGAAGTCGCTGAAGTACTACTACCTCGACTTCCGAAACCGGGGGATCTTCTATGAGGCGGTGATCAACCAGATCCTCGACGACCTCGTCGCGGTCACGAAGCCGCGGCGCATGACCGTCACGGGCATCTTCACGACGCGCGGCGGCATCCACTCGGAGGTCGTCGTCGAGTACACTGGCGGGCGTGCGGAGGCGGCCAATGGCTGATCACGCGGGCGGTGTTCGGATCGCGAAGGAGTTCCACTGGGAGATGGGGCATCGGCTGCCGTTCCACGGCGGCGGCTGCCAGAACATCCACGGGCATTCCTACCGCATGCGTGTGGAGCTCGAGGGCACGCTCGACGCGAACGGGATGGTGCTGGACTACTTCGACCTCAAGGAGATCGTCGAGCCGATCGTCGCGCGTATCGATCACTCGTTCCTCTGCGACGACCGCGACGAGGCGATGCTGACGTTCTTCGCCGCCAATCCGATGAAGCACGTCGTGGTGCCCTTCCGCACCACCGCCGAGAACCTCACCGGCTGGATGCTGACCCAGATCGCCGAGAGCCTCGCCGGCTACCCGAACCTCACGCGGCTGTCGATCCGCCTGCAGGAGACCGAGCGCGTCTACGCCGAGATGACGGCGCCGCTGGGAGGCGCCGCGTGAGCGACCCGAAGCGGGCCGTCGTGCTGCTCAGCGGCGGCATGGATAGCTGCGTCGTCGCCACGATGCTCGCCGACGAGGGGTACGAGCTCAACCTGCTGCACACCAACTACGGCCAGCGGACCGAGGCGAAGGAGCTCGCGTGCTTCCATGCCCTCGCCGACCACCTCGGCGCGGCGCGTCGCATGGTCGTCGACATCGGCCACCTCGCCGCGATCGGCGGCTCGAGCCTGACCGACGAACGCATCGAGGTCACGCGCGCCGATCTCGAGAGCCGCGAGGTGCCGTCGAGCTACGTGCCGTTCCGCAACGCGAACATCCTGGCGATCGCCGTGAGCTGGGCGGAGGTGCTCGACGCCGGCGCGGTCGCGATCGGCGCGGTCGAGGAGGATTCCAGCGGATACCCGGATTGCCGCGAGGTCTTCTACGACGCGTTCCGGCGCGTCGTCGAGCTCGGCACCCGGCCGGAGACCGACATCGCGATCCTCACGCCGGTCATCCGGATGACGAAGGAGGAGATCGTGCGCACCGGCACACGCCTGGGCGCGCGCTTCGATCTCACGTGGTCGTGCTATCGCTCCGAGGGACTCGCGTGCGGCGAGTGCGACAGTTGCGCGCTGCGCCTGCGCGGATTCGAGCGCGCCGGGCAGCGCGACCCGATCGCGTACGTCTCGCGCTGATCAGGGCACCGAGCGCTCGCTGTCCTCGATGCTCCGGTAGCCGCCGCGCCCGTCCTGCTCGAGCATGGGATTCTCGTGCGGAAGCTCGCGTACCGGTGGCACGTCCATCTCCGGCGGAGGCTCGTGCACGACGCACCGCACCAGCAGCTCGGCTCCCTCGACCGCGACGCCTCCCGGCTCGAGCGTGCGCACGCCCTGGGTGAGGCGCTCGAAGTCCTCGAGCATCGGCGGCAGCCGGTACTCGCGGCCCGACGGCGACAACCGCACGACCACACCCTCGCCTTCGCTGATCCTCTCGATCTCTCCGTAGAGCTGCCGACGCTCGATCGTCTCGTCGGTCCTGCCCTTGATCTCGAGGTCGATGATCACGCCGCGGCCGAGGTAGTCGGCTGCGCGGGTGACGTCAAATCGCTCGTTCATCGTCGTTCTCCCAGTTTCCCCACGTCACACCAACCGCGGGCCAACCGGTAAAAAAACGTTGGCCCGCACCGCCGAAGGGATTATCTTCGCCTCGGTCTTTCCACGTTCTCTCGCTCTCTCCCATTCCCCCCAGCTCATCCGGTCGTGCGCTTCGCCATGCGAAGTGACCGTGATCGCCCGTCAACATCGAGGACTCCATCCGGGCAGATGGAACGCTCGAACAGCGACGGAAACGGGGTAGGAGGCAGCGACCGACGGAGAGACCCGCGGTGGGCACCGCGCACTCGAGCGACCTCCGGCGGATCGGGCTGATCCGTCGACGACGTCCGCCAGTTCGGCGGCCGGCGTTCCTCGAACCTCTGAATACCATTTGGGCAGCATGGGGATCAGAACATTTCTTCTGGCCGGGGCGCTGTGCGCGCTCGTGGCCACGCCGTCGCTCGCAAGCGGCGGCAACCCGCCGGTCAAGCGTGACCGCGGCACGAGCACGACGGCCAGCCGTCCGGCGCTCGACAAAAGGCTTCGCGAGGCAAAGCGCGCCAGTCGCATCACGGTGATCCCGACCGATGTGCGACAGAAGCGCTACCTCGCGCTCGGTGATCTCGACGCGAAAGCAGGAGGAGTCCTGACGCGGCGCACGATCGGAGGTGACGCAATCTCCGACGGGCCGTAAGCCTCCGCTGGCGTCGTCGAGCACCGCGCCTCGTGCGGTCGGCTCATGGTGAGTCGCGCCGCGGGTCCAGCTCAGGCGCAACCTCGGAGCCTCGATGCCTTCCTGTCCGTCTCTCTCCGCGACCGTACGACCGGCCCCCGCTCCCTCACGGGCCGGCCGCCGCGTTTGCCTCCTGCGGGTTCTCGCGCTGCTCGCGCTCCTGGCGCCGGCGGCGCTGATGGCCCGCGACATCCGCCGCTCTCCCGATCTCTCCTTCGGACTCGACTACGCCGACATCGCGCGTGGCCGCGCCGCGCGCGTGCTCGACGTCGTCAACACCGACGACCGCGAAGAGAAGCCGCTGGTCAGCGCCGACGGTCTCGTCATGTTCTTCACCTCCGATCGCCGCGACGATCGCCCGTGGGCGAACTACCTGCGGATGCAGAACCGCTACGACATGGACGTCTGGGTCTCGACGCGACTGGCGATCGCCGCCGACGGCGAAAGCTGGAGCCAGCCGGTGAACCTCGGCGCGCCGATCAACTCCAGCGGCGACGAGGACGTCGCGGCGATCGCGCCCGACGGACAGGGCGCCTACTTCACGTCGCTGCGACCGGGGTGGGAATCCGACGGCGGGCCCTTCTACCACGCGCGGCTGAAGGGCGCGCGCTGGTCGGAGCTGCGCGGGCTCGGCGGCGGCATCAACGACTTCTTCAACTCGCGCGACCGCAGCGTCCGCTTCAAGGTCTACGGCGCATCGATCAGCGCCGACGGCGCATCGTTCTACTTCGCGACCACGCTCAATTCGCCTGACGGCACCCAGCAGATCTGGGTCTCGCACCTGCGCGACGGCGTGTGGGGATTCCCGCAGAACCTCGGTCCGTCGGTCAACGGACCCGGCGGAAGCTGTGCGCCGTTCATCGCAGCCGACGGCAAGACGCTCTTCTTCGCGGCGGACCGGCCGCAGGGGTATGGCGGCGACGACATCTACATGACCGTGAAGATCGGCGGCACGTGGCTCGAGGCCGAGAACGTCGGCGCGCCGATCAACACCGCCGGCGACGACGCGTTCCTGTCGGTGCCCGCCTCGGGCGAGCGCGTGTACCTGTCGAGCTCCCGCGACGGTGACAACGACATCTTCGTCGCGCCGCTGCCGGAGATCATGCGGCCCGGCCAGGTCGTGATCCTCGGCGGGCGCGTCATCGACCGCGTCAGCGGCGAGCCGATCGCGGCCGACATCGCGATCGAGGATCTGCGCAGCGGCGTCACGATCTACAACGCGGTCAGCAACGCCTCGAGCGGACGCTACACGCTCGTGCTCGAGCCGGGGCGCGACTACGCGATCTCGGTCAGCGCGTCGGGCTACGGCTTCAGCTCGCACCGCTACACCGTGCCGGTGACCGCCAGCTACGACGAGCGCCAGAACGACATCCTGCTCGAGCCGCTGCGCAGCGGCAGCGAGGTGACGCTGACGAACATCTTCTACGACTACAACTCCTTCGAGCTCCGACCGGAGTCGCAGCTCGAGCTCAACCGCCTCGTGCGGCTGATGAGCGAGCGCGAGGGGATGCGGATCACCGTCTGCGGCCACACCGACAGTGTCGGCGGCGAGCGCTACAACGCGCAGCTCTCGCTGCGGCGCGCCGAGGCCGTCCGTCGCTACGTCAGCGAGGTCGGCGGCATCGACGCGGCGCGCATCGACGTGCGCGGGCTCGGGTCCGCCCAGCCGGCAGCGCCGAACGACACCGAGGAAGGGCGCCAGAAGAACCGGCGCATCACGTTCGTCGTCGAATAGTCGTCCGACGGTCGTTTCGAAAACGAGAAGAGGCAGTGCCATTGCGGCACTGCCTCTTCTTCTTTTCGGCCTCATGCAGTCCACGCACGCGCCGCCCGGAGGGGGGCGCTCGAGCCTGCTGAACGCAGGCGGCGCCAGGCGGCTACGCGCGCGGACGTCGGGGGAGAACGGGGGGGCCGGATCGTCGGGGGGAGAACGCCTCGAGAGAGTCACCTCGACCGGGCGCCGGGGGAGGACGCCCTGTACTGTCGAAGGCGGGGAAAACAAAAAGGGCAGCATGGATTCCCCGGTTACAGGGGTTGGACCTCATGCTGCCCTTTGATGATCGGATGCTGCCAGGGCAATGGGCACAGCCGCTGGCGATCTAGGCTCTCGACGTCTGCTCGAAGGGCGGCGGGCACTTGCCACGCCTTCGTGGGATCTTCCGCAATAGTGATGGGCACTCACTTCGCAGCGGGATACGACCTTACTATCCCCTGCATTGATGCCGATCGGACGTTCTCAGAAGTGGACCTTCAAGTTCCGATCGACGGCGGACCCCCGTCGATTGCTCGATCCTACCGATCATGGTGGACCAGGCGAGTCGGATGATCGTTCGGCTCCTCGTCGAAGCCGTCATCCTGACATTGTCTCGCACGCTTCGGGCGTGCGGCACGCTTCGGGCGTGCTCTCGACCGGTGCGGCGCAGCCCCCGGAGGTGTCGGGGTGACGAACCCTCCGGAGGGCCGCGCTCACTCGGTCAACATTCTGTCTGCGTTGGCGCCTGCTCTTACTGCACGGTGCTCGACGGTGCGCTGCAGCCGAACGGGTAGTTCGTCGTCGACAGGTCAGTGACCGTCGCGCTGCCGTTGTTGAAGCTCACCGAGTAATCGCGGGCGACCATCGTGAAGCTCGTGCAGGCCGCGAAGCGGGTCGCGATGCCGCTGCCGATGCGCTCGACGTTCGACTCGTACCACACCTTCGTCGTCTGCGTCCCGCTCGGCGGGATGAACCCGAGACGCGCTCCCTCGGCGACCGCGTTGGCGGCGACCTGATGGAAGATCTGCTGCGTCCCGATGTAGTCGATCTCGAGTCCCGTCTCCGGCATCATCGTCGAGGTTCCCAGTGAGAACTCGACCGCTCCCGTACCCGTGCGCCAGACGAAGAGGTGATTCGACACCTTGTCGGACTTCACCTTGCCGTAGACCTCGACCCAGACGGTCGTCGACATCGGCAACTGGGCGATCAGCGTCGCGCCCTGGGTCGGGATCGGATGAATCGGATCCTGCGCCTTGGCGACGACGGTGAACAGAACGAGCGCGGCAACGACGGAGATAAAGCTCTTCATAGGACTCTTCGACGGATAATGGGTTCGTGATTCTCTGTCTGCTGACGAGATCACCGTCTGTCGAAGGGCCGTGTTGCCGCGCTGTTCCGCACGGAGACACCGCGCGGGAGGGATGATTTCGACGCCAGCAACGTGGCACCTATGACGGTGCTCGTGGGGGGGGTGCTGATGTCGCCCGCGTGGGACCGCCGGGGGGACATGTCTAACTCGTGATTCAAACGTAGCCCTTCCCGACGGGGGTACTCAAGTACACCTTTGGGGAATTTTGGCCACGGCGGTTGACCGGAAACGGGTAGCGGGATTACTCGGAGATGCGGAAGGTGAAGTACTTGGCGAAGAGCTCGGACTGGCTGCGGGTCTGGGTCTTGCGGTGGATCTGGGTGAAGTGCTTCTTGATCGTATCGACGGTGACCGACAGCAGATCGGCCATTTCCTTGTAGGAATGCCCCATCAACTGGAGGATCACGATGCGTTGCTCCTGAGCGCTGAGCTCGGCATCGGCGTTCATCCGCCGCAGGGCGTCGCTGAAGGCCGTGTCGACCGGGCGGGCGGCCTTGTTCCGCGCGACGATGTCGGAGAGGGCGAAGAGAATGAAGCGCTCGAGCTCGGCCATGACCGTGAGCGTTTCATCGGAGATCGGCGGTTCGGTGCAATTCCTCCAGAGAATCACCGATCCAAGGTAGGCGCCACCACCGAAGAAGTAATCGAACGAGCTCGGCTCGTGGAATGAGGCGACCGGAAAGCCGCCCGCCCGGGCCTCGCGCAACAGGCGCTGCGACGGCGACTCGGTGCGGTCTCGGGCGACCGTGATCGCCATCCGGCTGCGCGCGCTCGAGGCCGTGGTGACGTGCTGGGTGACAATCTGGCTGGTTTCGGAAAGCTCACCGTCGTACGTGAGATCGACGTTGATCGAGATTCGGTCGACGTCGCCGAGGAACAGCGCCAGGGCCTCGCGAAAGTCGATCACCCACTGGCGCGAGTCGTCGGTCGTCGGCAGCGCGTTGAGGAAATCGATGACGCGGCGAGGAATTCCCCGCCCCGTCGCGAGCTCGCCGTGCTCGCGATCGAACTCGTCGTGCAGCGTCATCCACCCCCGCGGCACCGCGCTGAGATCCCTCCGCATGATGTACCAGACGCCGGAACGGCTCAAATCGAGCCCGAACTGCCGTTGCAGGTACTCCTGGACGTCGGTGAGCCCGCCGAGCCGCGCGTTCTTGAGCTCCTGCCGCAGCGCCTGGACCGCGTCGGCGTGCATCCTCCGGGGCCGTCCGCGGCGGATCACCGGCGAGAGCATCTCGGTAATGCCGCCGCGACGGTACGCCTCGAGCCAGCGCTGTACCGCCCGGCGCGAGCGACCCAGCCTCCGTGACAGCTCGACGAGCGTCAGGGCCGGATCGGTCTTCAGCGCCAGCAGCGCGCCGATGCGCTCAACGCCCGACGAATCGGCGTACTGGCGGACGAGCTGCCGAAGCTGCCGGGGCGTCTCGCTGATCTGGGAACGGTCGAAACGGGATACGCTCACGACGGTGATGCTGTCCGATACGGCATGAGGAGTTCGAGCCCCCGGGAGGGCGTCATGACTTATTGAATTCTGTTCAAAAAATACGACGCCCTCCGCCAACGCGCGAAGCCGGTCGGCCGATCGACGCGTCGCCGTAAGGGGCGGGGGAATTCAATCAAGTATGAGCGCCGTGGCCCGGGTGCAGGGCCCGGAGTTCGGGGGACCTCATGCGTGGAAAAAGTGCGAACGGCCTACGATCCGGCATATACCCGGGAAGGCCGCGCCGAGCGGCGCGGCTGACGATGCAGGCCTTGCCCGCGGCACACGGCCGGCGGCCGGTCGACGCGGACTCTGGTATCAGATGATGAAAAGGTAAGCCTCTGTGCGCGCGCGCGGCCAGTCCACCTTTGTGTACAATCTGCGACGCGTTCGCTACTCCTCGAACTCGCCCCAGATCGACCGCAGCGTGTCGCTGATCTCTCCGAGCGTCGCGTAGGCCTCGACGGCCGCGAGGATGTGTGGCATCAGGTTATCGTCGCCGACGGCGGCGGCGCGGATGGCCGCGAGCGCGCGCTCGACGGCGCCGGCGTCGCGCGTGGCGCGCGTGTGCTCGAGCCGCGCGACCTGCTTGGCGCGCAGGCTGTCGTCGACGTGGAGGATGTCGGTGAACGGCTTCTCGTCGATCTGGAAGCGGTTGACGCCGACGACGATGTCCTCGCCGCCCTCGATCCGTTTCTGCGCCTCGTAGGCGGCGCGGGCGATCTCGTTCTGGATGAATCCCGCCTCGATCGCCTTGACCGAGCCGCCCATCTGGTCGATGCGCGCGATGTACTCGCCGGCCAGGCGCTCGATTTCATCGGTGAGGTACTCGACGAAGTAGCTGCCGGCCAGCGGATCGATCGTGTCGGCGATGCCGGTCTCGTAGCCGAGCACCTGCTGGGTGCGCAGCGCGAGCCGGGCGGCGTTCTCGGTCGGCAGTCCGAGCGCCTCGTCGAAGCCGTTGGTGTGCAGCGACTGGGTGCCGCCGAGCACCGCCGCGGCCGCCTGCATCGTCACGCGCACGATGTTCGTCTCGACCTGCTGCGCGGTGAGCGTCGAGCCGGCGGTCTGCGAGTGGAAGCGCAGCATCATGCTCTTCGGATCCTTCGCGCCGAAGCGCTCCTTCATGATGCGCGCCCACATCCGCCGCGCCGCGCGCAGCTTCGCGACCTCCTCGAAGAAGTTGTTGTGGATGTTGAAGAAGAAGCTCAGCCGCGATGCGAACGTGTCGACATCGAGTCCGGCGTCGATGGCGGCCTGGGTGTAGGCGATGGCGTTCGAGAGCGTGAAGGCGACCTCCTGCACGGCGGTCGAGCCGGCCTCGCGGAT
>DATLHO010000155.1:0-5941 GCA_035539855.1 Kapaibacterium sp. (SeqCode) | reverse complement strand
GGCCAGGGAAGCTTCGAGGTGATGTGAAGGATGTTCATCGCTCAGTTGGGGGGCCGATGTCCGCGCGTTCGCGGCCGTGCGCGGGCGTCGTCGATCGATCAGGACAGTCGCAGATCAGGACAGTCGCAGCCCGCGCAACTGCACGAGCTCGTCACGTTTGAGCGCGCGGAAGACCAGCAGCGCGACCGCGACGCCGGGAATCAGGACCGCGGCCTGCGCGCCGTACGACCATCCCCAGGTCAGGGCCAGACCGGCGCCGAAGACGGCGAGCGGGCCGAGCATGCGCGCGAATCCGTCGAGCGCGCCGGTACGCATGTCCGCGCGGAAGACCGTGAGTTGATAGCCGATCGTCGCCAGCAGCGCCGCGACCTTCGCCGCCATCAGGCCGCGGATGCCGAAGGCGCTGACCAGCGGAACCTCCAGGGCGATCGCGAGGCCGAGATTCAGCAGCGCGCCCGTGGCCACCTGTCGTCGGTAGCCCGCCGCGAGCAGAAACTGGTCGTGGGCGATCACGACGAAGACGAGCCCGGAGATCAGCGTGTAGATCCGGAGGATGTAGATGTCGCCGGCGTACTCGCTCGGGAACAGCCCCATGATCGGCACGGCGAAGACGTTCGCCGCGACCGCGACACAGAGCGCGACCACCATCACCAGCCGCAGGCCGAGCGACATCATCGACGTCATCGGAAGATCGCTGCGGGCGCCGCGGAAGATCTGCGTCACCAGCGGGGCGAGCCCGACGCTGATCGCCACCGGCACGAAGATCAGTCCCGTCAACGGCGACACCGCCACGTTGTACGCGCCGACGTCGGCGCGCGTGCCGATGAGGTCGAGGATGAACGTCTCGAGCTGTCCGGAGAGCTGGCCCGCGTATGCCATCAGTCCCACCGGAAGCGTCGCGAGAAACAGCCGCCGGTAGTACCGCGCCGGAACCCGCTCGCGAAGCCGCTCGGCCGCGCGCAGCGACGGGATGAGCGGCCACAGCAGGAGCACGAAGCCCGGGATCGCCGAGAGCGTCCAGACGAGCATCACCGTGCCGACGGAGACGGCGCCGTCGCCGGCGACGATCAGTACCACGATCAATCCCAGCAGCGAGTCGATGACCGTGAAGCCCGCCGAGACGTACGCCCTCCCCTTCAACCGCCACAGGAGCTCGAGACTCTGACGCACTCCGGTGAGCCGGCCCGAGAAGAACACGCCGACGAAGCCGAGGTTGACGTAGGCGAGGATCTCGGTCCGTCCCGCGATGACGAGATAGACGTTGAGTCCGAGCCAGGTCAGTCCGATCGCGTACAGACGCATCACGAACGCGGCGCGGAACGCCAGCGTGTTCGCCCCGCGCGCCATCGCGATCTTCGGAAGGATCGTCGCGTTCAGTCCGATGTCCGCGAGCGCCGTCGTGATCGCGAGGTAGGCGATCACGAGCGCGAACGTCCCGGCCTCCTCCTTGCTCGTGAACGCGCGCAGAACGACGAGCCGGAAGGCGTAGTTGATCGCGGCCGAGAGCACCGACATCGCGGTGGTCATCGCCGTATCGGCGCCGACGCCAAGCCTCGAGGCGCGGGCGACGCGCCGGCTCAGGCTCCCGCGGCCGCCAGTGTCGTCGACGACTCCGGTGTCGGCGCCGTCGCCGGTCGGGTCTGCCTGTTCACGAAGTCGAGGATGGCCCAACAGAGTGCGAAGTTTAGCGGTCCGGAGTAATGACTGAACATGTCCGACACGTAGTTGTTCACGAGCGTCGTGACCAGGTATGCGCCGCAGCCGATGACCAGCGCATGCAGCACGGGATCGCGGCGCGACGGCCACGATAGCAGGATTCTCAGCAGCGGGTAGGCCAGGAAGAACAGAAACAGCACCGCCAGCGGATATCCGTACTTGAACACCAGCCGCACGTAGCCGTTGTGAACGAACGACGTCGTTGCCGTTGCATGCTCGGTGGGATCGTACCAATGGTACGTCACGCCGAGACCGTGACCGATCAGCGGCGAGAACGGAACGTAGTGCCGCAGGATCGTGTTCGCCTCGATGACGCGCAGGTTGAACGAGACGTCGGTCATGGTGGAGCCGACGGTGCCGAGCCGGCGTCCGACCGAGGTCGCCATCGTTTTCGCGATCGTCGGATAGGTCATGTAGACCAGTCCCGACCCGATCACCAGCGACGCGATGAGGACCAGGAGGATGCGACGTCCGTGGCCGGAGAAGACCATCACGACGATGATCCCGACGAAGGCCGAGACGATCGATCCGCGCGAGAACGTGATGAATAGGAAGAGCATTCCCGAGGTCGTCAGCAGTGCGCCCAGCAGGTACATCCACTTCGTGCGCGCGTAGGCGACGACGACGACGCCGAGGATCGCGAAGATGATGTTGACCGGCTCGTTGGCGAAGACGCGCGAGTGCTCGATCTGATAGGCGAACACAGCGGTCATCAGGCGCTCGCGGTACGTCGCCACGCCGATGACGCCGATGACGACGCCGAGAATGCCGAGGACGGTGAGCATCCGGTAGACGTCGCGCCGCGTCTTCAGCATCGAGCGGAGCGGGAAGTACAGCAGCAGGTCGAGCATCGGCGTCCACTCCTTGAAGTAGCGCAGCAGCTCGCCGTCGTGGAGGCGGTTGGCGATGAGCGCGACGATGCTCGTCAGCAGGAACGTCGCGATGAGCAGCGCGTCGAAGCCGGTGCGCACGACGAGCCGCCGGTGCACGACGACCTCCTTGAAGAACCACAGGCACAGGCCGCCGAGCGCGACGCCGATGAAGGCGATCTCACCGCCGCCGATCCCCTCGTTCGTCTGGCTCATGAACATCGCCAGGTGCGCGATGACAGCGGTGTAGATCCAGAAGCGCTCGTGACGCCACGACAGGTACATGCCCGCGGCGACCGCCGGCAGGAGCATCAGCCAGGCGCCGAGGTGATCGGCGAGGCCGACGAGTCCGGCGAGCCCGCTCATCGTCAGGCCCAGCGCGATGACCCCGAACGCCGCGAGCGCGCCCGCGCCGAGCGTGAGCGCGCCCGGAGTGGCGAGCCGCTCCGGAAGCCAGTTCGAGGGAATGTCGCTGCGCGTGGCGCTCACGGTATGACGCTCGGTGTCGCTCAGTTGCGGGGCAGGCCGTTGGTTCCGGTCGACAGCGCGTAGGCGCGGTAGCGACGGTTGAACGCCTTGGCGTACGAGATCAGAGCGATGACGACGTAGCAGATGAGCCAGGCTCCGAGGAACGCTCCGGCGATCACGAGCGAGTATCGCGGACGGGCCTTCTGCAGCGGCACCGTGGGCGCGTCGACGACGTGGAAGATCGGGATCTCGCGGTTCTGGTCGAGCACCGACTGCTCGTACATCGGCTGCAGCAGCGCGAGCACCTTCGCGTTGATCTCGTAGGCGGTCTGCAGCTTGATCGCGTCGACGGCGGCCGAGGGCGCCTCCGAGATCGACGGACCCTCGATGATGCTTCCCCTGCCGGCGGCGAGCTTGCGCGCCTCGGACTCGATGCGCGCCAGAACCTGCCGCGCCTCGACGACGCGGGCGTCCTGCTCTCCGAGCGTCGCGGCGAGCGACTCGACGAGGATGCGCTGGGCGCGCACTTCGGCCTCGGCCGTGTAGAGCGCCTCGCCGACGATCGACCCCTGGTTCTCGACGTCGAAGATCTTGTTGTCCTTCATGAACGTCCGCAGTCGCGCGGTCACGTCCTCCTGCTCGCTACGGACCTGGTCGTAGCGGCGGCCGATCGTCCGGGAGATCGGCTCGGTCTCGCGGCGGTTGAGCTCGCGCGAGAAGTTGTCGGCGAACGCGACGATGTCGGAGGTCATCTGCGCGGCACGCTTCGGGTCGCGGTCGTAGACGCTGATGTCGATCGGACCCTCGGTGTCGACCTCGATGTCGATGTTGTCGCGGATCGCTTCACGCAGCCTGTCCGGACGCGCGCGGTCGATGTCGTAGTCGGCGTAGAGGTCGTACTTCGCCATGAGCGAGTCGACCATCGAGCGACTGAACAGCAGCGCGACGCGCGAGTAGCCGCTCTCGCCGGTCTTGCCGCCGACGAGCTTGCCGAGGCCGAAGTCCTTCAGCGACGAGCTCAGGCCACCGATGATGTTGTCGAGAGGTGATCCTGCCTTGTTCGGAGGAACGATGCGGATCGTCGCCTTGTACTCCTTCGGAACGAAGAAGATCGTGTAGGCGCCGGCGCCGGCCGCGGCGAGAATCGAGACGAGCAGCACCCACTTCCAGCTCCGGCGCAGCAGCGCATACTGCTCGAAGAGGACCGCCTGCCCTTCCATGGGCACGCCGTCGACGCGGCGCTCGATGTAAATCTCCTCACGTCGTGCGAGTTCGGGCCTGATCATAGCACCTGCATCATCATGTGAATCGGGGAGGAACGTGCCGTTAGTGCGCGCCGACGCGCAGGCCGAAGCGGATCTCGCGCTCGACGCGCTCGCCGAGCGTGCTGGCGAAGGCATGAAGTCGAACGTAGACGTTTCTCAGCGGCTCATATTCGATCTCCAGGCGCAGGCGACCGATTCTCTCGAGTCTTCCGTCGAGGAAGGTCACCGTCTCGGGATCGATCGCCCGGCGGGTCTGGCCGATGTCGCCGCCGACGTTCGTGACGAGCGAGTCGAGCGCGTAGACGTTCGCACCGTGCTCGCCGGCGCCGACGACGGCCGTCACGCTCAACTGCGGCACGGGGATGAACGCGATCGTTGCCTCGAAATAGTGGGAATTCGGGGGAAGACCTGCGGCCGCGAGCGGCGACGCGTCGTGCGAGTAGGCGTTCGTGTCGCTGAAGTGGGTGTATAGATACGGCTCGAGCCGGGTGTAGGACAACCCCATATCGACGGCACCGACGGGCACCGCCCGCGCCGTCGCCGCCACGCGCCACCCGGTCTTGTTGCCCCAGTAGCCCTCCCCCATCCGCGAGAATTTCAGGTCGTCGAGGACGAGCTCGGACTCGAGAAAGATCCCGTCGAACGGAGCCGCGCTGATGCTGGCGTACATGTTCGCGTTGTCCCGGTCGCGGAAGTAGTGCTCCTGCGAGCGTAGGAACGCGAACGGGTTGATGTAGCCGATCTCGAACGGGCGCTCCGAATAGATCACCGACTCCCCCACCGAGAAGCGCACGCCACCGAAGGGACCGGCGCTGAACAGGTGGGTCGCGATGAACTTGTTCGGGATGGGTGAGAAAACGCCTCTGACGCTCTTGTCGAGATCCGGCAGCAGCGAGGCGTGAATGTGCGTGTAGGCGACGCGGCCGACGCGCGCCTGGAAGCGCAGCGCGTCGTAGTCGGTCGGCAGCATCGACCCGAGCAGGAGGCTTCCCCGGTGGCCGCCGCCGAGCTGCAGCGCCTCGCGCGCGACCTCGAGCGCGACCGCGTCGAAGTCGAGCCGAACGTGCGCGCGGGCGAAGTCGATGTCGCGGCCGAAGCCGGTCAGGCCGAACGCGCCGGAGCGGGCGATGCGAGGGTCGCGCGCCGCGAGCGTCGAATCCCCCGCGACCGACCCGTTGGTCACCCGCGCGGCGAAGCCCAGGTGCTCGAGGATCGTTCCGCGCACCGACAGACCGAAGACTGCGGGGATCGCGGTGGTCGACGAGTCGGGATCGAGCCGCGCCTCGACGTCGCCGATCGGCTCGACGACGAGCGTCGCACCCACGGCGCTGTCGCGAGCCTCGAGGATCGCGATCGGCCAGCTCGCTATCGGGTCGTCGTAGATGAGGCGGTCGTTTGCGGGCGTGGCGATGAACACCGCACGCGCGCGGCGATCGACGTCAGCGTCGAGCTCGACGAGATGGTAGCGTGCCTGGCGTCGCAGCGAGAGCGGCAGGGTCGTGTCGGACTCCGCCGCGAGGAAGAGACGGCGCGCGAGACCACGGGTGATCGGCAGGTGCTCGCGCGGGAACTCCGGCGCGCCACCGTACTCGTAGAGTCGCACGAGCGCGGTCGTCGCGGGAT
>DATLHO010000154.1:0-85160 GCA_035539855.1 Kapaibacterium sp. (SeqCode) | reverse complement strand
CGGTCCTCGGTAAGCTCCGAGCGGATCAGGCGTGTCGCGTCGAGACCATCCATCTCCGGCATCTGCACGTCCATGAGCACGACGTCGTAGCGCTGTCGTCGCAGCGCCTCGATCGCCTCGAGCCCGTTGGCCGCGACGTCGGCGCGATAGCCGAGTCCCTGCAGCATCAACAGGGCGACCTTCTGATTGACGACGTTGTCCTCGGCCAGGAGGATCGACAGTGGGTGCGTCGGCGCGGCGACCGGCGGCGTCGCGAGGGCGCGCGAGAGCTTCGCGGTTGCGACCTCGTCGAGCATCGCGCTCATCAGCGCGTCGTAGAGCTGCGACTGGCGCACGGGCTTGAACAGTCGGACGATACCTTCGTTCGCCTCGGCGGTGCTGCGCAGCTCGAGGTGCGCCGGGTTGCTCAGCAGCAGCACGGGCATGCGCCGCTCGCGTGTGAGGTCGCGAAGCTGTCGAGAGAGCTCGATGCCGGCACCGCCGCTGGCAGCCGCATCGACGAGCACGGAATCGAACGGCGCGCCGCTGCGCGCGAGCATCAGGGCGTCGGAGGGCTCCACGGCGATCGGCGTGACGCCCCACGCCTGCAATTGCTCGAGGACCATCGTGCGCAGCGCCGGGTGGTCGATCACGACGAGCGCCTGCTTGCCGTCGAGCGAAGTCTCGCTCGACGCAGCATCGATCGGCCGGTCCTGCGCCGGCTGCGTGACGATCGTGAACGTGAAGGTGGCGCCCTCGTCGGTCGCGCTCTCGACCCAGATGCGTCCGCCCATCGCCTCGACCAGGCGCTTGCTGATCGCGAGGCCGAGGCCAGTGCCGCCGTAGCGGCGGGTCGCGGAGCTGTCGATCTGGCTGAAGGTCTCGAAGAGCCGGTGCGTCATCGACGGGTCGATGCCGATGCCGGTATCGCTCACTTCGAAGACGACCTCCTGCATCCTGTCGGGCCGCTCGTCGGTCCTGACGCGGACGACGATCTCGCCCTCGTCGGTGAACTTCACCGCGTTCGACAGCAGATTGACGAGCACCTGCTGCACGCGCGTGACGTCGCCGACGAGACGCCGCGGAACGTTCTGCGAGATGTCGCACAGCAGCTCGAGCTGCTTTTCGGCGGCGCGCGCGGCGACGAGCTCGATCGAGTCCTCGACGCAGGCGCGGACGTCGAACGGCTGGTTGTCGAGGTCGAGCTTGCCGGACTCGACCTTCGACAGATCGAGGATGTCGTTGATGATCGCCAGCAGCGACTCGCCGCTCTTGCGGACGATCTCGGCGAACTCGCGCTGCTGGTCGCTCAGGTCGGTGTCGAGCAGCAGGCCGGTCATGCCGATAACGGCATTGAGCGGCGTGCGGATCTCGTGGCTTGTCGCGGCGACGAACTCGCTCTTGATGCGATTGGCCTGTTCGGCCGCCTCCATCGCCTGGCGCATGAGCTCCTCGCTCTGGCGGCGGCCCTCGATGTTCTGAATCTGGGCGATCATGTACAGCGGGTTCCACTCGTCGTCGCGTACGAGCGAGACGCTCAGCAGCACCCAGACCGGCAATCCGTCGCTGCGCAGGAAGCGCTTCTCGATCTGGTAGGTGCGGATCTCGCCGCGCAGCAGACGCTCGAGCGCGTTCTCGGACTGCGGCAGGTCGTCGAGGTGCGTCACGTGCTGCAGCGTCATGCCCAGCAGCTCGCCCGCGTCGACGCCGACGATCTCGCAGAGCGTCTGATTGACTTTGAGGAACTGACCCTCGAGCGAGATCACCGCCATGCCGATCGGCGCGTGATCGAACGCCTTGCGGAAGCGATCCTCGCTCTCGCGCAGCGCCCGCTCGATCCGCTTGCGCTGGGTGATGTCGCGACCCTCGGGAATCACCTGCACGACACGGCCGGACGCATCCTTCAGCGGCTTGAGCGTGAAGTCGATCACAGCGCGGCGGCCCTCGACGCCGGCGACCTCTGCCTCGTAGCGCACGAGCTTGCCGGCAGCCGCCCGCATCACACCGGCGCGAAGGTCGTCGCGATTGACCGATGAGGTCGACCACCACTCGATCGTCCAGAAGGGCCGGCCGATCACGTCGTCGCGCGTCAGGCCCGCGAACTCGAGCGCCGTGCGATTGACTTCGAGGAGCGTGCCCTCCGGAGAGAGAAGGCCGATGAACTGGAAGCTCTGATCGAAGATGGTGTGGAACCGGCGGTTGCTGACGAGCAGCGCCTCCTCGGCGCGACGTCGCTCGATGACCTCGGCGCGCAGTCGCTCGTTGGCCTCCTCGAGCTCGCCGATGCGCTCGAGCAGGGACTCAGCAGTGCGATCGAGCGCTTCGTCGCGATCGTGCGCGTCCGTGCGATCGTGCGCGTCGGGCGACGACGCTCGTTTGGCAGCGGTCGCTCCGTCGGCGTCTGCATTGGGGATCGAATCGAACGGTGGATCGATCACGAGTTTCACCGGGACATGTGGCGCGGGCAGGTGGCGAAAGATACGGCAAGGCAAGCGCGGGAGCACGTCTCGCACGTTCGCGGCGATCAAGTCGTTGTCGCGCCGGGCGCTACTTGCGTCGCTTCTTCGCCTTCTGCGGCTTGTTGCCCTTGCCCGGCTTGCCGACGCCGACCTTGACGCCACGGTCGATCCGGACGGTGAGCACGGGCTCGCGGCCCCCGGGCGTGCCGGAGGAGCGCGCGCCGCTCGAGCGCGACGATGCTGGGCTGGAGCTCTTTGAACGCGATGGGGTGGTCGTTGCGCGGACAGGGTATGGGCCACCGGGCAGGATGCCGGCGAGCAGCCGCCGCTCGTGGCGGACGATCGCCCAACGCCCGGCGTCGCGCCCCAGGCGCAGCTCATCGCGGGTGCTGCCGGTGAATCGGCTGCTGTCGGTGCGGAGCCTGGCGTATGCCGTCGTCCAGCCGAGCTCGATCGCCGTGTCGCCGAGCGCGCGCACGGTGTCGAGCGTGACTGCGAAGCTGTCGGTGCGCGCGAGACGGAGGTAGTCCTCGCGCAGCTCCGACAGAATGCTGTCGCGCGTCAGCGTGCCCTCAGCGAAGTAGCGGACGCTGTCGGCCGCGTAGAGCGCCGCGAGCTGCGCGACGTCGTGCGCGAGCGAGCCCGTTCGATAGCTCGACGCGGTTCGCTCGGCGATCTGACGCGGCGTCTCCGGAGGCGCGGCGTCGGCCTCCGCGGACGATCCCGAAAAGATGCGCGTGGCCGAGTACACGGCGCCGGCGAGCATCAGCACGATCAAGGCGAGCAGGATCGGGTGGCGCAGGACACCTCGCGGCCGCGCGGCGCGTGCACCGACGCCGGAATCCCGCACATCGGCGGCAGCGCGCGGCGCATCGGGAATCCCGGCCGCCGACGGCGCGCTCGCCGCGGCGCTGTCGACGACCGCGCTCGCTGCTGCGCCGAGGACGACGGTGCTGGGCGAGCCCGTCTCGTCGACGATGGCGTCGAGCGCGCGCAGCATCTGGGCGCAGTCGGTGAACCGGTCGTTCGGGTCCTTCGCCGCGGCGCGCGCGATCAGCGCGGCCGCGCCACCGGGAACGTCCGGCCGCACCGTGCGGGGGTCGGGCACCGGCGTCGAGAGGATCCCCTGGATGATCTCGCTGTAGGCGGCGGGTGTCTCCTGCGCGCTCGTGAACGGCGGTCGCCCGGTGAGCATCTCGTAGAACGTGATGCCGAGCGAGTAGATGTCCGAGCGCTGGTCGATGCCGACGCCGCGCGCCTGCTCCGGCGACATGTACTCCGGCGTGCCGATGCCGAGCTGCGTGCGCGTCTGTCCCTGCTGCCACGTGAACTTCGCGATGCCGAAGTCCGCGAGCTTCGCGCGGCCGTCGAGCGTCACGAGGATGTTCGCGGGCTTGATGTCACGGTGGACGATACCGAGGCCGTGCAGGTGCTCGAGCGCCGGGAGCACCTGGCACAGATAGCCGCGCGCACGCTCGAACGGAAGCGGCCCGTCGTCACGGATGATCGTCCAGAGCGAGCGGCCGTCGATGTACTCCATGACGAGGAAGAACTCCCCGCCGACGCGGAACCAGTCGATGAGCCGCACGATGTTCTCGTGCCCGACGCCGCGCTGGATCTCCGGCTCGCGTCGCAGCCGTCGCTCGTAGTCGGCGGCCATCTCGTCGAACTGGATCACCTTCACCGCCACGGTCTCGCCCGCGGCGCTACGCCCGCGATAGACGCGACTCATGCCGCCGGCGGCGATCAGCTCGAGGATCTCGTAGCCGTTGATCGAGCGCAGCGGAGACGGTATGGGAGATTCGTCGGGCATTGGCGGTCTTCGGTACAGGCACGCATTCCATTCGATCACAACCCGCGACTACGTCATCCTTGGCGGAGCGAAGCGAAGCCGGGGATCTATCCTCCGCGGTAGCGGTACCGTTCGGCACGGCTTCCGCCGAAGACGGATTCCCGCGGCGCTCCGCTTGCGAGAATGACGGGGTCGCGATCGAATGAGGGAATCCAGTCTACCGTTCCCGACCCGTAGCCACACAACAATGACGCCGCTAATACGCGAGCAACTCCCGCACGCGTCCCGCCAGACGCCACTTCGCCAGGAACTGCTCCTCGAGTCCGCGGTTGAACGGCACGGGCGTGTCGAGCGACGCGACGCGCATCACCGGAGCGTCGAGCGAGCCGAAGCAGGCCTCGCCGATCGTCGCGGCGATCTCGCCGCCGAAGCCGCCGGTGTGCGTGTCCTCGTGCAGCACGAGGACGCGGCCGGTGCGCCGTGCGGAGTCGAAGACGGTCGCGCGATCCCACGGCAGCAGCGTGCGCAGGTCGACGATCTCCATGTCGACGTCGGGCATCGACGCGGCAAGCGCCGTCGCCCAGTGCACGCCGAGGCCGTACGTGATGACGCTCATCCGAGTGCCGGGCCGGACGATGCGCGCCTGGCCGAACGGCAGCGTGTAGTAGTCGTCGGGCACCATCCCGCGGACGCTGCGGTAGAGCAGCTTGTGCTCGTAGAAGAGGACGGGGTTGGGATCGACCACCGACATCGCGATGAGTCCCTTCGCGTCGTACGGATTCGAGGGATACACGACCTTGAGTCCGGGCACGTGCGTGAACCACGCCTCGGTGCTCTGCGAGTGATAGGGTCCGGCGCCGACGCCCGCGCCGGTCGGCATGCGCAGCGTCACGTTGACCGGCAGACCCCAGCGGTAGTGCGTCTTCGCGAGGTTGTTGACGGTCTGGTTGAACGCGTTGGTGACGAAGTCGGAGAACTGCATCTCGATGACCGACGGTCGATCGCACAGCGCGAGGCCGAGTCCGGCGCCGACGATCGCGGACTCGCACAGCGGCGTGTTACGCACGCGCTCGGGGCCGAACTCGGCGAGGAATCCCTCGGTGACCTTGAAGACGCCGCCGTAGTGCGCGACATCCTGACCCATGATCACCAGGCGCGGATCGTTGCGCATCGCCTGGCGCAGTCCGTCGCCGATCGCATCGACCAGCCGCTTCTCGCTGGCCGCATCGCTCGCCGGGCTCACCGGCTGACGGTCGGCCGGAGCGTACACGTCGGCGAGCTCGCGCAGCTCGCTGTCGGTCGGTGTGTCCGCCGATGCGCCGCCGCCTGTCGCCATCGCCGCCGATGCGCCGCCGTCGCGCGGAACCACGACGGGCTCCGGTCCGGCAAGCATCGCGTCGACCGCCGCGGCGATCGCCTTGGAGTGTTGCTCGCGAATGAACGCGATGATGCCGTCGTTGAGCAGGCCCTCCTGGCGGAGGAAGCGCTCGAAGGTCGTCACGGGATCCTTGAGGCGCCACGGCGTGAAGACCTCCGGGTCGATGTACGCGACGCCGGACGCCTCCTCGTGACCACGCATCCGGAAGGTCATCGCTTCGACGATCACCGGGCGGCGGTCGACGCGCATCCGTTCCGCAACGCGCGTAATGGTGTCGTGGACCTCGAGGACGTTGTTGCCGTCGATGGTGATGCCGTCGATGCCGTAGCCGATGGCGCGATCGGCGAGCTGCGCGCAGCGGAACTGATCGCACGAGGGTGTCGACAGTCCGTAGCCGTTGTTCTCGATCAGGAAGATCACCGGCAGGCTCCACACCGCGGCCGTGTTCACCGCTTCGTGGAAATCCCCCTGGCTCGTGCCGCCGTCGCCGGAATAGACGAGGGCGATCCGCTCCTGCCGGTCGAGGTTGCTGGCGAGGGCGACGCCGTCGGCGACACCGAGCATCGCGCCGAGGTGCGAGATCATCCCGACGACGTGGTGCTCCGGCGAGCCGAAGTGGAAGGAGCGCTCGCGTCCCTTCGAATAGCCGTTCGACTTGCCCTGCCACTGGCAGAAGAGCGTCTCGAGCGGCATGCGACGTGCCGTGAAGACGCCGAGGTTGCGGTGCAGCGGGAAGATGTAGTCGCTCGGGCGCAGCGCGAGGGTCGAGCCGACGGCGATCGCCTCCTGCCCGATGCCGCTGAACCACTTGCTGACCTGCCCCTGGCGCAGCAGCAGGAGCATTTTCTCCTCGATCATCCGCGGCATCAGCAGGGCGCGGTAGGTGTCGATGAGCGACGAGTCGCTGTGATGCGAGCGGTCGAAGACGATCGGTGGGAGCTCGTCCGTTGCGGGCGAGACTGGCGTGCTGGAATCGGCAGCGTCGCCGGCGTGACGAGGCGCGTGCTCTATGAGGGTGTCGGGCATTGCGTGCCTGCGCGTGAGATGGCGCGGACCGTGCGGACAGGCGTCCGGATCACGGAGACGGCGTCAGAATTCGAATCCTTCTACGAAATTGCAAAGATCACCGCCGCTGGCGAGTCCGATCGGCGTGCGGACATACAAGTTTACTCTCGCACCAACAACGAGGAGCATGGACGTGAAGCAGACGAGCTCGACACACGATGGCCCGACGGTGGACCGAAGCGCTATGAACCGAAGCAAGCGTACGAGGAGCGCGGCAATGCGCGCAATACTCCTGGCCGCGGCCATCGCGAGCGGTGCGGCACTGGCGGCATGCGGCGGAGACGACGCCGATCACGACGGTGAGTACGGCGGCGACACGACCGAGGCCGCTCCTGGCGCGCCGTCTGCGCCGGCAGCCATTGACACACCTGCGGCCGGGTCGCCCTCCGGGGCTGTTGTCCCACCGCCCACGGCCGACGCGCTCCGCAGCGAGCTCGCCGAGAAGTTCGACAAGATGGGAGGGATGCAGCGCGTGAACATCGAGACCGACGGCAGAGGCGTCGTGACGCTCTCGGGCGTGGTCAAGAGCGCCGACCGCAAGCAGACCGCCGAGGACGCCGCGGCGATGGTGCCGGGGGTCGTGAGCGTGAAGAACAACATCCGCGTGGAGGAGTAGCGGCGCGCGAGCGCGGACCCTGCGCGGAACGAGGACCCTGCAAAGAAAGACGCCCCGCATCTCGGCTCGAGATGCGGGGCGTCGTCGTTCGCTGATGGCGCCGGCTTACGCCATTGCCATGTGGTTGTTGAGCGCGCGGAGGATCTCGCCCTTGGGCACGGCTCCGACGATCTGCTCGACGATCTGGCCGTCCTTGAACACGAGCAGCGTCGGGATCGAGCGGATGCCGTAGGTCGAGGCCACGCGCGGGTTGTTGTCAACATCGAGCTTGCCGACCTTCACCTTCCCCTCGTACTCGCTCGACAACTCCTCGACGATCGGGGCGATCATGCGGCACGGTCCGCACCACACTGCCCAGAAGTCCACGAGGACCGGAAGATCGCTGGCGATGACTTCCTGGTCGAAGTTGTCGTCGGTGAACTGCATTGCCATGACTCTACGTCTCCATCGGTTGAATTGAAGCCTGTTGCAGGCGTCGTCGATGCGCTCGCGCTCGAATGCACCGGCGACGCCCCCGCTCGACCGCTCGCCCACACGGGACGCGGCGGAATCGGACGCTCGTGGGGATGACGCGGCGTGCCGGATTGGATTGCCTGGAATTCGTTGCAGTCTGCGCCAGATCGCCGGAGCCTATCCGTAGACCCTATCCGCAGAGCACCGAGCCGCCGTTGACGTTGAGGATCTCGCCGGTGATGTACGACGCCTGGCGCGAGGCCAGGTACACCACCGCCGAGGCGATCTCCTCCGGCTCGCCCACACGGCCCAGCGGCACCGAGCGGACGATCTCCTTGCGCGTCGCGTTCTCCGAGAGCGCGCCCTCGGTCATCTCGGTGCGGACCCATCCGGGCGCGACGCAGTTCACGGTGATGCCCTGCGGCGCGAGCTCGACGGCGAGCGACTTCGTCAGCGAGATCAGCGCGCCCTTGCTGGCGGCGTAGTGCGAGTAGAACGCCTCGCCGCGCTGTCCGGCGGTCGAGGAGATGAAGATGATCCGCTTCGGCGCGCCGCCGTCGCCGGCGCCGAGCAGGCGCATGGCCTCGCTGACGACGACAAAGGCGCCGGTGAGGTTGATGTTGATGGTCTCGCGCCACTCGGCGAGGGTCATCGTGCCGATCGGTCCGCGCTCCCAGATGCCCGCGTTGAGCACCACCAGGTCGAGGCCGCCCCACGACTCCTCGATGCGCTTCATCATGGTGCCGACCGCGCGCTCCTGCGTCACGTCGGCACGCAGCATCATGTGCTCGAAGTTCCGCTCGCCGAGCTCGCGCGCGAAGACGTCGGCCGCGTCGTTGTTGCCGCGGTAGTTCGCGGCGACGCGGGCGCCTGAGGCTGCGAGGGCGTCGGTGATGGCGCGTCCGATGCCGCGCGTTCCGCCGGTGACGAGGGCGCGGACTCCGGATAGATCGAGGACCATGGAGGGATACCAGCTGCTGTGAGGGGCGCGCAAGGTACGAAAACCGATGAGGCCGTCCGGCCTACGGCGCCTCGCCCTCCGCATCGGGGGCTCCGTACTTCTGCTCGTTCTGCACGGCCTTGAGCACCCCGAGGTCGTGCGCGAGATCGACGACGTTGCGCAGACTTCCCTGCGTCATCACGTAGTACTGGCCGTTGAAGCGCTCGACGTGCTCCTCGTCGGCGTCGACGAGCAACCTGGCCATCTGCTGGCGCACGTGCTCGACCGCCGTCGTGAACTCCTTCTCCAGCATCGCGAACGAGTCCGATCCCGGCGCGGCCTTCTTCAGCGTCTGGTACACCTTGAACAGGAAGCTGCCATGAAACGCGAGGTCGTTGATCGTCTCGGCCGCGTCGCTCTCGGCCGCGAGCTCGAGCAGCGCGCCGATATCGTTTCGCTTGCGAAGACCCTGGCCGGACTTCTCGTCGAGGTAGGCGAGGACGTGCTCGGTTTCGGCGGAGAGATGCATGAGAGGTCAGATGTCAAAGGTCAAATGTCAGAGGTCACGATGCGCGGCGAGTGCCGGGGGTGTTATTGGTTTTTTGTTTTTGGTCGTGGCGTCGCGGTCGTGTTGTTGGGTTAGAAGGGTGCTTCGTCGTTGCCTCCGGGGGGCAGGTACTGCGGGGCGTCGTCGTAGCGGAACTCGAGGTTCTCGAAGCGCGCGTACTCGCTGACGAAGGCGACCTTTGCGGTGCCGGTCGGTCCGTTTCGCTGCTTGCCGACGATGACTTCGGCCATGCCCTCGGTCGGGTGGCCGTCCTCGTCCTGCGGGATGCCGTAGTACTCCGGTCGGTGCACGAACATGACGACGTCGGCGTCCTGCTCAATAGATCCGGATTCGCGAAGATCGCTCAGCATCGGACGTTTGTCGCCGCGCGATTCGACCGAGCGGTTGAGCTGCGACAGCGCGACGATCGGGATGTCGAGCTCCTTGGCGAGCTGCTTGAGTCCGCGGGAGATCATCGAGATCTCGCGCTCGCGGCTCTCGGCCTTCGGCGCGTGCATCAACTGGAGGTAGTCGATGACGATGAGCTGGATGTTGTGCTCGCGCTTCATCAACCGCGCGCGCGCCCGCAGCTCCATGATGCCGAGCGCCGGCGTGTCGTCGATGTACATCGGCGCCTCGGTCAACCGGTGGATCGTCGAGACGATCTGCTGCCAGTGCTCGTTCTTGAGATCGCCCGTACGCAGCCGGTGCGCGTCGACGCGCGCCTCTGCCGAGATCAGTCGCATCACGAGCTGCTGCGCCGACATTTCGAGCGAGAAGAAGGCGACCGCGTGCTTGTAGTCGATGGCAGCATTGCGCGCCATCGACATGGCAAGGGCCGTGTTGTGCACGCAGACGTCCTGCGCGATGAAGTTCGAGCCGTCCGGCACGGTCAGGTCGTAGACCTGCTGCTCGCCCGCGTCCTCGATCGCGATGATCTCGTCCCAGTAGAGGTCGGCGCTCGAGGCCCTGCGCAGCTCGTCGTCGCCGAGGATCGCAGCGTAGCGCTCGAGGCGTCGCCGGGTGATCCCCCTGTTCGTGTGCGGGTTGTAGCCGTCTCGGTGCGCGATCTCCCCGCTCGCCTGGGCCAGCCTCGTCAGCGACATGCCGGCGCGTCGGGCCGACGCGCGGACGCGCGACCAGGTCGCCGCCGGAGGGTGTCCGACGTTGGTCCGGCGCGCGTGGGTCGTCGCGGCGGCTTCCGCGCTTGCGGCGGTGGATGTCACCGTCGCGATGGCTGTCGCTTTCGCCGCGGCTCTCGTCGCGGCGATCGTGAACCTGCCGGCCTTCTCACCGATCCAGCCGATCTCCGACTGGTAGCGTGCAACCGATTCCGGCTCGGTGATCTCGACGCGCCACGAGCGCTCGGTCTTGCGCCAGAGCTTCGCGACGATGCCGAAGCGCACGAGCGCATGGTGCATGTCGGAGGCGAGCTCTTCGGAGGCGACGGTGAACTCGATCCGGGGATATCCGCTCATCGCGTAGATCGTCCCGTCGCAGCTCATGAGCGCGCGTACGAGCTCGCGGAGCCGTTCGGCGTCCCACTGCCAGACGCAGGCGGGGAGCCGCTTCTCGGTCGCGAGCTTGCCCCAGAGTCCCAGCTCGCGGAGCCACGTCGTGACGGGGTTCGGCGGCATGATCGCCGCGGTCTTCGGCTGCGCGGCGATGTACGTGATTCCGTCCTGTCGAACGCGACAGGCCGGGAAGCGGGTCGTGATCGTCGCGGTGAAATCCGCCACGATCGCCGGGTCGGTGTTGGTGAATTCAGGGCACGTATCGGTGAGCCCGCCCTCGGCGATGTAGTAGCCGAGGAGCCGCACGCGATCGAGCGACCACGAGGTGTCCTGTCCGAACGTGGGCAGCGTGCGCGGCACGGCGATGCGGCTGCCGACGGCGAGGTCGTGCAGCGGCGTCCAGCCGTCGACGGTGAGAAACGGATGATGGCCAGTGACCTCGACGCGACGGCCCGTGCGCGTGATGACGCGGTAGGTCGGCTTGATGCCGCTGTCGATCCAGTCGCCGATAGCCGCAGCGCGGACCGTTCCGTCATCGGCGACGCCGAGCACCGACGGCATGCGCCGGCGGATGCACTCCTGGATCGTCATGCGCTCGCCCGTCGCCGGGTCGTCGACGAGGCTGTGCCACGCGAGGCACTTTCCCATCGACGGTCGCGCCGCGAGAATCACGAGGTCCGAGCGCTGGAAGCCGCCGAGCAGGGCGTCGAGCTTCTGCAGGCCGCTCGGAACGCCGACGACCTCGTTGCCGTCGGCGCGGCGCGCCGCGAGCGCCTCGAGCATCTCCATCGTCTCGAACGCGAGACGCTTCATGCTGTGGTAGCTGCGGTTGCCGCGACTCTCGGCAATCTGGAAGATCTTCTGCTCGGCCGAGTCGAGCTCCTCGAACGCGTCGCTCGAGTCGGAGTAGGAGTTCTGGATGATCTCCATCGCCGCGCCGATCAGCCTGCGCTTGAGAGCCTTCTCGAAGACGATGCGCGCGTGGTGCTCGACGTTCGCCGCGGTCGGCGTCCGCATGTTGAGCTCCGAGAGGTACAGCGAGCCGCCGACGTCGGAGAGCTTGCCGATGCGGCGCAGCTCGTCGTTGATCGTGATGATGTCGACCGGCTGGTTGCGCTCGGCAAGCGCGAGCATCGCCTGGTAGATGATCCGGTGCGTCTCACGATAGAACGAGTCCGGCGGCAGGATCTGGATGACCTTGCTCGCCGCCTCCTTGTCCAGCATCATCGCCCCGAGCACGGCCATCTCCGCGTCGGTCGAGTGCGGCGGTACGCGGTCGAGACTGCTCGACTGCAGCGGCACCACCTTCTGCGGACGCCAGCGGTTCTGCGACTGCTTCGGATCGTCGCTGCTGCCCTCGTTCAGGATGCCACCATCGAACATGTTGCTCGCCTCTCGAAGGCTGGGGGGTAGTCTGTGATCGCAGGATACGACGGGGGTTGGCCGGGGCCGGACGCGGAGGCGTCCGGTTGCGGAACCGGCTTCAAGCTGTGCGCGAGATGACGAACGCTAACGCGTTCGGGAACCTGTCGGCGCGCGCAAGTTTACCAGCTTTGCTGAGCCACGCCAACGGCTTTCTTCGCACAACTTATCCACGGGTTCTCCACGGCCGGAGCGCGGCCTGCGCCGTGGAGCGCATCGGTCCGCGCCCTTTCGTATCTTGGGCGCCATGAAGCTCATCCTCGCGATTTTTGTCGGTTTCCTGACCCTCGCCGCGTGCTCTGAACGGGTGATCCCGCCGGTCGACGGACCGCAGTCGATCGAGTTCTCGCTCGTTTATCCACAGCCCCCGAACTCCGACGCGTACTTCGGCGTCAGCGGCGTTCGCCTGGTCACCGACGAGATCGTGCGCGACACGCTCGTGAAGGTCACCGGACGCTCGTTCTTCGGCCAGTTCTACACCGGAGGCGCGGCGCTGCCGACGCAGGTCGAGCTCAACGGCGTCCTGTTCGAGCGCCACGCGGCGACCGATACCCTGCGCCTGGGTGCGACCGACAACACGAACCTCTTCGGCGTCCAGGCGTGGCGGCTGACCGATGCGGAGGGACCGATGACCTTCCAGGTCGCCGCGCTCAACGAGATCGACTCCGTCGCGCCGCTCATGTACGGCGATCCGCTGCGTGCCGACACCGCGCTGGCGCTGTCGTGGAGGCCGCCGTCGACCGCGACCGGCGGCGTGCTGATCACCTGGCGGATGGCCGGGGTCGACACCTACTCGCAGATCGTCACCGACATGGGCCGCTTCACGATTCCCGCCAACATCGTCGGACGCTTCGCGGGCGACTCGGAGCTGATCCTCACACGCTTCCGGACCGATCAAAACCTGTATCGCGGAAAGCAGCTTATCCTGACCCGCGTGGCGCAGCGCAACTATCGCGTCTCGGTCCTCGGCTGAACGCCGTGGCATCCGTGCATTCCCTCCCCCAAACCAGACTCCGCTGACCGCCTGAGGTCCGTCACCCCGACTCGGCCGCGGCAGACGTTCCCGCAGCTCGCTGGAGGTCACCCATGCTCCTTCGTTTCGCAGTACCGCGAGTCTCGATGCTGATGCTGGCAGGGCTCGCGCTCTCGCTGGCTCAGGCCCGCGCGAACGGACCGGCGTTCACGCGCGCAGACGGCGCCTACTACCTGCGCTTCGGCGTGTCGTGGATGAGCGCCACGTACGAGTACGGCCTCGACGGACGCCGCCACGCCCTCTTCGGCGACTCTCTGACCTACCGCGACGCGGAGTTCGGCCAGACCGATGTGTCGCTGCTGTGCGAATACGGCCTGACCGACTGGCTCACCGGTGTCGCGCAGACGCAGTTGCGGACCGTCGTTCGCGAGGCCTACTACGAGCCGAGCGCGCGCGACACGACCATCTCCGCCAGCGGACTGACCGATATCTGGCTGGGCGCCCGCATGCGCCTGCTGCCGATCGAATCGCCGTACCACGCGACCGTGACGGTCGCATGGAAGGCTCCGATGGGCTCGCCCACGCAGGAGATCCCGCTCGGCACCGGCGTCGCCGACTATTCGCTCGGAGCGGCCGGCGCCGTTCCATACAACATCGGCGTCGTCGCCGGACACTTCCAGCTCGCGACCGACTTCCGGCTGCGCAACAAGGCGAGCAACGAGTTCGCCTATGCGGCGGAGCTCGACATCGACCTCGGCCGCGGATTCGAGCTCCGCACCGGCCTCGACGGAATCCAGTCGCTTGCGGATTTCGACGGGGATGAGATCAACCGCACGGTCGTCGGCGACCGGAGCTTCACCCGGTGGAGCATGGGCGTGCTGCTCGAGGCGGACGCGGGACTCGATCTCGGCGCAAGCCTGGCAAGCGACATCGGCGGACGAAACGCGCTGGTGGCGACGACGTTCTCGCTGAGCGCGACCTGGCGCTCGGTCGAGTAGCATTCAAAACGAAAATAGTTCGACGCCGTTTTCACGGGGAAATGGGGCCTGTCGCCGCTCGCGACGCTCCGTCTCCCCGTTTTTGATTTGCAGAAGGTAATTGCTCCGGGATGTGGCGCGCGCTTTGAACTACAGATCGGCGGTAGTGCGGTTGTCTTTTGAAATGGACTTCGTTGAAAGGGTCCGAAACGGTGCACCTATGAGCTCCCAGGCATATTATCTCGCGCAGATCATCATCATCGTCGCCGCCGGCATGGTCGTCCTCAGCGCAGCCGGCTTCGATTTCTTCGGAGATTCCATTTCGGCGGGCGTTGCGATTGGAACGGTGGGGCTGCTTCTGATCGTCGCATCCGTGCTGTGGGCGCGGAAGCATGCATCGAAGACATCGTTGAAGTAGTCAGATGTCAGATGTCAGATGTCAGATGTCAAATGTCAGATGTCACAAGACGCTCTGTGCCTTGTGACATCTGACATCTAACATTTGACATCTGACCCACCTACCGTACCAGATGAATCAGAAGTCCGACGAACCCGCCGATAAACGTTCCATTGAGGCGTATATACTGCAGGTCGCGGCCGAGATTGAGCTCGAGCTCGCGTGAGAGCTGTTCGCTGTCCCATGAGTCGATGACGCGCTGAATGAGGCCGCCGATCGTGTGGTGGTGGCTGGTGATGAACGTGATCGCCGCCTGGCGCAGGCGATCGTCGACGACCTTCTGCATGGCCTCGTCGGTGCTGAGGCGATGGTAGGCCGATTCGGCTGCCCGCTCCGCGTACCCCTTGATGATCGAGTCCTCGCGCTCGAGATCGTTCGTAAGCCACTCCTTCGCCTGTGCCCACAGTCCCGCGGTATGCCGCGCGAGCTCCGGGCTTTCCAGCAGCTCCGTCTTCCAGCGGTTGACCTGATCGATCCAGCCTTCGTCGGTCTTGAGCCTGAGGATCGACTCATCGAGCCTGGCGGCGAGATCCGCGCGCAGCGGGTGGTTCGGATCGACCGCCGCATCGCGGATGACGTCGATGATCGCCTCGAGCACCTGCTCGGTCGCGCGCTCGACGACGCTGGCCGGGACGAGGCGACGACCCCAGCGGAGCATCCGCTCGAGCGAGCGGTCGATGAACTCCTCGATCATATCGCGGCGCGACGGCACCCACTCGGCGATCCGGTTGAGCGCCTGATCGAGCAGGATGTGATGGCGTCCGGACGCGGCGAGCATCTCCAGTCCGCCGCCGAGGATCGCCGCCGCGTCGAGCTTCGATGCCTGGCGGCGGACGATGTCGCCGAGCAGCGCTTCGACCTCGCTGTCGTCGAGCGCATCGACCATCGCGCCGATGCCGTCTCCGAGCCACGACGCCGCCCGCCTGCGATTCTCCTCGGTCGAAAGAAACGCCACCGCCGCGCGCGATGCCGAGAAGCGGCCGATCTCCTTCGAGATGTTCTCGACCGACAGCAGGCGCTGCTCGACGAACGAGCCGAGGTTGCGACCGATCTCCTCCTTCTTGCGCGGGATGATCGCGGTGTGCCAGATCGGGATTCCCATCGGGTGGCGAAACAGCGCGACGACCGCGAACCAGTCCGCGAGCGCGCCGACCATCGACGCCTCGGCGAACGCGTTGATGTGATCCCAGCGAATGACCCAGACGAGCGTCCCGGTGCCGAGCGGCTCGGTCAGGAAGAAGATCGCGGTCATCAGCAGGAACGCACCGGTGGCGATCGCTTTCATGCGTCGCAGCGCCCGCGCCTTCTCCGCACCGCCCGGTGTCACATACTCACGCATCACTCCTCGCTCGACTCGCCGATCAATCCCCGTCCGGACTTCTGCAGCTTCCCATCCTTCTTGAGCTTCGACAGCGCCGCGTCGAGCAGACCGTTGATGAAGATGCTCGACTTGTCCGTCGAGTACCGCTTGGCGATCTCAATGACCTCGTTGATCGTGACCTTCGTCGGAATCTCGGGGAACTGCAGCAGCTCGGTCATGCCCATGCGCAGCAGGACCTTGTCGATCGGAGCGATCCGATGGAAGTCCCAGTTCTCGCTGAGCGAGCGGATGATCTCATCGCACTCCTCGGCGCAGTTGAACGTGCGCCGCATCAACGACTGTGCGAACTCCATGAGCTCCGCGTTGTCGCGGAACTCGGGGTAGACGATGTTCGTCGCCATGAAGTCGATCGACTCCCCGCCGACGTTGCGTCCGATCTCGTAGGCGTACAGCGCCTGCATCACGCGCTCGCGCACGAGACGGCGGTTGATCGCCGGTCGTTCGAGCTCCTCGTCATCCATTGAGGCCTGGGAATTCATGCTCGTATCGTTAATCGCGTTTACTTCGCCGTCGTCGTCGATCACATCGTCTCGCGCGCCGGATTCACCGCGCCACAACCGTGCCCGCGCGCGTGCGGATCACGAGGATCAGACGCCGAACATCCAGTAGAGCACGAGCGCGACGCTTTCGCGCACGTGGTACAATGCCAGGTTCTGCGGTCCGAGCGGCGACTCCGACGAGACGCCGTGCGCGTCGAGATCGTTGAAGTCGCAGATCTCGAGCGTGCGCGTCAGGTGGAACTGGTCGGAGATGATCACGAACGATCGCCACCCCTGTTTCGTCAGCTCGTCGCGAATGAACATCACCTGCTGCACCGTCGAGCGCGTGCGCGTCTCGATGACGATGCGCGTCGGATCGGCGCCGAGCTTCAGCAGCTCGCGGCGCCCGACCTCGGCCTCGGTGAGCTCGCCCGGCGCGTTGGCGCCGGTCAGTACGAGAAACGGAATCGTGCCGTTCTCCAGCAGATCGAACCCCGTTTTGATCCTCTCACGGAAGACCGGACTCGGACGATCGCCGCTCCAGACCGCCGCCCCGAGAATGACTCCGGCGTCGAAGTCGCGGTCGGCCACGTCGTCGATCTTCGGACCGACGGGGGAGAGCAGCAGCGTACCGATGAGCACCGCACCCCCGACGAGCAGCAACGAGACGGTCAGTCCGAGCGTGCGCGCGGCGAGGCGCCATGCGGGCCGGCGGCGCCTGCCGATCACCGCCAGGAAGAATGCGGCCTCGATCGTCTTGAACAACAGGTAGCCGGCCAGCAGCGCGACGCGATCATCGATCGGCACCAGCGGCGCGGCCGAGAGCATCACGAGTCCGACGCTCGAGAGCACGACCGCGGCGACAGCGAGCCCGGGCCGGCGGCCGCGGCGCAGCATCGACAGGATCAGGAACAGGGCGACGAATCCCACCGCCAGCAGCAGCCCGAGCAGGTTGCCGGTCTTGCCGAGCTCGAAGAACCGCGGCTCGAGTCCCTGCGCGCGATACCGGAACACCGTCATCAGCAACATCGAGAGCACTTCGGCCGATGCCGCGATGAACAGCAGCAGCGGCGCGACCCATGCCGGTCGCGACGTTGCGACGCGTCGCGCGCGAACTGCGATCGCTTCAGCGGGCATCGCTCGCCTCCGTGCGTGCGTGACGATAGCGAACGGCCGGCGCGCTGCCATAGACGTTCTGCTCGACGTCGAGTCCGACGCCGTAGATCTCTTCGAGGCGCGATTCTGTCAACACCTCGGCCGGCGTGCCGACGGCGACGAGACGTCCCCCGACGAGTGCGGCGATGCGATCGCAGTAGATGGCGGCGAGGTTGAGATCGTGGATCGTCGCGACCAGGCTCGTTCCGCGCGAGCGGCTGCGCGTGCGCAGGTGCTCGAGCACCGACTGCTGGTGCGCGATGTCGAGGTGCGACGTCGGCTCGTCGAGCACGATGTTGCGATCGCTCTGCGCGATCGCGCGCGCGATCATCACCCGCTGCAGCTCGCCGCCGGACAGGCGCGTCACCGGCTCGCGGCGCAGCGCGTCGATCTCGAGCAGCGCGATGGCCTCGTCGGCCGCGGCGATGTCGTCGGCGCTCTCGAACGCGCCGTAGCTGCGGCCATGCGGGATGCGACCAAAGAGCACGGCCTGCTCGACGGTGAACTCGAACGCGGGTTGAAAGCTCTGGGGAACGAAGGCAAGGTGGCGAGCGCGCTGCTCGGGGGAATAGCTGTCGAGTGGCTCGCCGTCGAGCAGGATGCTGCCGGATGATGGAGCGAGCAGCCCGCACAGGAGCCTGAGCAGCGTCGTCTTGCCGGAGCCGTTGGCGCCGATGATTCCGAGCCACTCGCCCGCGCCGACGCCGACCGAGATGCCGGTGACGCCGAAGCGCGGTCCGTAGCGAAACGATATGTCAAGTGACTCCAGGGACACGGCGGAAGGCCAAGTTAGGAAATTGCGGATTGGAGAGTGTCGATCCCGAGCCGCAATCCTCAATCGTCCTATCTTCGGTGATTCTTCAGGGATCATGCTTCGACACGTCACTCCCGCGCTCCCCACGGCGCTCTTCCTTTCGGCCATCGCCTCGTTCGGATCGCTCCGCGCGCAGCCGTCGTATCACGACCATGCGGCGCTGGGCCGGAGGCTTGCCGCGATCGCCCGCGAGCATCCGGCGCGCGTTGCCGTGCGCTCGCTGGCGACGACCGCCGGCGGCCGCGAGCTCTGGTGCGCGACGATCGGAGGACCGGCCGCCGACACGCGGCCCGCGGTGCTCGTCGTCGGCGGCATCGATGGCGCACGCCTCGGCGGCAGCGAGCTCGCGCTGCGACTGGTCGCGCTCGTCGCGGCCGACGCGTCGGACTCGACGCGCGCGCTGCTCGAGCGCACGACGTTCTACGTCATTCCGCGCGCAAGTCCCGATGCGCTCGAGAGCTACTTCCAGCGACCGCGGCTCGAGCGCGCGACCACCCTCACGCCCTTCGACGTCGATCGCGACGGCTCCGCCGACGAGGACGGCCCGAACGATCTCGACGGCAATGGCCTCATCACGCGCATGCGTGTCCGCAGCCCGAGCGGTCGGTGGATCGCCGATCCGCTCGACGAGCGCGTCATGCGCGAGGCCGATGCCTCGCGGGGCGAGCGCGGCGCCTACGAGCTCTTGGTCGAGGGACGCGACGACGACGGCGATGGCGAGCAGAACGAGGACCCGGCCGGCGGCGTCGACGTCAATCGCAACTTCACGTTCGAGTACAAGCCGTTCGGTCCGACCGCAGGAGCCCACGCGGTCTCCGAGATCGAGACGCGCGCGATCGCGGATTTCTGCTTCGACCATCCGAACATCGTCGCGGTCTTCGCGTTCTCGTCGCAGTCGAACCTGACGCAGCCGTGGGAAGTCCGCGGCGAGCCCGCGGGTCGCATCATCCGCACCGTGCGCGCGGAGGACCAGCCGACGCTCGCACGCCTCGGCGCGCTTTACGACGACATCGTCGGTGCCGAAGGAGCGCCCGCCTACGTGAAGGGTGAGGGATCGTTCGTCGAGTGGGCCTACTATCACTTCGGCCGCGTCGCGCTCGGCGCGCATCCGTGGTGGATGCCTCTGGCGAAGCCCGGGGCTCGGCGAGGCAAGGCTGGCGAGCGGGCTGCGGCTTCGCCGGACGGTGCGGCTTCGCCTGATGCAGCGCCATCGCCAGATGGAGCCGCAGCGAGTGATGCTGGTGCTTCGCCCAACACTGGTGCTTCCTCTGAGGGCGCGACTTCCCATGATGCCGCGACATCACGTGACGCCGCCGCATCTCCCGATGCGGCGTCCGCCGCGACCACGCGACCGGCGATGGCCGACACGCTCGCGTGGCTCGAGGCCAACGGGGTTGCCGGCGCGCATGTTCCGTGGCGCAGAATCGATCATCCGGAATTCAAGGGACGCGAGGTCGAGGTCGGCGGCACCGCGCCGTTCGTCACGATCGATCCGCCGGCGGCGCTGCTCGATTCGCTCGCGGCGTCGCGGGCGCGCTTTCTGCTGACGCTCGGCGGCCTGCTGCCGCGCATCGAGCTCGTCGACGTGCGCACCGAGTCGCTCGGCGACGGACTGACGCGCGTGCACGCCACGGTGGTCAACACCGGATACCTGCCGACGCTCCTCGCGATGGGACAGACCAGCCGCGCGCCCGTCGATGCGAAGGCCGAGCTCGTGCTCGGACGGGGACAGAGCGTCGCGACCGGACGACGCGTCCAGTTGCTGGGACCAATTGCCGGCAGCGGCGGATCGAAGGAGCTCACGTGGGTCGTCGCCGGTCGCGGCGAGCTCACGCTGCGCGTGGGCGGGCCGATGACCGGCAGCCTCGAAAGGACGATACCACTCGGACGATGAGCACCATCCTCGCCATCGATATCGGCGGAACGAAGATCGCGGTCGGCGTGACGACCCGCGAAGAGCTCGCGCGCGATGCGCGCTTCACGACGCTGCGCAAGGAGCCCGTTCCGGCTCCGGGCGATCCTCCGACGGTGATCGCGCGCGTGCTCGAGATCGCGCGCGAGATCGCTCCCGCATCGGGCTACGACGAGATCGGCATCGCGATCGGCGGACCGCTCGACCACGAGCGCGGCACGGTCGTGAACTTCCCCCACCTGCCCGGCTGGAAGAACGTGATGCTCTGCGACGAGATCGCGCGCGCGCTCGGCGCGCCGGCGCGGCTCGACAACGACGCGAACCTCGGCGCGCTCGCCGAGCACTGGCTCGGCGCCGGCCGGCGCGTGCGCACGATGCTCTACATGACGATCAGCACCGGCATCGGCGGTGGACTGATCATCGACGACCGCCTCGTGCACGGCGTCGCGAGCGCAGCCGCCGAGGTCGGGCACATCACGGTGCAGACCGACGGTCCGCTCTGCGACTGCGGCAACGCCGGATGTCTCGAGCGCATGGCCAGCGGCACGAACATCGCGCGCGAGGCGCGCGAGCTCATCGCGGCCGACCCGGCGCGCGGCGCCCGCCTGCTCGAGCTCTGCGGAGGCGATCGCGCCGAGCTGACGTCGGAGCACATCGTCGCGGCGGTGACCGACGGCGATCCGCTGGCGATGGAGATCTGGGAGCGGGCGATCCGCTACCTCGCGATCGGCATCGGCTCGATCCTTCACGTCGTCGCGCCTCCGCTGGTCGTGCTCGGCGGCGGAGTATCGCAGGCCGGCGAGCTGCTGCTCGCGCCGCTGCGACGCGAGCTCGCCCGGCATGTCTTCTATGTCCCGCTCGATCAGATCTCCATCGTGACCGCCGAGCTCGGCCACGACAGCGCGCTGCTCGGCGCGGCCGTGCTCGCGTCGCACTCGCGTCTGTAGGAACGCGTCGGCGCCCGACCGTTCACCTTCCGCGGCTTCTCGTTACGTTTGCACGGCTCTCTGCATCGGCATGGGCGCAGGGGCAACACTCAACCTCCGTACGCATGAACCGCTCCGTCCTCCTGGCGATCGCTCTGCTGGTTCCCGCGTGCGCAGCCCGCACGACGATCGAGCCGCTCGGTCGCGGCACCACCGCGTACAACGTCAGCCTCGGCGGACCCATGGTCGCGGCGTTCGACACCTGGCTTCCCATCCCCAACCTCTCCGTCGGCGTCAACCACGGCTACTGCGACGATCTCGACATCGGTGGCACGGTGTACCTGCTGCCGCTGCTCTACGGCAACGTCGGCCTCGACGTCGGCGCCACCTGGTATCCGCTGGTCGACACCGCGGGCACGACCATCGCGCTGCAGCCGCGGATCATGGCGTTCGCGAGCTTCCGCGAGGGAGTCGACTCGCGCTTCCGAGCCTGGCCCGTCGTCAGCGCCTCGGCGGCCTGGCGCGCCGGCCGCGACCGCATCTACACCGGCTTCGACATGCTCGTCTTCGCCAGCTCGTTCATGTATGACGAGGAGGCTCCGCCGTTGATCCTCTCGCCGTTCGTGGGCTATCGCTGGGCGATCGGCGAGTCGGGACGCCTGATGGCCGAGCTCAAATGGCACGGCGTCAACGTCAGAACCAACGCGACCGTCGAGTACGTCAATCCGTTCGGACAGGGAGGCCTCGCGCCGTTCGTGGGATATGAGCTGGAGTGGTGAGCTATCGAATGAGGCCGATCATGGATGGAGCCCGTGCGATCACAGTGGAGTCAGTCATGCCCAAATCGGAGCGACGCCTCGCCGGTCTGTTCTGCGCGATCGCCGCGCTGATTGCGCTCGTCGCCGGCGGCTGCGCGGACATGGACGGGTTCCTGTTCAACACGCAGACCGTCGATCGCTATCATCCTCCGGCGTCGATCCCGGACTCCGCGCTCGAGCAGGTCGTCCTCGACAGCGAGGGGAACTCCCTGTACGGCTACTGGATCGAGGCCGATGGCGCGCACGCCGGCGGTCCCCATGCGAACGTGACGATCCTCTACTGTCACGGCAACAAGCACAGCATGGACGAATACTGGGATCGGGTGGAGTTCCTCCGCCGACTGGGCGCGAACATCTTCACGTTCGACTATCGCGGGTTCGGTCTCAGCGAGGGAACGTCGTCGGAGGCGGGCCTGCACGCCGACGCGGACGCGGCGCTGGCCGAAGTCCGGCGTCGCGGCTTCGCCGATGCCGACATCGTCCTCTACGGCTTTTCGCTCGGCAACGTCGCCTCGATCCATCTGGCCGCCGATCGGATCGAACCGCGGGCGCTGATCGCGGAGGCTCCCTTCGCGTCGTCGACGGCGCTGGCGCAGGGGGGCATGGCGCTGGATTTCCCGGCGCGCTGGCTCACCGAGGGCACGTACGACAACGCCGAGACCATCCGCCGCGTCCGGGCGCCTCTACTGCTGCTGCACGGTGAGGACGACGACTTCGTCCGCTACCGCGACAACGGGAGGCTGGTCTACGCCAACGCGAACGAGCCGAAGTCGCTCATCGTCGTCCCGGGCGCGAATCACACGGATGTGCCCCAGACGATGGGGGTCGATCGCTACCTCGAGGAGCTGCGGAGGTGGATGGGGCTTCAATAATTGCAGGACGGCCGTCAGGTTTCCCGAGGGCCGGTCGTCCATCGTCAGACCACACGAGCCGGCAGGCTTTGGCCGCCGAGCTCGTACCAAATCATTCGCATCCTCAAGAATTGCCAGGAGAACCGCGACCATGACCTCTGTACGCTATGCCCGGCAGTTGCTGCTGATGCTGGCCGCCGTCTCGGCGATGCTGCTCGGCGCCTGCTACGACGATGGCCTGATCACGCCGCCGGAAGAAAACGACGGCGACAGCTGCTGCGCGACGCTCTCGGTCGCGGTCACCTCGAGCACCGCCAACGGACCGCTCGGCGGCGTCACCGTGGCTCTGCGCAAGGGAATGGACGTGGTCTCGACGAAGCAGACCAACGATGCCGGCGTGGCGACGTTCACGGACGTCTGCAACGCCGAGTACAACATCCGCCTGACCAAGGACGGCTACAGCGTCGCCGAGAAGGGCGACATCTTCATCACGCGCTGCGACACGACGAGGGTCGAGATCGCGATGCGCGCGACGACGACGACCAATCCGGATTCCTGCTGCACATCGATTCTGCGCATCATCCCGACCAATCACCAGGGCAATCCGATCTCCGGCGCCCAGGTGAAGCTCACCGGACCGAACGGCTATCAGCGCATCGTCGAGAGCACGCTCGACGGCGCGACGTTCCGCGAGCTCTGCCGCGGCGCGTACGCGATCCGCATCGCTCGTGAGGGCTTCAAGGTGCACGAGTCCGTCGTCGAAGTCGGCTGTGGCACCGAGGCAACCGAGCGTCGCGGTCTCGTCGGGCTCGATCAGCCGAACGATAGCTGCTGCCAGGCACGCCTGGTCGTCGGCGCACGTGACGCCGCCACCGGCGAGCTTCTCAACGGCGCGGTCGTCAAGCTCTGGAAGGGCGGTCAGCTCTATCGCACGCTCACGATCAACGGCCGCGCGGTCGTCTTCGAGGAGCTCTGCGAGGGCGGCTACGGCATCTCGATCACCCGCGAAGGGTATCGCGGCGTCGAGGACGACGTCCGCGTGAACTGCAACAGTGTTGGCGAGCTCTGGAAGAACCTCGAGCGCATCGTCACCGACAGCTGCTGCAATAACCTCGCGACGATCCGTGTTCTCGACGCGGTCACGCGTCGGCCCATCGCCGAGGCCCTGGTGAAGCTCCGCAGGAACAGCGCGATCCTCGAGAGCGCCCGCACGAACGGCGACGGCGTCGCACGCTTCGACGGCATGTGCGTCGGCGAGTACTCGGTGATCATCGAGCGCGAGGGATACAATCCGACCGACCCGCGGTTCAACGTGGTCTGCGGTCAGGGCGCGGAGATTACCGTGACGATGCAGCCGAAGGCCGTCAATCCGCCGGATAGCTGCCGCACCGCCTCGCTCAGCCTCACCGTCTTCGACGGCGCCCGCGATGCCGAGATCGGCCTGGCCGGCGTCACCGTGGTCATCAAGTATGGCGGCGCGATCGTCGCGACCGGCATGACCAATCGCGAGGGCGTGTACGTCCGCGGCGAGCTCAGCGGACACAGGACCTACGAGGTCGTCCTCGAGCGCGACGGATACACGCGCATGGCGTTCCCTCTCCAGTTCGGCGAGTGCACGACGATTCGCAAGGCGGTCCGCTTGATTCCGCAGTAGTCGATCAACCTGCGACCGATAAGGACGAGCGAAGCACGATGTGCTTCGCTCGTTCTGCGTTATGGGAGATGCGACATCGCGGGCCGATGGAGGTCGGGAGGAGTACAGGCAGCTCACATCCAACCGAACGGAGGCCATCATGACCGGTTCCCTTCGCGCCAGCATCACCGCAGTCATCTTCCTGCTCATTCCCGCCGTTGCCGCCGCGCAGTCCGATGCGCAGTCCGATGCGCCCGAGATCACGACGATCGATCGGTTCTCGCTCATCCTCTACGCCTTCGACAGCGACGAGCCGGGACCGATCAACCAGCGCATCCTCGACGAGTACGTGCTGCCGGAGATCAGCGGACGTAGCGAGATCGACATCGTCGGCTACAGCGACGTCGTGGGCCAGGAGCGCCACAACTTCGAGCTCGCCCAGCGCCGCGCCCGCAAGGTCGCCACCGGCATCGCGCGCGAGTCCGCCGGCTACGCCTCGATGAGCGCGACCGCGGCCGGCGAAGAGCAGGCGCCGTATCGCTACGACCTGCCGGAAGGACGGCTGCTCAGTCGCACCGTCGTGATCACGGTGAGGACGAAGGGGGAGGGAAGGACGTGGCAGCAGAGCGACGAGGACGCGACGCGTGAGTAGGGCCCGCGCGGTGCTCGCGTACGGTGCGCGCATGCTCGCGGCAGCACTGATGTGGTCTGCCGCGGCGGGCCTCTCGGCGCAGACCCCGGTGACGATCGACGAGGGTTCGAGCGCGCCGCCCGCGCGCCGCGAGGTCGTCATCCTTGAGCCGATCCTGCCGATGATCTTCTTCGACACGCTGTCGGCGGAGCCTCCGGCGCGATATCATCGGTATGCGCTTCCGGAGCAGACGCTGAGCTTCAGCGACACGGCGATGGAGGGCGTAACGCCACTCGAGCTGCACCACTGGGCGCTCGACGTGATCGGCTATCGCATGCGGCAACACCCCGCGACGACGATCGAGGTCGTCGCGACGACGCCCGAGTCCTCCAACTACTACGAGCTGAGGCAACTTCTGACGGCGCGTGCCTCGGTGGTCGTCGGGTATCTGGCCGAAATCTGGGGGATCGATTCGTCGCGCATCACGATCCGGCTGGAAGCCAATCCCTGGGGCGTGCGCGCGGGAAGGGACTACAACCAGTACGCCGAGTATCGGAACGTCGCCATCCACACCGACTCCTGGGAACTGCTGCGACCTGTCACGCTGCGCACGGACGGCGCGCCGTACGTCGGCCCGGACACGAGCGGACCGCACGGACCGACGACCGTCGTCGTTCCGCTTCGGGGCTATCCATACGATCGCTTCGAGCCGGGCGCATTCAACATGCGGGTCATCAGGGAGATCATCCTCCCGTTGATCTCCCGCGGAACGATGATCGACGTCGTGGGCCATACCGACGTCATAGGTCTCATGGAACGCAATCTCTACCTTTCGACCAGACGCGCGGACACGACCGGGCGCCTCATCAACGAGGCGCTCCCGCAACGGGAGCGACGGCGGATCGCAACGAGGGGCGTCGGCGAGGAGGAGCCGCTCTTCGCGAACGAGCTTCCCGAACGGCTGCTGCTCAATCGAGCCGTCGTGGTGCGCCTGCGCACGCCGTGACTCGCGTCGTCGTACCAACCACTACCAGAGGCCTCCATGGACGAGCTCATCAAGCTGGTCACGCAGAACGTCAAGATCTCGGAGGAGCAGGCTCGCTCCGCCGTCAATACCGTACTCGGCTTCGTCCGCGACAAACTGCCGGCGCCGATCGCCGAGCAGCTCGACGGGTTCCTTCAGGGCGGCGGTGTGAACCAGCTCCCGAACGTCAGCGACGTCGCCGAGGGAGCGGGCGACATGCTCAAGGGACTCGGCGGGATGATTCCGGGAATGGGCGACTCGAACAAGCCCTAGCCTCGACGATCGCACCGTCGTCGCGCGATGTCAGAACAGAAGAGGGCTCCGGCAAATGCCGGAGCCCTCTTCACAATTCTCGCAGCGCCAGGCGCTCGATCAGCGCGCGTCGCGTCGTCCGATCGTTACGGTGCCACAGCCGCGTTGACCTCCGGCGTCGTGTACGGGCATGCGACCCACTGATCCGGCTGCTTCTCGATGAACGGCGGGAAGTCGCTCGCACAGTCGGGACGAGCGATCGGGCAGCGCGTGCGGAAGGGGCAGCCCGAGGGCTTCGCCAGCGGCGTCGGCACGTCTCCGGCGAGGAACGTGCGCATCGCGCGACCGCTGTCGGGATCGGCGAGGGGTACCGCCGAAAGAAGCGCGCGGCTGTACGGGTGCAGCGGCTCGAAATACACCTGCTCGCTCGGACCATACTCGACGACGTGGCCGAGGTACATCACCGCGATGCGCGTCGAAATGTGCTCGACGACCGAGAGGTCGTGCGCGATGAAGATGAAGCTCAGGCCGAACTCGTCCTGCAGGTCCTGCATGAGGTTGATGACCTGGGCCTGGATCGAGACGTCGAGAGCGGAGACAGGCTCATCGCAGATGATCACGTCGGGATTGGTCGCGAGCGCTCGCGCGATGCCGATGCGCTGACGCTGGCCGCCGGAGAATTCATGGGGATAGCGCGCGGCCTGCTCCGGCCGCATGCCGACCTTGTCGAGAAGCCATCCGACGCGCTCCTTCATCTCCGCCTTCGACATCTTCGTGTGAAGCGTGAGCGGCTCTTCGATGATCTGCGCGACGGTCATGCGCGGATTGAGCGACGAGTACGGATCCTGAAAGATCATCTGGATCTTCGAACGGTACGGCCGCATCTCCGACTTCGACAGTTTGACGAGATCGACGATCGATCCATCGGCCGCATGATAGAGGATCTGGCCGGTGACTTCGGCATCGGGCGACATGATGCGCGTGATGTTGATCAGCGCGCGGCCGACGGTCGTCTTGCCGCAGCCCGACTCGCCGACGACTCCGAGGGTCTCTCCCTTGTAGACATTGAACGAAACGCCGTCGACGGCCTTGACCGTCGCGACCTTGCGCTGGAAGATGCCGCCGAAGATCGGGAAGTGAACGCGGAGGTCTTTGACCTCGAGAACGATGCGATTGCTGCTCATGCGTCGAGGGTAAGTGCGTCGGCTGGCTGACGAATCGATGCCGGAACGGATTCGGGATAGAGATGGCAGCGCACGAAGTGACCTGGCTCGATCTCGGCGAGCTCAGGCTCCACGTCCATGCAGACCTTCATCGCGTAGTCGCAGCGGGAGTTGAACTTGCAGGCACGCGGCATGCCGAGAATGTTCGGCACCATCCCCCTGATCGCCTTCAGGCGGGCGCCCTTCTGATGGCCGCGGACCGGTTGGGGGATGGAGTCGAGAAGGCCCTGGGTGTACGGGTGCAGCGGGTTCTTGAAGATCTGTCGAGTCGTGCCGATCTCCTGAATCTTGCCGCCATACATGACGATCACTCGCTCACAGGTCTCGGCCACTACGGCCAGGTCGTGCGTGATCAGAATGATCGATGATCCCTTGCGCTGCTCCTTCAGGCGAAGCATGAGCTCGAGGATCTGCGCCTGAATCGTCACGTCGAGCGCGGTCGTCGGCTCATCGGCAATCAACAGCGCGGGGTTGCACGACAGTGCCATCGCGATCATAGCGCGCTGGCGCATACCGCCGGAGAACTGATGGGGATAATCGTCCATCCGCTTCTTCGGATCCGGAATGCCGACGAGGTCGAGCATCTCGACCGCGCGATCGAACGCCTGTTCCTTCGACACCTTCTGGTGCCACAGGATCGGCTCCATCAGCTGGAACCCGATCTTGTAGACGGGGTTGAGCGACGTCATCGGCTCCTGGAAGATCATGCCGATGTCGTTGCCGCGCATTCGGCGCATGTCCTCGAGCGAGAGGCCAAGTACGTCACGACCGTCGAACCGGATCGAACCGCCGACGATCTCGCCGGGCGGATTCGGGATCAACCGCATCAGCGAAAGGGCCGTGACCGACTTGCCGGAGCCGGACTCGCCGACGATGCCGATCACCTCGTCCTTGTGAACATCGAACGAGACGCCGTCGACCGCCTTCGCGATCGCGCCTTCGGTCTTGAAGTACGTCCGCAGGTCCCTGACTTCGAGGAGTGTATCTGCCACAGTACGTAGTGTGCTGAAGAGTGAGTGCGCTGTCCGGTCTCGCAGTCGACGGTTAACGGAGTCTCGAATAGACCCGTGGATCGAACGCCTCGCGGATTGCCTCACCGATGAACGTGACGAGCAACAATGTGAGGAACAGCGCCGAGAGCGGCGTGATGATCAGCCACCAGCGATCGAGGTTCTGCCGGCCGACATCGAGCATCTGTCCCCAGCTCGGCGTCGGCACGGGAAGCCCGAAGCCGAGGAAGTCGAGCGAGACGAGCACGGTAATGCCACCGATGACCGCGAACGGGAGAAAGGCAATGAGGGGCGTCAGCGAGTTCGGCAGGATGTGCTTGAAGATGATCCGTCGATCGCGAGCGCCCAGAGCGATCGCCGCCGCGACGTAATCCTTCGCCTTCTCCCGATAGAACTCTCCGCGCATGTACGCGCTGATGCTGATCCACTGGAACGCGGCAAGAATCCAGATGAGCATCGAGAAGCTCGGGATCACGATTGAGCCGATGATGATCACCGTGTAGATGAACGGGATGTTCGCCCAGATCTCGACGAAGCGTTGAGCGATCAGATCGACCTTGCCACCGTAATACCCCATCACTCCGCCGATGATCGCGCCGATCATGTACTCGAGGGCGACGAGAATCAGTGCGAAGGAGATCGAAATGTTGAAGCCGTAGCACATTCGAGAGAAGACGTCACGTCCCACATCATCGGTGCCGAAGAGGTGTCGTGACGATGGTGGCGCCGGAAGCTGGGTCGCGTCCATTCCAAAGTCGTTCTCAATCGGGCTCCACGGGTACAGCGGCATCAGCACCCAGTTGTCCCCGTTCTCCTTCTCGAACTGAATGTCGAGCTCGCGATAGTTGGCCTCGCCGGAATTTCCCGGCTGGCCGAACTCGCTGCCCGGGTAGAACGACGATGCGCCCGGGACAAGGTCGAGCAGTGCAGGGAAGTAGGTCTCGCCGTTGTACCCAATCGCGACGGCCTTGTTGTTGACGAGGATCGGCAGGAGAAACGAAACGAGGTAGAGGATCGACAGGAGGACGAACGAGTAGTAGCCTCGCTTCATCGACTTGAACTTGCGCAGTCTCTTGCGGAAGATCGAGACTGACGGAGCAGGCTTCGCCGGCTGCATCGACGTCGCGGCGCCCGTCGCCTCGGCGAGAAGCGCCGGTGCGGCCTGACCCTCGAGCTCCGCCACGTCTGTCACGAGGTGACGAAGCGCGATCGACTGCCGGGCGAGCATACGATCCTCGAGCCGGGGAACGTCGTCGTGCGCGAGCTCCTGTGGCGCGTCGAGCGGGCCGCGTTGTTCGGCGAGCTCGTCGATCTGTACGCGGGGGGCGTCGTCGCGCGGAATCTGGTGATTCTCTGAGCCGTGATCTGCCATAATCTATTTGAATCGAATGCGCGGGTCGAACACCGCGTAGAGCATGTCGCTGAAGATGTTCCCGATCAGCTGGATCACGACCGCGATCGAAAGAATTCCCATCACAACGGTGTAATCACGGTTGACGGCGGACTTGAAGCCGAGCAGGCCGATGCCGTCGATGTTGAACGTGCGCTCGATGAGGAACGATCCGGCGAGGATGAAGCTCAGAACATGGCCGAGTCCGGTGGCGATCGGGATCATCGAGTTGCGCAGTGCGTGCACGAAGATCACGCGCTTCTCGGACAGGCCCTTGGCAAACGCCGTGCGAACGTAATCCTGTCCGAGGTTCTCCATCAGCGAGTTCTTCATCAGGATCGTCAGCGTCGCGAAGCCGCCGATCATGTAGGAGATCACCGGCAGCACCATGTGATGCGCCTGGTCGAGAATCTGCTCGCCGGTCGAGAACATGTCCCAGTCCTCGGACCGGAACTCGCCAAGAGGGAACCACCCGAGCTGTCGCGCCAGGAACGCGAGCATCAGCGTGCCCAATGCCCAGCCTGGGATGGCATACCCGATGAACACCAGCGTCGAGGAGACGAAATCAAAGGCCGAGCCGTGCCGGATCGCCTTGAAGATGCCGAGGGGTATGCAGACGAGGTACGAGAGCAGGAAGCCAGTCAGACCGAATGCGATCGATACCGGAAAGCGGCTCGTGATGATGTCCATCACCGGCTCGGCATAGACGTAGGACGTGCCGAAATCGCCGGAGAGAATGTTGCCGAGCCAGTTGACGTACCGGACGTGGATGGGCTTGTCGAGACCGAAGTACCGCTTGAGCTCGAGCTTGGCCTCCTCCGGAATCGTCACCTGTCCGACGTCGCGACCGCCGGCGGCGGCGCCGCCCTCGGCGACGCGGGTCTGAGCCTGCCGGAGCATGTTCTCGTACGGACCACCGGGGGTGAACTGCAGGATCGCGAAGACGACGATCGTACATCCCAGAAACGTCGGGATGATCAGCAGGAATCGGCGAACGAAGTAGTTGAACATTCTGCTGAGGATATGGGGATCGGTGAGCGGCCCGCTACCCGGTCGGACTGTCTAAACCGTGTCAAGATACAGTTGGCCCCCGGCAGTTTCAAACCGCCATCGTGGGAGCCAAAGTGTATGAAAACGCAATCGGGCAAATCGTCGAAACAGCGCGGGCGCTCCTGGTCAGGAGCGCCCGCCACTGATCGGTGCCGTCGATGTCAACGACGGCGGTCTATCGCGCGGTCAGCCGGGCGTCCCGGCGCAGCGGAGGCGCCACGCTTGCCGTGGCTCCGGCGCCATGCTGCTTGTCCCAATCCAACCAGAATCGATTGTCGACCGGCGGAACCGGCAGCTTGATCGACTTGTCCTTCTTCGCCTCGTCGACCTGCTTCTTGATGTCGGCGTCGTACCACCAGTACACGTAGGCATCGCGATAGTCGCCGATCCGGCTCCAGCCGAACTTCGGCATGGCGATGTACGACCAGGCCGCATACCGCTCGAACGGCGAGAACCAGAGCAGCGCATAGGCATTGGTCGCCATCAGGATGCTGTCGAGTTCCTGGAGCAGAGGGATGCGCTTCTTCGGATCGGCCGTGACCTTCTCGATGGCGATGATCTCATCGACGCGAGGGTTCTTGAAGCCGGTCAGGTTCTGATTGTTCGTCTTATCGGCAAGCTTCGAGCTGAACTGGCCCTCGGGATTCGGGTAGATGATGCCCGAATAGGCGACCTGGACCATCGAGAAGTTCCGCTCGTCCTGCAGCTTGATCTTCTGTGCGAAGTCGACCGTGCGGAAGTTGACCTTGATGCCGGCCTTGCGGAGATCCTGCTGGATGGGTCCCATGATGATCTCGTCGCCCTGGCCGATCGGCACCTCGATCTCGAACGGCTGGCCGTTCTTGACGAGCACGCCCTCGGAGTTGCGCGTCGTGTACCCTGCCTCGGTCAACAGCTGCTGCGCCCGTGCCGGATCGTAGCGGTACTTCGGGTTGTTTGGATTCTCGTACGGCGAGTTCGGGAAGTACGAGTCCTGCATCAGGCGCTCGTTCAGCAGGATCTTCTTGATGTACTCCTCGCGGTTGAGAAGGAGCACGACCGCCTGACGCACCTTGGGATCGTTGAAGGGCGGGCGACGCATGTTGAAGGCCAGGCCGATGATGCTGTTGGGCTTGTCGTTCCAGATCTTCCGCTTCTGGATGAGCCCGCGCTTGACCTCGTCGAAGTCGAACTTCTGCTTCCACCACTGCGAACGGCCGGCGAGATAGATGTCGGTCTCGCCCGCGCGGAATCGCTCGAACTGCAGGTTCTCGTCCTCGACGTACACGAACTTGATCTTGTCGAAGTTGTACTGGCCGACTGCCAGCGGATCATCCTTCGCCCACCAGTCTGCCCGTCTCGTAAGCGTGATCGACTTCTGCTTCTGCAGGCCGTCAGTAAGCATGACGTAGGGACCACTTCCCGGCGGCATCTCCGTCTGGAACTTCTTCAGGAACTCTTCGCCGCCGAGCTTGCCGACGACGTGGGCTGGGTAGATCTGCTGACCGCCGAAGTACAGCATGTTCTTCCAGTTGTTGATCTTCGAACGGACCTTCAGGATGTACTTCGACACGGCCACTGGGTCGTCGAACTCCGCCTGGAATGTGTTCTGGAACGGATCGAGAATCTTCTCGTCGTCGCCGAGTCTCCAGGTCGCGATGACGTCCTCCGTCGTCACCGCATGGCCGTCGCTGAAGCGCGCGTTCGGGTTGATGCGGAACCAGTAGGTCTGGCTGTCGACCGGATCGATCTTCCAGTGCGTCGCAAGTCCCGGAAGGAACTCCAGGTTCATCGGATTGATGCCGATCAGCGTTTCATAGACCAGCGAGTAGATCCGCTGGTTCGTCGTCGTGCCCGCGTCCTTGCCGAAGATGCGGAACGTCGCAGGGAAGTCGCCGATTGCGACACGAACCTGCCCACCCTTCTTGGCGTTCTTGTCGCCGATCAGCTCGAGCTGGTCCGGTGCGATGTTTCCGGTGGACCAACCCTGGGCCGCGGCGAGCTTCTCGAAGCCATTGCCACCCATCGAGTCGGCAACCGACGGATCCGCGCCAGGCGGATCATTGAACGTTTTCGGCATCGTCACGGCTTGCGAAGCGCCACCCTTGGCGCCCGAAGCCTTGTCATTGCCGCCACCTCCGCCACAGCCGACAACGGTCAATGCCGTCGTCAGGATCGTCGCGACAAGCGCTCCGCGAGTCCGTACTGTCGTTCGCATCACTGTGCTTCTGGTATAAGTGAGTGGGTGAGTCCAGTCGTCGAGTCGATGAGTGACCTGCCTCGCGCCGTCGTCGTCGACCGGCGTCGGGGTGCGGTCTTCAGGCAGAAGGCCCAATATAGTGAGCCGATCGATCGGCGGAAGCTCGCTCGAAACGCGGGACCAACATTTACGACTGGGACAGCCCATAGAAATCTAATCTCGCAGTGCCGACCGCCGAATCGGGAACATCGGCCCATCGAGTGAGACTCGCTGGCGACGCCCCCGCTGCGGCGTCAGAAGGTGTCGCGCCGACTTTGCGCCCGCACTCCACGCACGTAACTTCCGCCCCGTCCGCTTCACGCACTCCGGCAGCCTATTCTATGCGTCGCTTCCTATTGTTCCTTGTGCTCATTGCTCCGATTCTGGAGCGCGAGCCCGCCGCCGCCCAGGGCATCTCCGGCGGCGTTGCCGCCGGTGTTCCGCTGTCGGACACTGCGCGGGTCGTGACGCTGCCGCAGATCGGCCGCGCGCCGGCCGGCGCCCACGGGTTCGTCGCGGCCACTCCCGATGGCGGCCTGCGCTTCGCTGACGGCACCCCCGCGCGCTTCGTCGGCGTGACGCTCGAGTGGACCGCGTGCACGCCCGACAGCGCCCAGGCGATCGTCATGGCCGCCCGCCTGGCGAAGCTCGGCGTCAACCTCGTGCGCGTGCGCTACTTCGATCTGTCCTACCCCTGGGGCGCGGCCTACTCGGTGCTCGATGCCGACGCCGGCTTCCTCGCGCTGCACCCGGAGCGCATGCGACGCTTCGACTGGCTCGTCGAGCAGCTCCGCCGCAACGGCATCTACCTCTACCTCACGCTGCAGTCCGCACGCGCTCCCGTGCCGGCCGATGGCTTCGAGCAGCCCGTCGACTCGATGCTCTGGCTCGGCGTCGGCGCCTGGCAGCTCTATCCGCAGGGACTCGCCGCGCTCAAGCGCCACGCACGCCTCCTGCTCGATCACGTCAACCCGTTCACCGGCCGCGCCTATCGCGAAGAGCCCGCGATCGCCCTCGTCGAGCTGATGGAGCGCGGAGGCCTTCTGCCGCTCTGGCGCCAGGGCTTCACCGACCACCGCGCCGGCGAGTACACGTTCGGCTTCGCCCACAGCCGGCGCCTCGATACGCTCTTCGCCGCGTTCCTTCGCGAGCGGCATGGCGACGACAGCGGACTGGCCGCCGCATGGCGCGTGAGCGCTCCGCCCGGAGGCTTCCCGAATCTCGTGCGCGAGGGCAGCTTCGAGGGGGACTTCCAGCAGCACTGGGAGGCCGCCGCCTACGACGGACCGACGCTCACGCCGATCCTCACGCAGAGCGACAGTGTTCCCGACGGCCAGGTCGCGCTCACGCTGCGCGTGCGCAACGCCGGCGGAGAGATCCTCAAGGCCTATCTGCGGCAGGACGTCGAGCTCGAGTACAACACGCTGTACCGTCTCACCTTTCGTGCGCGCGCCAGCAATCCTGCCGGTCGCTCCATCTACCTCGTGGGCTACGAGACGACGGAGGGAGCATTCTCGGGGCTGCAGTCGACCGTTCAGATTACTAATGCGTGGGGTGCGCACGAGGCTGCCTTCCTGACGCCGCAGGTGATGAACGGACCGGTGGCGCTCTACTTCTTCTTCGGCGACGTCGACGGCGACATCTCGATCGACGACGTCGAGCTGCGCGCGGTGGAGCCGGCCGGGCTGCAGCCCGGTGAGTCGATCGCGACCGCGACGGTGGGTCGCGTTCCCTACGGCAACCCGGCGTCGCTGCTCGTCTCGACGCGCCGCATCGAGGATCAGTCCGAGTTCCTGATGGGCCTCGACCGCGATCTGCTGACGGCGCTTCGCTCGTTCGTCAAAGACTCGATCGGCGCGCGCCAGCCGATCACCGGTGCGGGCCACTCCGCGGTTTCGAGTGTCATGGACCTCCGCGCCCAGTCGACGATGGACTTCACGACGGTTGCGTCGGGGTGGGACTGGGTCGAAGCGCGCGACAGCGGCGTTCGCATGGGCAACGCGTCGCAACTGCGGCAGACGTATGCGGGGACGCTGTACGCGTACACCGCGCTCGCGCGTGATCGCCAGCCGTTCGTCGCGACGTTCGCGCAGCCGCACCCGACACGCTACCTCGCCGAGTCGCTGCTGCTGCTCGCCGCCTATGCGCCGCACCAGGGCTTCGACGCGGTGATCCTCGACGTCTGGACCGACGATCGCACCTTCGACACGTCACGTGTGATCGGCGCCGGCGAGTACTACGAGCTCGCGAAGAACCCCGTCGCCAACGCGCTGCTTCCGGTGATCTCGCAGATCGTCCGCGCCGGGCTCGTCGCGCCGGCGACTGGCACGATCCGCCTGCGGCACACGCGCCGGCAGATCGCGCAGATCCCGCGCTTCTACTGGGCATGGGGACCGCATGCCGCGCCGGCATGGATTCCCGGCTATGCGGTGGCGGTCAATCGCATCGTCCACGACTCGCTCGATGCGACCGACTTCACGCAGACCGGCGACATCTCGTTTCCGCCCACGCTCGACGGCGAGGCATCGAGCGACACGCGGCAGATCCGCTGGGAGTGGGCCGAGGGCGTGCTCTCGATCGACGCGCCGGGGCTGCAGGCCGCCTCCGGACACCTCGCGCGCAGCAGCGGCGTGTCGCTCTCGAAGCTCGACGTCGAGGTCCTCTCCGGCACCGAGACGGCGACCGTCGCGTGGGTCGCGATCGACTCGACGCGCACGCTCGAGGACGCGGGTCGCTCGCTGCTGGTCGTCACCTCGCGCACCGAGCCGACGGGTCTGCGCTGGCGCGACTCGAGCGAGGTGCTCGGCTGGGGGACAGCGCCGATGCTCATCGATCCGGTGCGCGCTCGCCTTCAGCTCGACTTCGACGCGCCCGTCGGCCGCCTGCTGATCACGCCGCTGGACTCGAGCGGCCTGCCGAGGGGCGACACGATCGCGCTCGCGGCCGACGGCTCGTTCGTCATCGACCAGTCGCGCACGCCGGCGCAGTGGTTCGAGGTCGTCGTCGATCGCGGCAGCGGCGTCGCGACGGGCGCCGAAGCGCGGCTCTCGGTGGCGGTCGCCGGCCAGCCTCTCGATGGACGGCTTCCGCTCGTGCTCGAGCTTCCCGTGGGAGCGGGCGACGTGCGGCTCGATCTCTACGATGCGCTCGGCCGTCATCGTCGCGCCGACGCTCTTGCCGACGTGGCGCCGGGCACGCGACGCCATTCTGTCGCCGTGGGGGATCTTCCTTCCGGCGCCTACACCGTCGTGCTGAGCACGGCGGGTGGGCGCGCAACGACCCGCGTCACCATCCTGCGCTAGGGCCCGCGTGCACTACTTCTTCTCCGACGTCCACCTCGGTCTCGGCTCCGCGGCATCGACGCGCGAGCGCGAGCGGCACGTGCTCGGCCTGTTCGACGAGATCCTCGCGAACGGAGCCGAGTCGGTCTACATCGTGGGGGATCTCTTCGACTTCTGGTTCGACTACCGCACGGTGATTCCGCGCGGGTTCGTCAGGACGCTCGGCGGCATCGCGCGGCTCGTCGACGCGGGGGTGGCGGTGCATTACGTGATCGGCAACCACGACTTCGGCCACCGCGACTTCTTCACCGGCGAGCTCGGCGTCGTGCTGCACGAGGGCGACGTCGAGACGACGATCGCGGGCCTGCGCTGCTACATCGCGCACGGCGACGGCAAGGCGTTCAACGACACCGGTTACCTCATTCTCCGGAAGGTGCTGCGCGCGCGCAGCTCGAAGCTGCTCTTCCGCATGCTCCATCCCGACATCGGCATCGGCGTGGCGGCGTACGCGTCGCGACGCAGCCGCGACCACACGACCCAGAAGCACTACGGCGGCGAGCAGCCGGGCGAGGCCGACGGCCTGCGTGCCTTCGCCGAGCGCAAGATCGACGAGGGATTCGATCTCGTGGTGATGGGCCACAACCACCGGCCCGCGTTCATCGAGCACGGCCGCGGCCGCTACGTCAACCTCGGCACCTGGCTGCGCGACCGCTCGTACCTGGTGGTCGACGACGAGGGAGTGGAGCTGCGGCAGTACGGCGGATGAGGGGCCGATCGCAGTGCTGCGTCGCTTCGTATCTTCCGCGTTTCTCATCCACTGTAGAACCCAGGGAACTCCCATGTCCGATACCGCAGCCGCCGCGATCGCCTCGATCAAGCCGCAGAAGAACCAGCCGCTCGACAACGGGATGCTCCGTCACGGGCGGATGCTCATCGACGGCGAGTGGGTCGACGCCGCCAGCGGCGAGACGTTCGACGCGATCTATCCGGGAACCGGCGAGGTGATCGCGCGCGTCGCCGCCGGTGATCGCGAGGATGTCGACCGCGCCGCGAAGGCCGCCCGCCGCGCCTTCGAGAGCGGCGAGTACACGAAGATGAACGGCGCCGATCGCGGACGTCTGCTCTGGAGGATCGCCGATCTGATGGAGCAGAACATCGAGGAGCTCGCCGAGCTCGAGACGCTCAACAACGGCAAGCCGCTGCTCGAGTCGCTGCGGGTCGACCTGCCGCAGTCGATCGCGAGCTGGCGCTACTATGCGGGATGGGCCGGCAAGGCGACGGGCGAGACCATCGAGCCGAACGCGCGCACAAATGCGTTCGCGTTCACGCTGCGCGAGCCCGTCGGCGTGTGCGGACAAATCATCCCCTGGAACTTCCCGATCCAGATGGCGACGTGGAAGATCGCCCCGGCGATCGCGTGCGGGAACACCGTCGTGATCAAGCCGGCCGAGCAGACGTCGCTGTCGATCCTGCGACTCGGGGAGCTGATGATGGAGGCGGGAATGCCGAAGGGCGTCGTCAACATCGTCACGGGATTCGGCGCCACCGCGGGCGCGGCGATCGTCGAGCATCCGGAGATCGACAAGATCGCGTTCACCGGATCGGTCGAGATCGGCAAGCTCATCATGCGCAACGCCTCCTCGACGCTCAAGAAGGTCACGCTCGAGCTCGGCGGAAAATCCCCCAACGTCGTCTTCGCCGACTCGAACCTCGAGCTCGCCGCGAAGGTGGCGCTCAGCGGCATCTTCTTCAACCAGGGTCAGATGTGCACCGCGGGCAGCCGCATCCTCATCGAGGAGGCGGCGCGCGAGGAGTTCATGGGGATTCTCTCGAGCCGTGCGAAGAAGATGGTCGTCGGCGATCCGCTCGATCCGAAGACCCGCATGGGCTCGCTCGTCAGCGAGGAGCAGATGAACCGCGTGATGTCCTACATCGCGAAGGGAAGGGAGGAGGGCGCGTCGCTCGTCGCCGGTGGCGAGCGTGTCGGTGACCGCGGGTACTTCGTCACGCCGACGGTGTTCGCCGACGTGCGCAACGACATGACGATCGCGCAGGAGGAGATCTTCGGGCCGGTGGCGTCGGTCATCGCGTTCACCGACGAGGCCGACGCGATCCGCATCGCCAACGACAGCCGCTTCGGGCTGGCCGCCGGCGTCTGGACCAACGACGTGAAGAAGGCGATCAGCTTCGCGCGCGGCGTCAAGGCCGGCACCGTCTGGGTCAACACCTACAACATGACCGACAACGCGCTGCCGTTCGGCGGCTACAAGGACTCCGGCTTCGGCCGCGAGCTCGGAGCCGCGGCACTCGACATCTACACGCAGACGAAGACGGTGTGGATCGATCTGGGGTGACGCTCTTCTCCCAACCACACGGCGTTCCTGTCTTTCCCGGAGGGGACCTTTCCTACGGCGCGACGGCCGCATGTGAGGCGGTGGTGTAGTGCGAAGACAGCTGCACGCCGCTGCCGCGAGGAAGTACACGCAGTGCTCCTATCTCGACATGCGGCGAGACGCACCCAAAGAAAGATCCCCTCCGGGAATGACAGGGGCGGCTCTGTTCGGGGGTTAGTTGGCCGGCATCTCCGCCTCGACCGTGTCGTGCAGACGTCGCAGGTCGACCCGCAGGATCCCGTCGTCCGACGGGACGAACGGGTCGGCGAACTTCGCTCCCCAGAGGATCTCCTCGCCGCGATAGGAGGTGCGCGCGTGCACCATCTGCGCGAAGATGTCGTCGGTCGCGGTCAGCAGCACGGTGAACTCGGCGTCGCAGGTGCGCATCTCGTGCTCGGTCAGTCCGAAGAGCGGGCTCGCCTCGTCGATCGGATGGACGACCGTCCAGGTCAACGGGAAGAACGCGACGCGGTCGCGCTCGAGCGCAAGGTTGTGAAAGCGGCGCGTGGTCTTGCCGTCGACCGTCTCGTTGCGCACGAGCAGCACGCGCGCCTCGACGTCGATGAGCTGGCTGCGACGCTGGTTGGCGATGCGGAACTCGAAGGCGATGACGTCGCGGTACGGGGCGATGATGGCGCTCTGGCTGAAGCTGATCTTCGCCGTCGGGCGCGAGAATCGGGCGAAGAGGATTCCCGTCGCGAGCGCGAATCCCATGAGCCCGATAAACGCGTGGAGCACGACGAGGGTGTTGGCCGCGGGGCCGTCGGGGAAGACGTGACCGTAGCCGACGGTCGTGAACGTCTGCACGCTGAAGAAGAAGGTCTCGGTGAAGCGGCCGGTGAAGGTCGTCTCCTGAATCCCGCCGAGCGCGCCTTCGCCGAGGAGCATGAAGCCGGCGGCGGCGAGGAGGTTGAGCACGACGTAGGCGGAGAACACGACGAGGTGGAATCGCCACCACGGCATCGTCAGCAGGCTGTGGTACAGGTCGATCCGCTCGACGAACGACAGCCCCGTGCGCCGCACGTTGAAGCTCCCATCGCGATTGAGCAGTCGCAGCCGACTCTGCTCGGTCACGCGTGCGCCGAACCCGAGATCGCGGAGATCGCTCCGGATCTCACCGTTGCCGTCGGACCCATCGACCGACCGATCCGCGTCGACGCGTCGTTTCATCCGGCGCATGCTACAGCACCCCCATCAGCTCCGCCACCCTGCGCAGCCGATCGAACGGCACCGCCCAGCCGAGCGGCGCGTTGAAGCGGACACCCTGCACGCCGTGCTGCTCGTAGCGCAGCATGTGCTCGACGGCCCTGGCCATCGGCACGAACACGAAGTGGGGCTCGCCATCGTCGCTCTCCTCCTCCTCGTCGGACTCGAAGACGTACTCGCGCAGCGAATCGAGGTCGGTCCAGACCAGTAGGTGCGGTCCGCCATCCTGGATCGCGATCGCGGGAACGGGCTCGTTGCCGATCGGGCGAAGCAGAAAATAGAGTCCATCGAGGGCGAAAACGGCCCGCCAGAGACGCTGCGCGTTTTCCGCATTCGGCTCCGATACGTAGCTGTTGGTCAGGAAACGGAAGAAATCGGCGGCGTCGTCGGTCATCCCTGGGAAGAATCGTGATCTGGCGGGGCTTTCGGGCAATCTACGAAACCACCGAAGCACTTTGGAAATAGCGAAGCCACGGTGTTACATTCAGCGGATACTTGTTTGAGAGGAACTATCATTATGGCAGTAGGCTTGGGCACGATGCGCGAAGAGCTGACGGAGACTTCCGTCGACAAGCTCTTCACGTATGGCGAGGCCGATCGGCTGATCGCACGCCCGAAGGCACAGGAGGATCTCGAAAAAATCGCGAAATCTGAGCGGGGAGATCATCGCCTCCGTGTTCTCGCGCACGAGCTGCTGCTGCTTCTTGGCAAGGATCCGGACCCGAAGATGGTGCGCATCTACTGCGAGGCCGTCCCGGGCGCGTTCATGCACAACTGGTGGGGCCTTCCGGGACATCATCTCGGTCGCCTCGGTGAGAACCTCGTCCGTTTCGGCGAGGCCGCGCTGCCGTATCTCGTCACCGAATTCGACGATCCGGATCAGATCCGGTATCTCGGAGCGGAGGCGGCGATCTGTCGCGAGCGCAAGTACTCGGTCGGTGATCTGATGGCGTGGCTGGCATGCCGGATTCTCGATCGTCCGTTCCCCGACGGCGTCGATCCCGACGTGCGGATGGCGCCGCGGATGCAGCTTCGCGACGAGCTCGCGGCAAAGCTTTCGAGCGAGAAGAGCGAGCGAAAGGCGGCGGTCGAGGAGAAGAAGAAGGAGCGCAAGCGCAAGCGAGCGTCGAAGTAGTCCGGTCGGACCGGACGCTGCGTCAGGGCGGAACAGGCGATGCGACCGGCAGGATGCCTCCATCGACGCTGTTGCGCCCTTTTCCGTTCCGTCGATGACGCAGCGAGCCGACGCTACCGGTAGTGCAGCAGCAGCGCCATGGCCGTCGTCGACAGCGCGAGGAAGACCGAGTAGCCGCTGATGTCGGTGAGGCTCGTGACCAGCGGGCCGGACGAAAGGGCGGGGTCGAAGTTGAGCCGGCGAAGCACCAGCGGGATGACCGCCCCGGCCAGGCCCGCGATGAAGAGATTCGCGATGAGCGCGACGGTGAGCACGGCGCCGAGCGCCGGATTCCCCCAGAGCAGCCACACCATCAGTCCGCCGGTCACTCCCATTGCAACGCCGTTGAGCAGTCCGGTCGCGGTCTCCTTGAGGATGACGCGCCGGCGCTGGCCCGGGCTGATCTCGCCGAGCGCGATGCTGCGCACCATGACGGTGATCGACTGGATCGCGGCGTTGCCACCCATGCCCGCGACGATCGGCAGCAGGATCGCGATCTTCGGGAAGTCACCGATCGTTCCCTCGAAGCGCGACATGATCATCGTCGGGATGAACGTGACGCCGAGGTTGACCGCGAGCCACGGCAGGCGGCGGCGCACCGCGGCGAACGGTCCGGTCGTCGGACTCTCCGCCTCGGTCACACCCGCGAGAAAGAGCATGTCCTCCGACGCCTCGTCCTCGATGATGTCGGCGATGTCGTCGAAGGTGATGATACCGATCAGGTGCCCGTCATCGTCGACGACCGGCACGTCGATCAGGTCGTAGCGCAGCATGACCTGCGCGACGACGGCCTGGTCCTCGTCCGGAGCGACCGTCACGATGTCGGTGCTCATGACGATGCTGACCTTGGAGGTCGGCGGACGGAGCACGAGGTCCTGCAGGCGCAGCAATCCGACAAGGCGTTCGTCGCGATCGAGGACGAACAGGCCGTGCACCTCGAGCTCGGTCTCGCGCACGAACTCACGCACGCGCTCGATCGACGCGGCGACGGTATCGTCGACGGTGACCGCGACGAAGTCCGTCGTCATCCGGCCGCCGGCGGTATCCTCGCCGAAGAGCAGCAGCCCGCGGATCTCCTCGGTCGCCTCGACGTCGGTTTCCTGCAGGTTGCGCAGAACCTCCTCGGCGACGTCGTCATCGAGCTCGGCGACGATGTCGGCGGCGTCGTCGGGCGAGAGCTCCTCGACGAGGTCGGTGATCTCGTGCGGCTCGAGCTCGGCCAGGTAGTCGGTGCGCTGGTCCTCCGGCAGGTGCAGCACGACCTCGCCGGCGACATCCTCCTCGATCAGGTCGAGGATGTAGTGACGCTCGTCCTCGTGCAGGTACGTGAGCAGGCGCGCGATGTCGGCCGCATGAAGGTCGATGAGCATCGACTTCAGCGCGCCGTCGTCGCGCAGCTCGATCAACCCCTCGAGGTCATCGAGCAGCTCCTCGTCGATCTCCAGCAGATGTTCGCTCTGCTCCTGCGCCATGGATCCGGCCCCGTGGAGTGCACCGTCATTGCATGAATAGCCGACAAAAGTACGAAAGGACTGCGGCCGGTTCAGGGTAGAAATCTCCGCGTCCCTTGCGCCGTCGCCGGCGTGCCGCGATCTTCCGAGGTTCTCCTCACTCTCCAGAGCAGCCCATGCGCCGACTTCTCCTCCCCCTCGCGCTCGCAGCCATCATCCTGGCCGGCTGCGGCGACGATCCTGTCTCGCCCTCAACCATCGTGATCCCCGGAGCCGACGAGCCCGTGGTGTACTCGAAGCACATCGCGCCGATCTTCGCCGCGTCGTGCGCGGGCTCGGAGTGCCACAGCGGCGCGGGCGCGCAGCGCGGGCTCTCGTTCGATTCGTGGACGACGACGATGACCGGCGGCGAGTTCGGCGCGGTGGTCGTTCCGTTCGCGCCGCTGAAGAGCCACCTGCTGCAGCACATCAGCAACGACACCGCGATCGCGCCCCTGGCGTCGCCGCGCATGCCGCTCGGACGCGACGCGCTGCCGCGCGAGCAGATGCTGACGATCAAACGATGGATTCTCGAGGGCGCGAAGAGTGACGCAGGGGAGATTGCACTGTCGGGAGCCCGCCCGCGCGTGCTCGTGACGAACCAGGCCGAGGATCTCATCGCCGCGATCGACCTCGAGACGCAGCGCGTCGCGCGCTACATCAGCGTCGGCCGGCGTCCCGACGCGTCGTCGGCGCCGGAGTCGCCGCACAACATCATCGTCTCGCCGGACGGCCGCTACTTCTACATCAACCTGATCGCCGCCGGTGAGATCGAGAAGTACGACGCGACGACGTTCGCGAAGCTCGGCAGCGCGGCGGTCGGTCTGTCGCCGGCGCAGATCGCGATCACCGCCGACGGCGCGACGCTGTACGTCTCGAACTTCGACATGACGATGACGCAGCGCTTCATCACGCGCGTCGACGCCGCGACGATGACGGTCGTCGACGACATCGAGACGGGGGGATATGCCCCGCACGGTGTCGCGCTCGGTCCGGACGAGACTCGACTGTACACGACGAACGCCGGCAGCGACGACATCTCGGAGATCGACGCGGCGACGGGCGACGTGCTTCGGGTGATCCCGATCGTTCCGGGCGCGCCGCTTGCGCCGTCGGCCCGGGCGGTTCACGAGCCGTACCAGGGCGTGTTCGTCGACGGCGGCCGCCTGTTCTTCGTCACCTGCCGCGCGAGCGCGCAGGTGCGCGTGGTCGATCTGATCGAGGGCAGGGTGATCGACAGCATCCCGGTCGGGAGCCGGCCGCTGATCCTCGAGCGTCGAAGCGACGGGGGCGAGATCTGGGTGCCGAACCAGGCCGCGCAGAGCGTCTCGATCATCGACGTCGCCACGCGCCGCGTCGTCGGCACGATCACCGGACTCAAGACCCAGCCGCACGCGGTCGCCTTCAGTCCCGACGGACGCCGCGCCTTCGTCACATGCGAGAACCAGACCGGCGGAGATCACCAGCACCATCCGATCGTCGGCGCAAAGACGCCCGGCATCGTCTACGTCATCGACACCGCAACCCGGTCGATCCTCCGCTCAATCGAAGTCGGCGCCTTCGCCGCCGGCATAACAATCACCCCCTAAAAAGCCACCCCATCCCCCCCCTCTCCGTATTCGGAGAGGGGGGCAGGGGGGGTGAGGTCTCTCCATGCTAAGACTCTTCGTCCTCCTCCTCCTCCTAACCACCCCCATCCTCGCGCAGGAGAACGCCGGCTCCAAGCACATGACGCTCTTCGGCTGGCTCAATCCCGTCGACAGCGTGGGCATGCACTCGGCGATCTGGGGCTACGCCGCGCCCGACGGCCGCGAGTACGCGTTCGTCGGCAGCCAGATCGGCACGCACATCGTCGATGTCTCGACCAGCCCGATCAGTCAGGTCGCGTTCATCCCGGGTCCGTGGAATCGCTGGCGGGAGATGAAGACGTACGGCAGCTATCTCTACATCGTCTCCGAGTCTCGCGACGTCCCAGCCGGCGCGGGCCTGCAGATCGTTGATCTCTCGGAGCTCCCCGCGCGGGCAACGCTCGTGCGCACCGACACGACGTACTTCCGCAGCGCGCACACCGTGTACGTGCGCGATCACTGGCTCTACGTCATGGGCACCGCCGAGGACGCCGGCGCCAACGGGGGAGTGCTCATGTTCGATCTCGAGCCCGACCCGCTGCACCCGCGTCCGGTCGGCCGTGTCGACCGCGACTACTACCACGACGCGTGGGAGCGCGGCGACACGCTCGTCACCGCGGCGGTCTACGGCAACGGCATCGACGTGTACGATGTGCGCGACCGCGCCGTGCCCGTCTTCCTCACGAACATCAACTACCCGTACAGCGGCACGCACAACGTCGAGATCACCTCCGACGGCGGCTACCTCGTCTCGAGCGACGAGATCGGCTTCACCGCAAAGACGATGAAGGTGTGGGACATCCGCGACCTCGAGAACGTGCGGATGGTCGCCGAGTACACGCACGATCCGCTCGACATCGTGCACAACGTCCACGTGATGGGTCGCTTCGTCGTGGCGTCGTGGTACACCGGCGGCGTGCGGATCATCGACATGATCGATCCGACGCATCCGCGCGAGGTCGCCTACTACGACACCTGGCCCGGGCAGAGCGGGGGATACAACGGCGTGTGGGAGGTCTATCCCTTCCTGCCGTCAGGCCGCGTGCTAGCGGGCGATCGCAGCACTGGACTGTACGTGCTCGACTGGGAGCGCAGGACGGCGGGCTCGGTCTCCGGTGTCGTCACCGACGCCGACAACGGACTGCCGCTCGAGGGCGTCGAGATCTTCGTGCCGGAGCTCGGCCGTCGATTCCGCACCGGACGCGACGGTCGGTACTACATCGGCGGCGCCGTCGGCGACGCGTTCACGATGCAGCTCGAGCGTTTCGGCTACGGCGATGTCGTCGAGAGCGTGACGCTCTCGCGGGACGAGACGCTCGACATCGGCATGCGCGCGGTGCTCAGGCACGCGGCGCAGATCGAGGTGCGCGACGAGTCGGGCCAGCCGATCGAGGGATTCTCGTTCGCGGTCGAGCCGCACATCCCCGCGCAGCTCGTCGCCTCCGGCAACGTCGCGGAGGTGCAGTTGCCGGCCGGCGAGGACTTCACGCTGACGGTGGGGAAGTGGGGCTTTCGCGTCGTCGAGATGCCAGTGCGTCTGACCCAGGCGAACTCGACGATCGCGGTGACGCTCGTGCGGCGCTACCACGACAACGCGACGCTGGACCTCGGCTGGACGCTCGGCGCGCCGACCGACGACGCGACGAGCGGCATGTGGGTGCGCATCGAGCCGTACCTCGGCTATCCGCAGTCCGGCTGGGCGCATCCGGCGCGGCAGCCCGACGGCCGCTTGGGGCGCGTGTTCATGACCGGCGCGCCGCCGATCAACGCGGCTCCGCAGGAGAACGATGTCAACGGCGGCACGACGTCGCTCATCTCTCCGACGATGGACCTGAGCGACCACGGCGACCCGGTGCTGCAATTCGACCTGTGGTTCATCCACTATCCGAACTTCTCGTCCGACACGACGCTCGCGATCGATTCGCTGACCGTCGACGCGAGCAACGACGACGGGCAGACGTGGTATCGCATCCACTCCGAGGCGCGCGTGCGCGGCGGGTGGGCGGCGCGCCGGCTGCCGATGCGGCCGTTCCTTCCGATCACCGATCGCATGCGCGTGCGATTCCAGTTGCGCGATCGCGACGACCCATCGCTGATCTTCGCGGCGATCGACAACATCGACGTCGCGCCGACACAGGCGCAGACCGCGGCGCCGGCGATGCCCGGCGAGCGCGCGACAATGCGGGTGCTCGTCGCGCCGAACCCCGGCCCCGGCGGAGCGGAGGTGCTCGTCGATCCGGTCGGCCCGGGAGCGCTGCGCGTCGTCCTCTACGACGCCCTCGGCGCCCGCGTCGCGACGCTGCACGATGGCCACGCCCGCGGATCGCTGCGCCTGCGCCTGCCCGAGCCGCTTGCGCCCGGCACGTATCTGCTGCGCGCCGAATCCGACGCCGGCGACCTCAGCGTCCCGGTGAGCGTCGTGCGGTAGGCATCCGCAAGCTTTCTTTGCGTGTTTGTCACTTTGCGTCTATCTTCTGACTGCCTACCATTTGATACAATCTCCGTGTGGAGCGTGATATGAAGATTCCGGGATTCTCGTTCTGGGCTCTGCTGACGACCGCGATCCTTTTCGTGCTGCTTGTGCAGCTCAACACGCCAATGCCCCTCGCGATCGCGATGGCGGTGACGTGGTACCTCTTCGGTCTCGGCGCGGCCTATGCGGTCTACCGGTACCACCATCCCGAGCTCGATCTCTCCGAGACATTGGCGCCGTTCACGACCGGAGGCCGTGTGCCCGAGGGATTCCATGCGGTGACCTTCGCCAACCAGGGCCGCACGGTCTTCGTGCCCGAGGGAGGCAATCTCCGCGAGTACGCGACCACGCAGGGAGCCGAAGTCTACTACGACGTCGCGAAGGCGGCGAACTGTTTCGGGATGGGCTTCTGCGGCACGTGCCGCTACACGCCCGGCGCGAACAGTGCCGCGGCGCTGAGCGTGCCGACGTGGCAGGAGCGCTTCACGCTCGGGGGCGACGTCGGCAAGGTGCGCCTCGCCTGCCAGACGGAAGTCCTCGGCGACTGCACGATCGACAATCGCGTGGCGCAGGAGATCGGCGAGATCCATCGCTTCACCGTCATCAACGGCGCGCTCGCCACGGTCTTCGGCCTCATCGTCCTCGGCGCCATCGTCTGGATGGGCGGGGATATGATCGGACTGTTCTAGGCGACGCCTTTCGGCACCCCGACGTTCAGGCAATCGAGGCCCCGGGCGCGCAGAGCGCGCCCGGGGCCTCGCCGCATCAGGCACGCGCGATTACGCGCCAATGACCCGGGGCTTCGTACTTTTGCCCTTTTCCTAACGACCACTCCGTCAACGCATGCTGGATCTGAAGTTCATTCGCGAGAACCTCGAGCTCGTCACCGAGAACATCGCCCGCCGAGGCGTCCGCAACGCCGACGCCGCCCGCGTCGTCGAGCTTTACGCGCGGCGCGTAGCGATACAGCAGGAGCTCGAGGCGCTGCGCGCCGAGCGGAACGAGTCGTCGCAGAAGATGAAGGGGAAGATGGAGCAGGCCGAGCGCCAGACCCTGATCGACCGCGGGCGCGAGCTCAAGGAGCTCATCGCCGCGCGCGAGGAGGAGTTCAACGCCGTCGGAGACGAGCTCGATGCCGCCGCGAAGAACATCCCCAACATGACGCATCCCGACGTGCCCGCCGGCGGAGAGGAGGATGGCCTCGTGATGGAGACCGTCGGCGAGCGGCCCGTGTTCGACTTCCCGACGAAGGACCACGTGACGCTCGGCACCGAGCTGAAGCTCCTCGACTTCGAGACCGCCGCGGAGGTCACCGGACAGAAGTTCTACTACCTCATGAACGAGGGCGCGCTGCTCGAGATGGCGCTCGTCAACTTCGCGATGATGAAGCTGGTCTCGCGCGGATGGACGCCGTACCTGACGCCCGACCTCGCGCGCGCATCGGTGCTCGAGGCGATCGGCTTCAACCCGCGCGGCGAGGAGACCCAGGTCTACAGCGTCGAGGGAACCGACCTCTGCCTCGTCGGTACCGCCGAGATCACGCTCGGCGGACTGCTCAAGGAGAAGATCCTGCGCAAGGAGGAGCTCCCCGTGAAACTCGTCGGCTACAGCCATTGCTTCCGCACCGAGGCAGGCGCGGCGGGCCGTGAGTCGCGCGGGCTCTACCGCGTGCACCAGTTCAGCAAGGTCGAGATGTTCGCGTTCACGACGCCGGAGGAATCCGAAGCGATGCACGCGGAGATGCTCGAGATCGAGAAGGAGATCTTCAGCGACCTCGGCCTGCACTACCAGGTCGTCGACATCGCGGCCGGGGATCTCGGAGCGCCGGCGTATCGCAAGTTCGACATCGAGGCATGGATGCCGTCGCGCGAGGCGTTCGGGGAGGTCACGAGCACGAGCAACTGCACCGAGTTCCAGTCGCGCCGGCTGATGATCCGCTATCGCGATGAGAACAACCAGACGCGCTTCGTGCACACGCTCAACGGCACGGCCGTCGCGGTGCCGCGCGCGATCGTCGCGATCCTCGAGAACAATCAGCAGGCGGATGGGACCGTGAGGGTGCCGGCGGTGCTCGTGCCGTTGATGGGGGGGCGGGAGGTGATCCGGGTGGAGAAGGGATGAGAGCACAAGTGGCTGTTCGACGCGCGGCGGAGGTACTGCTGCGCCCGGCATCGCCGAACCGGCCTCGGGGGTGGCGGCGATCGAGTACTCGCTCACCGAGCGGAGGCGGACGAAGCTCGTGCTGCAGGACGCGTCGGGAGCGCACGCTGCGACGCTCGTCGACGGTGAGATGGAGGCGGGAGCGTACGTGCAGTGGGTGGACGTGTCGGAGCTGCCGGCGGGGGCCCATGTCGTTGTGCTGCGGACGCCGACGCTGGTGCTCAGCGAGAGATTGGTCGTGCGAAGGTAGGCGAGGGAGAAGGCGAGACGAGCGCCCATCCGGCGCCGAGGCGGCCCCTGGCGTACGGACGCCACCATTCCCATCACGATTGTCATCGGTGGTCCGCTTTCGTGATGGGATTGCAGAGTCGTAGCTTGATGGGTAACCGTTGAGTACCCATGCCGCGCCGACGCCGTCTCGACATCGCCGAATCACCAGCAGCGCTCTCTCGTCTCGAGCGGAAGCTTCGGTCGGGTCCGCTCGCGACACGCGTGCGTGCGCTGCAGGTGATGAAGCGGTTTCCCGAGCTCGTCACCGCAGAGGTGGCGCTTCGTGTCGGCGTATCGGCCCCGACAGTGGAGCGCTGGGTTGCAACGTACCGCGGTGGCGGACTCGATGCGCTTCTCGAGGTGCGGCCGCCCGGTCGGCCCCGTTCGGCTCCTGGCACCGCACCGCGTGGGGGCCGGCCGTCGATCGCGGTCGGGAGCACGGGTGCCCCGCGTGCGGCGGATCCGTTTCTCTGCCTGCTTAATGCCCTGCCAAACACCTTCGACGTCACCACCGCCACGCGCGAGCTCCGAAACGCTCTTGCTCCGTTGCTCCCGGCTGTCGATCGGATTGCCATCGCCGTCGACACGTCCTGCGACCTTTGCGATCCGGACGAATACAATGCGAGCGCCGATGTCATTCATCACGTCCCTCCGAAGGGCTCGGTCGGTGTGAGTGTCAGTACCCATGCGGCCTCCAGAGGATTCTCGGCCGCCGTTCTCGACGGCATGCTGGAGCAGGGATTTCCATTCGACGACTATCATCCGCCCCACGTCATCGAGCTCGCATATTACGAGACGATGCAAATCGGCTGTATCATTCTCTGCCGCGAACGGCAGAAGTCTCCTCTGCGCGAGGCGGACACAGCGATCATCGAAACGCTTCGGCCGTTCCTCGAGAGCGCCTTCGCCGGCGTGATCATCCGGCACCAGTTTCTCCGACCACAGGAGCGGTTGATCGACGATGTGCTCGTCGAAGCGACGGTGCGTTACCAGCTCACGCATCAGGAGCGCCGCGTCCTCACCTGTCGCATGCTCGGCCTGTCGTACAAGGAGATCGCCGCCGAGATCGGCGTCTCGCAGGACAACGTCAAGAAGCATCTTCAGTCGGTCCATCGCAAGACCGGCACCGTCAGTCTCGGCGACGTCTTCGGCAAGCTCTTCATGCTGCGACCGACGCGCTGACGAAGGCGTGTCGACGCCGCGCGAGCGCAAGCCGTGCACCACCACCGGACCTACACTTCATTATCCCACCCTCCCCTAAAGGGGAATAGGATGCGCGTCGACGCGCGTCCATCTTTCTGACGTACCGAGCGCTCGAAGGCATCCAACCCCATCCCCGCGAGTTCCACCCGGATCCGGATCGCAGGATGGCTCTACCGCTGTGCCCTCATGCGCTACCTGTTCCTTGGCATCGCCACGCTTTGTCTCATCGCTCCGGCTTCCGTCGCGCTCGCGCAGACGCCGATGACTCACCCGACCGACTCGTCGGCGGTCCTGCTGGCTGTCGACACGGTCGCATGGTCGCTTCCGTCGGTTGTCGATCCGCCGACACTCGCAACCTCGAACGAAGGGAAGACCCGACAGATCGTCTGCGTCTGGCGTACGCCGACCGGACGGACCGACTATGTCATCGCGGCCGAGACATTCGAGGCAGGCGACTCTTGCGCCGCGCTCGACTCGCTTTCGACGCCGGAGTTGTTCAATCGTCTCGCATACGTCGCAGTCCTTCACGGCGCGGCGGCGGGCTACGCCGATTCGGCGGCCGACTCCGTTTCCCCGGGACACTCCTGGGTCTTCTTCGCCGCATGCGTCGAGCGCACGGGCGCCGGATCGTCGACGACACTGTCGCCCTGTTCTGACTCATTGCGGCGGTGTATCGCAACCTATTACGGAACCGAGCCAGCGATCATCACGCTCCACTATTCCGGCGGCTCGCCGGCGTGCAGCGTAACCGACTGCGAGTCGACGGCACCGGGCGACGGTGCCGGAGCGCTCGAATAGACCCCGCGCGACGCCCCTCCCGCAGTTCTACGACAGCTCCCGCGTAGCCATTCAACACTCATTGGAGGCAGTTATGTTCTGTCGCGTTTACGTCCTTGTCGCCATCATCGCGGCTGTGTTCGCGGCTTCGACAGCTTCGGCTCAGACAAGCGGGTGTACGTGGATTGCTACTCCGACCCCGCACGCGTTGTGTCACACCAACAATGGGACTTACGGCGATGGAAACGCCTGCGACAACGGGCTTCTCTGCGGCGAGGGCTGTTGCAGCTGGGAATTCGAAATCAAGAACGAGTGGGAGGGCTGTGTCGTGACGAGAGTCGACATCTGCGCCGCATTGGATTGTGATACGGACCCCGGACCGATCTCACCCTGTCAGAGGAACGCCAACTCGCCCAATCACATCTGCGACCTCTGTCCTGTCAAGTACCCGTGGACTGGTGTCTGGAGCGAAGATCCAGCCTGCCCCCGTCTCTATCCTCCGGGTGGAACTCTCGCAGACAGCACTTGCGACTCAGTTTGTCGCACAAGCTGTGTTCACATGGTCGAGACATCGGGCGGACTACCATACAAGTCATCCGTCAAGATCCCGGTTGGCTTCACGGGCTGCGATCCCTCAGGATCGAAATGCATCGACGTTTGCGTCACTCTGGACTGTGCCGGCCAGACTTCCCAGGTCTGCTGCCGGGTGGTGCTGCCGGCATGCACGAGCGATCCCGCAGGCCCCTATGGTCCAAAGCCGTGCATCGAATCGGGTGCTGCGCCCTCAGGCCAGGACATCGGACTCGATGCAGCGGAGAAGAGTCTTCAGCCGGTGAGTTCAGCGCAAACGCGGCCAGATGGTAAGTAGTGCGATGATAGCCGATGAACGCTCGAAGCGATGCGATGGGCTAGGCGCGATGGCTTTCATCAAGATGCTTCGACGCAATAGTCACGTGGCAGGCGCATTGCCTGCCACGTGACCGGATCACAGGTTCTTCGTACATGCGGTTATGATGCCTGGCCCAATCGTGACTGGTTATCATCTCGGGTCCCGATGCTTTGCTTTCGAATGAGGCTATTTGCAGGTAGGAATGGAAATCCGATGCCTCTACCTTCGAGCTGCGCCCGAGTACCAGTTGGTGAGTTTTCAGTAGAATCCATCAAGCTAATGGTGCCAAGGAAATGGGAATAGGCTGCCCGACCCGCGTTGCATTTCGTCTCGTGCCGTTTGTGCTCCTTGTCATTTCAGTTGCCAGCGGCCAGATCCCGGGGGATCGCTGGCACGTATTCGCTACCGAGCACACGACATTCGGCACTAGTCGGCTCATTCCGGAGTCGATCTTCTTCACGTCACCATTCTCCGGCTTTTACGCCACGCACGATTCCGTGTACTGTACGAGCGACGGCGGGATCACTTGGAGGCCGGCGAACTCCTTCACACCGATCCCCTTCGTCAGCGAGCCGACGGGCGTCGCCTGGGCCCGCCCACGCTGGTTGTCGGTCGATGGCGGTGAGTCGTGGGCACCGGTGCAGCCCTCGATTCTGGACGCCGCGTCGCACGACTCCGTCGTCGACCTTCTGGCACTCGACAGGCAGACAATGGTCGTGCTGTACAACAGCACCGGGATATCCGGAGGGATCAGCGTGCCGGCCGGGCCCCAACGGCTTGCCTATACGCTCGACGGCGTGACCTGGCAAAGGGCGGATTCACTGCGTTCGATCGGTGCCATCGCCGTCGTTGCCGACAGCACCGCCTTCGGAACGATGCCGGTGACCGGGGATGCTGCTCTCCGGATGCCCCAGTGGGTGCGCATCATCGGAGCGACCTCGAATCGGGTAGTCTATGTCGTTGTCACCGAAAACTTCGGTGGTGACGGCCCCTGGCATCTCGGACGGCTGCTGCTCGACAGCGGCCGCATCGAATGGATGCGGCTCCCCCCGTTCAATGCCGGCGCCGCGCCTCAGATGCAGAGTGGTGTCTTCGAAGAGGGCGAGATGCTCTATGTGTGGGGTGGTCGTCAGTCGAATCGTGACGATGCCTACTTCTTCCTGGCCAGCCGGGATCGAGGCATGACCTGGGAGACTCTCGCGCTACCACGGTGGCTGGATGTGGCGTCGCTGCGGTTTCATACCGCGATGCGGGCGACATCGGCCAACGGCGTCTCCCGTGACGGTGGCCGCTCGTGGCAGCCATGGGCGCATCCGTTCATCGGTCAGCGGAGCTCGAACGACCTGCTCGTCAGCTGGACAGATACTGCGAACGTATTCGTTGCGAACCGCTTTTCGCTGTTCGCACGATCATCGGATGCCGGCCGGTCGTGGTCGACGAACGGCGCGGTCGGGCTGCCGATCACCGCGACGGCGACAGGCGCACGAGTCGTCGCAGGGTACGAGTACGGGGCCATCAGAACGAGCGCCGACTCCGGCGAGACCTGGCAGACTGCATTCGTACCTCCGGGAGCGTCGAATATTGAAGCCGTGATTTCACTGGACAGGGCCCGTCGTCCAGCAGCGTTCGCCGCGCTCGCACGGTTCGTCCCAAGCGAGGCGGCTGCGTACCGCGGACTGCTGCTCAGTACGGACGACGGAGCGACATGGAGCCTCGCGGGGTCGCTCCCCACCCTGGCAGCCGGAGCGAAACTCCTCTCGGATGTCACCGGGCCTACGCCGGTGTTATACCTCTGGGGACACGACGGCGTGCATGCAAGCACGGACGGGGGGATGTCGTGGGAGCGTCGTGACTCGCTGACTGTCGATCACCTCCGCAGCCTCGGCGACGGCGCACTCGTCGGCCTGACGCAGAGCTCCGCGGCGCGGCGGTTTCTTCGATCGAGTGACGGCGCCCGCACTTGGCAGGTGACCAGAGTGGATTCGATTCCCGGGCGGACGGCAGCGATCTCACTCGAGAGTTTCGGTGTGCAGTCGATTGTGGCGGCATTCCCCGACCGGTTTCGGAATGGTCTGCAGTGGGACATCGCTACGTCGACCGACGGCGGTGCGACATGGGGGGTCGCTTCGACGCTCGAGGCCGAACGGCCGATCGGGGCGGCGCTCTCCTGGCTGAGTCCCGAAGTCGTCTATTCGGCCACCGCCGATGGTGTCATCGAGCGGAGCGTCGACGGAGCACGTACGTTTGTGCGAATGCAGGGCCCGGCTCCGGAGTTGTCGGGCATGTCTGCGCTGACGCTCACGGCGGATGGCCATTTACTCTTTCTCTTTAGCGCCCCGGGTCAGGTAGGCCGATTTCGCCTCAGCGGCGAGCCCTCCTCCGCGATCTCCCTCGATGAACTGCAGAGGGAGCGTGGCGCGATTTCACTCCAGCCATCAGTGATGTCCGGCGGCAGGATGAGAGTCGTTGCCGACGTCGGAAGCGGCTCAGAACCCGCAGTGCTTTCCATCGCAGACGCACGAGGCACCGTTCTACTGCGGGCGCCATCGAGTGGGCGGGAGCATGATCGCCACATTTTTGACATCGACCTGCCGACGACACTTCCTGTTGGATCGTATTTCGCGGTCGTCACAGGCGCATTGTGTACTGTGGCCCCGTTTCTCGTCGTTCGATGACGATAACCTGCGCCCCTTCCTCGAAAGCACGATGGTCACGATCATGGTGCGCCGTCAGCTTCTGCGACCGCAGGAGAGGGTGATTGACGATGCGCTGGTTGCGGCGACGAAGCGCTATCACCTGACACACTGGCAGCTCGAGCGCGAGCAGGGCACCGTGCCGCGCGCGCCCGGCGTGCTGCAGTACCATCTGAGCGTCGAGGATGCCAACGGTGCGAGCTTCCTCACGCCGCTCGCGACGCTTGCCGTGGAGCAGGTGACGATCCGCGGAAAGCGCCGCGACCGCGTAGCCGACGAGACCGTCGAGCGCTACAATCTGATCCTCATCGCCTATGATCGCGCCGACCGCGTGGCGGAACACCGCAGGACGCTGTCGTCGATCAGAGCGTCGATCGCACCCGATCCGCGCGTGAGCGTCGTCGGCTATACGCATATCAGCGGCGACGCCGAGCACAATGCCCGGCTCGCGCTCGAGCGCGCCCGTGTCGTCGATCGCGAGCTCGGCCTGCCCGAGGGGCGGGTGGAGGTTCGCGGCGAGACGCTTCCGCGCTTCGATCAGGGGCTGACCGCAGGGCGCTTCCATTCTCGTGGTGTCGAGATCCGGACGCCGGTGGCGGTCGATGAGGTGGACGGCGGGTAGCGGTCGGACGTTGGCAATCGAGAGCCCCAGTTCGCACCTGCGGCAGGCGCGACGTAGGAACAATCCAGAGGATGACATTGGGATCGGGATGTCCTGGACATCGAAGCTGGTCGCGCGCGGATGGACGCCGTACCTGACGCCCGACCTCGCGCGCGCGTCGGTGCTCGAAGCGATCGGCTTCAACCCGCGCGGCGATGAGACGGCGCCGCGTCTAGCGGGTTTTCACATTTGTGCGGAACGGCCGATGACCAGTCGAACTCTTCGCCCGACAACGGCAAGCATATCGACGAGAGAGTCGATACTGAACAAGTGGATCTTGCCGCGCATAAGGTCGCTGATCCGCGGCTGTGAAACACCAAGCGATTCCGCAGCCGCACGCTGAGTCCATCCCCGTTTGGTGATCTCCCGGCGCAGTTCTGTCATAAGTGAGGCCCTGAGCCTGAGATGGTGAGCCTCTTCCGGCGCGAATCCAAGGTCCTCGAAGACGTTGCCGCTCGAGCGAGTCACATTCTGCTTTGTCATCCTGCAGTCCGCCGATGTAGGAGTGAGTGCTCAGCTCGAAGCCGGCGATACGCCGGACGTCGTCGGGATATCGTCGGATGTCTTCAAGCGACGATCCGACCCAGCAGATGTCCTTCATGTGCTCTCCAGATGCAGAGCCACGTTCGCGCGCTTGTATAGAGTATACAAAAAAGTATATGGGTCGTGCAAGAGCCGGGAGCCCGCGCTTTCACTCGCGTCGTATCGAGATCGAGATCGGCAAACCGATGGTGGCGGATAGCAAGGAGGGGTAGGCGCACGCAGTCTCTCCTCAACTCGACAGCGACGCCAGCAGATACTCCAGATACTCTCCCTGTCGCCCCGCGAGCTCGAGCGGCTCGCTGATGTCGTGCCAGCGGCACTCGAAGCGCATGCCGAGGTCTTCGGCGCCTGCGGAGACGACGTGCATCCAGCGATCGGGTGAGCCGTCGATGCTCTCGAGGTGGTACACGTGCCGAACGTGGAACTCCGATGCCCACGGTGCGTGCAGCGTGTGCGTCGTCAGCCTACGGACGATCCGCAGGTGGCGCAGCCCGGTCTCCTCCTCGGCCTCGCGCAGCGCGCCCCACTCCGGATGTTCGCCCTGGTCGAGCGTTCCCGCCGGCACCTGCAGCCCCGCCGGGTGATCGGGCTGCTCGAAGACCAGCAGCTCGATCCGTCCGTACCGCCGGCGCGTGATGTAGGCGAGGACCTTCTGCTTCGGCTCGCTCCATCGAACGAACGCGCCGTCGACGAGCACGGGCACGGCGCTGAACCGATCGAGCTGCGCCGCGAAGTGTACGTCGTCCTTGTAGCCTCGCTCCCGAAGCTCCAGCCCGCTCTCGCTTCCCCAGAGCACCTCGCCGATCCGGTGGCGCACCTGCACGAACGCGCTCTCGCACACGGCCGCCTCCGGCGACTTCTCGGCGTCGATCGCCGCGAGGATCGCTCCCGCGCCCAGGTAATCCTCCACCGCGAACCGAATGACTCCATCGTCCGACGGCGTCTCGTAGCGCTCACCCGCGGCGACGATCGTCACGGTGTGATCGGTCGATTCGACGAGTCGCGAGACGGTGTGACCGACGGCCGTCGCGTTGACGATCGCGCCGGCGAACAGGAACGACGCGCCGGCGCCGAGCACGCTGCACGCTGCGCCGTTCGGCGACGGCAGCACGACGCGCGCGCCGGACTCGATCGCGAGAAACGAGAGCGGTGAAAGCGTGAAGCCCGATCGCTCCGGGTCGTCCTCGCGTCGCACCGCGAGCCGCGCGTCGAGGCGCGCCGCCAGTTCCGACGGATCATCCTCGTGTCCGCACGGGATGACGACGCCCTCACGCTGCGTCGCGGTCACGACGCATGTCGAGAAGCTCAGCACGTCGACGACGACCACGATGTCGCCGCGCGAGGCGGCCTCGGCGAGGCCGCGCCGGCCCCAGGCGAGCGTGCAGCGATATGATGGCGTCGGTGGCAACGGACTCCGCGGGATCGTGATACGCGCGTCGTGGACACTCCGCGAGCGCGCCGGACTGATCGGCAAAAGTAGAGATCGGCCGCGAGGTGGCGCGCATGCCGATCGCGCGCGTCTGCTAGCGCGCGCCCGCTAGCGCGCACCCGATTGCTCCCGTTCGTCACGCGCCGGCGCCGTCCTCCTTCTCCTTGATCCGTCGATAGAACCGCGACGAGAACTTCCGAACCTCGACGAGGACGACGAGCATCAGGCTGATGCCGATGCACAGGAACCAGTCGTCGAGCGGAAGGTGTGTCGTGTTGAGCAGCGGGTGCATGAACGGCAGCTCGACCGATGCGATCTGCAGTCCGAGCGCCAGCAGCGTCACCGCCAGCAGTGGCCGGTTGCTCAGCAGTCCGATCTGGAAGATCGACCGGTCGATCGAGCGCGAGTTGTGGACGTTCCAGATCTGGCAGAGCGCGAGCGTGACGAAGGCGCCCGTGCGCGCGTGCGTCATGGCCTGCTCGGAGATGTTCCTGTCGAAGGCGGTGAAGCCGTACTGGTCGAGGATCATCTCGAAGACGATGAGCGTGCCGAACATCATCATCAGACCGGTGCCGACGATCCTCTCGCCCATCGGCCAGTTGACGAGTCCCTCGTCGGGATTGCGCGGCGGCTCGGCCATGATGTCGCCATGCTCCTTCTCGTACGCCAGGGGAATCGTGCTGGTGCCGTCGGTGACGAGGTTGATCCACAGCAACTGCACCGCCAGCAGCGGCAGCGGGAAGCCGAGGATCACGGCCGCGGTCAGCGTGAGCACGCCGCCGAACGACGTGCAGAGCACATAGAGGATCATGTGCTGCAGGTTGCGGAACATCAGCCGCCCGTAGCGCACGGCCTGGACGATGGTCGCAAAGTTGTCGTCCTGCACGACGAGCGACGACGCCTCCTTCGCGACGTCGGTGCCGCTTCCCATCGCGATGCCGATGTCGGCCTGCTTCAGCGCCGGCGCGTCGTTGACGCCGTCGCCGGTCATCGCGACGATGTGTCGGTGCGCCTGGAGCTGGCGGACGATACGCAGCTTGTGCTCCGGAGCCACCCGCGCGTAGACGTCGGTCGTGTTGACGCGCTCGTAGAGATCCTCGTCGTCCATCGCCTCGAGCTCGCGGCCCTCGATCGAGCGGATGCGGTGGCCGGGCCGCAGGTCGAGCTGCTCGGCGATCGCGCGCGCGGTCGCGACGTGATCGCCGGTGATCATCACGACCTTGATGCCCGCGCTCGCGGCGTCGCGAACGGCGTCGCGCACCTCGTCGCGCGGCGGATCCTCGATGCCGTGCAGGCCCGCGAAGATCAGCCCCGAAAGATCCTCCGGATCGCCGTGCACGTCGGGATCGAGCGGAGCGTACGCCGTTGCGATCACGCGCAGGCCGCGCGCCGAGAGCTGCGCCTGACGCTCGACGATCCACTGCAGATCGAGCGGGCGCAGGCCCTCGGTCCTGAGCTCGCTCGCGCACATCGCGACGACGCGCTCGGCCGATCCCTTGACCAGCACGTAGCGCTGGGTCCCGCGCGCGAGCTCGGAGACCATGTACATTCGCTCGGATTCGAACGGCAGGATGACGAACGACTCGGAGCTCGCGCGATCGGTCGCGGCGATGCCGGACTTCTCGGCGGCGACGATGAGCGCGCCCTCGGTCGGGTCGCCGACGAGCTGCCGCCGGCCGTCCTTCTCCGAGAAGCCCGACTCCGTGCAGAACAGTCCGACGCGCAACGACCAGTGCAACGGCGACTCGGGCGCCACGCTCGTCCTGCCGCCGGCGTCGTCGTGCAGCTCGCCGTGCGGCTCGTAGCCTCCCCCCGTGAACGTGTAGATCCTGTCGTCGGAGGCGACCGCGACGACCGTCATCTCGTTGCGCGTGAGCGTGCCGGTCTTGTCCGAGCAGATGACGGTGGTCGAGCCGAGCGTCTCGACGGCATTGAGTCGCCGGACGATCGCGTTGCGCCGGGCCATGGTGTAGACGCCGATCGAGAGCGCGACGGTGACCGCGATCGGAAGTCCCTCGGGAATCGCCGACACGGCCAGACCGATCGCGGTCAGGAGCATCGTCGTGGCCTCGTAGCCGCGGAGCATCCCGACGGCGAAGATCAGACCGATGGCCGCCGCGATGCCGATCGCGAGCACCTTGCCGAAGCGGCGCAGGCGCTCCTGCAGCGGCGACTCGGTCTCGGTCGCGTCGGCGATGCTGCGGGTGATGCGGCCGACCTGCGAGTGCTCGCCGACGCCGGAGACGATGCCGCGCGCGCGGCCGCGACGCACGGTCGTCGCGGCAAAGGTCATGTTGCTGCGATCGCCGAGCGGAGCGTCGGCGTCGTGCGTCGTGTCGTGCTTCTTGGTGGAGGGAACCGACTCGCCGGTGAGGATCGATTCGTCGACGGTGAGATCGTTCGCCTCGACCAGGCGGATGTCCGCCGGCACGCGCAGTCCGCTCTCGAGCAGCACGACGTCGCCGACGACGAGCTCCTCGGCCGCGATCGAGCGGAGCTCTCCGTCGCGAACGACGCGAGCGGTCGGGGCGGTCAGATTCTTGACCGCGCGCAGCCGCTCGCTCGCGCGCTGTTCCTGGTAATAGCCGATCGCCGCGTTGAAGAGCACGACGAAGAAGATGGTGATCGCCTCGGCGACGTCGGCGACGACCGAGGTGAGAATGGCCGCGCCGAAAAGAATGAAGATGAGCGGGTTGTTGAACTGCTCGAGGAACAGGAGTAGCTTCGACTTCGGCTTGGGCTCCGGCAGCACGTTCGCGCCATAGCGCTCGCGGTGGCGCTCGATCGCGCCGTCGGACAATCCCCTGACGACATCGACGCCGAGCGCGCCGGCCAGCGCCTCGTGCGGCTCGGTGTGACTCCGTGCTGCGATCCTTCCTGCATCAGCGGTCTGTAGACCGTTGCTCATTACGCCTCCGTTTCTGACTCTTCTGTACCACAGTCGTGCGCACGACGGGGGACGACGGCCGAGCGACCGCCGCTGCGGAAGCTCGCCATGCCGGGCGTCGCGTGCAAGCCGCGGTAACCTTCCGAAACGCGCCGGGTTCCGTAGTAACTTCCCGTCGCACCAACTTCCGTCACAACTACGATAGCGCCATGCAGGATCAGCAGACTCCCTCACGGACGACCTCTCGCCGGAGCTTTCTCGAGAAGATCTTCGCGGCGACCGTCGTCGCCGTCGCGGCGCCAAGCGTCGTGCTCGGGCGCATCGTCCCGGAGCTTCGCGCCTCGAAGGGCGCGCTCGCCGGACGATACCGGATCGACCTGACGAAGCCGGAGTACTCAGAGCTCACGACGGTCGGCGGCTCGATCCGGCTCGACAGCATCGCCGGGGCCACCTTCAGCGTCATCGTCACGCGGATCGAGCAGGCGACGTTCGCGGCCGTCAACGCCACGTGCACGCATGAGGGATGTACGGTAAGCCAGGTCACACCGGATTCCGACGGCGAGCTGGTCTGTCCGTGTCACGGCTCGCGCTACACGCCGACGGGCATCGTGCGCCGCGGTCCGGCGCCGCGGGCGCTCAAGGCGTACGCGACGTTCTTCGACGGCGGCACGACGCTCGAGATCGAGATCGAGGGGATTGCCTCGACGAGCGAGGAGATCGCCCTCGGCGCGTTCGTCGGCACGCCTTTCGTCGACGCTGCCGCGGACCGGGTGATTCTCGACCTCGCGCTCGAGGCCGGCGCCGACGTGCGCGCGGGAATCTACGCGACCAGCGGCGCGCTCGTCGCCGACGTCCTCGACGGACGCCTCGCCGCCGGGCGCCACGAGCTCCGTGGGTCGATCTCGGCGCTCGCCTCCGGCGCGTACCTTCTGAGGGTCGAAATTGGCGGCAGGAGCGTAATCTCGCGCCCGTTTGTCGTGTCGCGGTAGATCCGGACGCGTCTATCTTTGTGATGCCGGACGGCCCGCGCGTCCGGCATCGCCGTGACGAGCCCGGCGTTCGCCATACCGAGGTCCGCGGGTGCTTGCACCCTGCAACAGCCACCGTTCGACTCCCGGCGTATCTTAGCGGGATGCCGAAAGAAATCGTAACACAACGCTTCACAGTCCGATGACCTACAAGCATTACGCGGTGCGGCCCGAGCGCTTCACCAATGAGTTCGTCGCCGAAGAGTTCGAGCGTCTCACCGCCCGGATCGACGAGGCCGAGTCGTCGGAGTCGCCGGAGCTGTGGCTGCGGCTGTTCGAGGACTGGAACGCGTTGAAGGCATACGTCAGCAGCGAGGGCAGCCGTCGGAGCCACGCGCAGTCGAAGGACATGACCGACGAGGACGTGGAGGAGGCCGATCGCTACTTCCGCGAGGAGGTGGCGCCGGTGGCCGACAATGGCAACTCGCGACTCGTCAACGCGCTGCTGGCGAGCCGTCATCGCGACGCGATCGCCGCGCGCTACGGCGACTACCTTCTGCGCGCGCTCGAGACGGCGGTCGAGCCGCTTGCGCCGATCAACAACGAGCTGCGCGTTGCCGCGAGCACGCTCGTCAACCGCTACGACAAGGCGGTCGCCGCCGGCGAGGTCACGGTCGAGGGAACGACGATGACGCTGTCGCAGGCGCGTGGCCTGCAGAGCTCGGACAATCCGGTGACGCGCCGCGAGGCGTTCGTCGCCTACCGGCAGTGGTTCGTCGATCATCGCGACGAGCTCGCGCCGATCTACGACGAGCTCGTCGCGCTGCGTCACCGCATGGCGACGAACCTCGGCCACGAGAACTTCCTGCGTCTCGGCTACGCGTCGATGGGACGCACCGACTACACGCCGGCCGAGGTCGCGACGTTCCGCCAGAGCGTCCGTCGATACGCGGTGCCGCTGCTGGCCCGCATCCAGGAGCGCCTGGCCGCCGCGCACGGCACGCCGACGCTGATGCCGTGGGATTCGTCGTACGATCCGGAGCTCTCGCTGCCGAGCGACGTCGCCCCGGTCGAGACGCAGCTCGACAAGGCGCAGCGCGTCTTCGAGAGCCTTTCGCCCGAGCTTGCGCGGCACTTCGTCCGCATGCGCGACGAGAACCTCATCGATCTCGAGAATCGCAAGGGCAAGCGCGCCGGCGCCTACTGCACGTCGTTCCCCGATGAGGGACGCGTCGCGATCCTCTGCAACTCGACCGGCGAGGAGGAGGACGTCCGCACGCTGATGCACGAGATGGGGCACGCCTTCCAGGGATGGGAGAGCCAGCCGATCGAGGCGGTCGACCTGCAGTGGCCGACCTCCGACGCCTGCGAGGTCCATTCGATGGGAATGGAGTATCTGAGCATGCGGCACATCACGGAGTTCTTCACCGAGGAACAGGCTGCGAAGTTCCGGCGCCAGCGCTGGAAACGCGCAATCGACCTGCTGTGCTATGTCTGCGTCGTCGACGAGTTCCAGCACTGGGTCTACGAGAATCCGACCGCGACGCCCGACGATCGCGACCGCGAGTGGGATCGGATCTGGGGCACGTACATCACCGGGATCGATTTCACCGGCGTCGAGTCGTATCGCTCGGCCCGCTGGTACGCGCAGGGTCATCTCTTCCAGGTGCCGTTCTACTACATCGATTACGCACTGGCCGAGACCGGCGCGATGCAGCTCGCGCTCGTCGATTCGAAGAACCATGAGGAGGCGCTCGAGAAGTACATCGAGCTCTGCCGCATCGGTGGCACGATGAGTGTCCTCGAGATCTTTTCGAAGGTCGGCATGCGCTCGCCGTTCGACGGCGATCTGATGCGCGATCTGATGGAGCACGCCGCGACCCAGGTCGGGCTCGAGCCGCAGGGCGCGTAGCCGACCGCCGACCGCGAATCACGTTTCACGCTGCGTCATCCCGGTTCGCTCCGGGATGACGCATGCCGTTTCAAGGAGTATGGAGGAAGCACGCCCGATGGCCGCCTACAAGCATTATCCCGAGCGCCCCGAGTCGCTCACCGCAGAGTTCGTCCGCGACGAGTACGAGCGTCTGAGCGCGCGCATTGCCGAGGCCGACGCAAGCCCGTCTCCGGAGCTGTGGGTCGCGCTGTATTCGGAGTGGAACTCGCTGCGCGCGCTCGTCAGCGGGGAGGGAGCTCGCCGCAGCCACGCGTTCGCGCGCGGCATGGGCGATGCCGAGCGCGAGGAGGCCGATCGCTACTGGCGACAGGAGGTGATGCCGGTCGCGCAGCGCGGCGAGTCGACGTTCGTCAACGCGCTGATCGCGTCGCCGCATCGCGCGGCGCTCGCCGAGCGTCACGGCGAGCACCTCGTGCGCCTGCTCGAGGCTGCCGTCGAGCCGCTCGCGCCGGTCAATGCCGAGCTGCGCGTGACCGCGGGGAACCTGTTCACCGAGTACATGAAGATCGTGGCCGGTGGTGAGGTCGAGATCAAGGGCGAGCGCATGACGCTCGCGATGGCCGGAAGTCTCGCCAGCTCGCCCGACCGCGAGACGCGACGCGAGGCGTTCGTCGCCGCCCGGCAGTGGATGCTCGACCATCGCGAGGCCCTCGCCGGCATCTACGACGAGCTCGTGAAGGTGCGTCACGAGATGGCGCGCAACCTCGGCCACGAGAACTTCATCCGCCTCGGCTACCTCGGCATGGGCCGCACCGACTACGGTCCGGCAGAAGTCGCGCGCTTCCGCGAGAACGTGCGCACGTACGTCGTGCCGCTGCTGCGACGCCTGCGTGAGAAGCAGGCCGACGCGCTCGGCGTCGAGACGCTGCGTCCGTGGGACGGAGCGTACGATCCGGACCTCACGCTGCCGCTCGGCATCGTCCCGATCGAGTCGCAGCTCGAGAAGGCGCAGCTCGTCTTCGACGCGCTCGAGCCGCAGCTCGGCCGGCACTTCCTGCGCATGCGCGACGAGGACCTGATCGACCTCGAGAACCGCAAGGGCAAGCGCTCCGGCGCGTACTGCACGACGTTCGCCGACGAGGGTCTCGTCGCGATCCTCTGCAACTCGACCGGCGACCAGGACGACGTCCGCACGCTGATGCACGAGATGGGGCATGCCTTCCAGAAGTGGGAGAGCCAGCCGATCGAGGACATCGGGCTGCAGCGCCCGACGGCCGATCTCGCCGAAGTCCATTCGATGGGCATGGAGTACCTGAGCATGCGGCACATGAACGAGTTCTTCTCGGGCGAAGACCTCACGAAGTTCCGCCGCGGGCGTTGGAAGAAGGCGATCACGCTGCTCGCGTATGTCTGCGTCGTCGACGAGTTCCAGCACTGGGTGTACGCGAACCCGAACGTGACCCCCGACGAGCGCGACGCCGAATGGAACCGTCTGTGGGACATCTACGAACCGGTCTCCGACTTCACCGGCATCGAGCAGTACAAGGCCGCGCGCTGGTACGCGCAGTCGCACATCTTCGGGATGCCGTTCTACTACATCGACTACGCGCTCGCCGAGACCGGCGCGATGCAGCTCGCGCTCATCGACGCGCACGACCACGCGACCGGGCTGGCGAAGTACCTGGAGCTCTGCCGCATCGGCGGCACCGCGAGCCTGCAGAGCGTCTTCGCGCGAACGGGACTGCGCTCGCCGTTCGATCCGGAGGTGATGCGGGATCTGATGGAGCATGCCGCGAGCGAGCTCGCGGTGGGGGCGCCGGTGGCGTCCTAGGCCCTCAGCCCTTACACCCGGCTGAACCTCACCCCTTGCCCCCTCTCCGAATACGGAGAGGGGGTGTTTGGTTTTTGGGGGATGGGGTTGTCTTGGGGAGGGGCATTGTGTTGTCGGCCCTATCTTCGGAAACATCCCCTGCGTTTACCGACACGTAACGACATACCGACCATGCCTTCGACGATTCTACCGTTTGCGATCCTGTCGCTGCTGCTCCTGACCGTCGATACAGCGAGTGCCCAGACTATAGGAAACTATCTCGGTCGTGTCGAGGTGGGGGTGGGCTACGGACGCATGGACGTCGACTCGCCGTATCCCGTCGATTCCGGGCCGAGGCCGACGAGGACGTTCGAGGGCGTGGCGCTTGGCTTCGGGTGGAACTGGCCGCTCGTGCGGATCGTTGACCAGCTCGGTCTCGGCCTGTCGATCTCCGGGCGGGTCTTCATCGAGAAGGTGGTAGCGGGGAGTCCGAACGACAGGGGACCGTACAGTACCCCACAGCCGACGCTCCCGGGTTCCTACAGCTCGTCGAGCGGTGGTCCGGGGCTTTTCGTCAGCGTGCCGATTCACGCGATGCTGAAGTATGGCGCCGATGCCGCGTGGGGGTGGCGACAGAAGCTCGGGGTAGGTTTGGGCTTCGGTCAGCAATACTCGGCGCGGGAGTTCACAATCGACATTGGGTATTGGACACCGATCGTCGTCGGCGAGGTCAGCTATGTCTCGCCGCGGTTCATCCCGGGTGTCTTCAAGTTGCAGCTGATCGCCGAGCTCGGCGACGAGGTCTACGGCAGCGACTACGAGACCGGCGAGGAACTGCATGCCGGCACGTTCTCGGCGATGCTGCTGTACACCGGGATGTTCGGCCGCCGCATGAGGGAATCCGACGAAGTCGTCCCGCCTCCGGCCGAATGAGCCTATCCTCAACTACCCAGGTGTCTCGGGATGAATCGACTTCTCTTCACGACAGCACCGTTCGCATTCGTGGCACTGGTGCTCTCGTCGTGCGCCTACCCGTACGTCGGAACGATCTCGCCCACGAACGGAGTCACGATTGCCACCATACCTCATGCTGTAATCCCGTCAGGCGCCGACGGCGCCTCGGCAATCGTCCCGATCGGGACTGATCTCGTCTACGTTCATCGCGACAGCTCGATGCCCGGACAACTCCGGCTCACGCGGGTGACGCGTTCGGGAGAGACGCGCTGGTCGACGGTGCCTACGTTGCCGGCCGATGTGCGGGACGTACCGTGGACGGAATGGCCCATAGAGGTGCTCGGCGACGCCTCCGAGGGGCAGGAGGTACTTCTGCACCTGTTCGAGCGCGGAGGCCGCATCTCTCTGGTGAGCAGTCGAGTCAATGACGGAACGCGCGTCCACGATACCGGCTACGTCATCGCACGACAGTTCGACGCATCCAGTGGCGAGCCCATCGCGTCGCGACTCGTGTACAGCGCCTCCGGCGACGCCCCCCAGGGGGCATGGATGTCGTCCGCGATCGCTCCCGACAGCTCGTCGTTTGTCATTTCGCACGTCATGTTCGATTCTGTCGATCGATCGCTCGATCGGCACGAGCTCATCGTCGCCGGATTCGACGGCACCATCGAGCGTCGCGCGGCCTTCAGTGTCGACGGCGAAGAGTTCGGGAAACCCCACGTCTATCTGGGCTCCGACGGCGCAGCCTATCTCGTCGGGATCGAGCCTCCGCGCACCGTCGTCATCCATCGAAGCGGGCGGGCGGGCGACGCGAGCACGACGAGGTTCGCCTTCGATACTCCGAGCGATCCCGGGACAGTCGACATCACCGGATTCCATGGATGGACCGAGGGCGACGGCGCGCTCGTCCTTGTCGTCGAGGGGCGCGATGGACGATACCTCACCGCCGTGCAGCTCGTCCGCCTCGCGCCCGGTCGCGACATCGACGCGCGTCCGGTCCTGGAGCTCGGCAGTCGCCTCACCCAATCCCTGATCGACGACGACGGGGTCGACTGGGGAACGATCGCCCAGGTCGTTGGATCGACGACCGGCGCTGCACGACATGTCGTGATCGCCGAAGAGCGCAAGTTCAGACGCGTAATGGCCTACGGCTCAGCGAGGCCCCCGGCGCAGGCGATCACCGAAGACGTCATTCTTCTCGCCTTCGACGAAGCCGGCCGCCCGACGTGGCAAAGGGGAATTGTGAGATCGTCGGGCGTCGAGTTTGAAACGCTCTGGCAATTCAACTCCGCGGCGGCGCACGTGAACGGCGACACTCTCGAGCTCGTGCTCCGCGAAGATGAAACCATGGTGGTTCGACGCCATCACCTGACCGACGGTCGCCCGCTCACTCCGCCGGCAGGGATTCCCATCCTCGCGCTCAACGAGTACCGCGGGATCTTCTCGAGCTCGATACGATGGATTGCGCCGTCGACGATAGTGGCGGTGGGGAAGACTGGAGACCGGGCGGTGTATATCATCGATTACTCCGGAGCGTCGGGGGTGGTCGAGGCGCGGTGAACCTCACCCCCTGCCCCCTCTCCGAATACGGAGAGGGGGTGGGTGGCTTTCGGGGGTCGGGGCTGTCGTCGACGTCGTCGTTTCCGGCGAGTCGCGGGGCTGAAACGCAAAAGCCCCAGCAGTCTTGCGACTACTGGGACTTCGACTGTGCGGAAGGCGGGACTTGAACCCGCACGCCTTGTGGGCACCACCCCCTCAAGATGGCGTGTCTGCCAATTTCACCACTTCCGCAGCTGAGAGGAAAACAAATATATGCCCACGGGTCTCCGGTTTGCAAGCTTCGCCGTCGCCGGAGTCCCGGCTGTACAGACTGCTACGAAGACTCATCACCGCCCATCTGCCGTTCCGTAGTTTCCTCCGATGCTCCTGAACCTTCTTGTCGGAACCGTTGCGGCGGGCGCCATCGCGCTCGTGGCGTACCGCGCCGCCGCGTTGACCGCCTCGGGTGCGATCGCCACGGTGACGCTCGGCGCGGTCGTCTTCGGTCTCGGCGGTCTCGGCGCCAGCGTGCCGCTGATCACCTTCTTCGTCCTGAGCTCGGCGCTCTCGCGCATCGGTCGTGGCGAGCGGCGATCGCGGGCCGAGGAGGCGTTCGAGAAGGGCGGCCGGCGCGATGCCGGACAGGTGCTCGCCAACGGAGGCGTTGCTGGCGCGCTCGTGCTGTACGCGTACCTGGCGAGCGAGAACGCCGTGATGTCGCCGATGATCTTCGCCGCTGTCGTCGGATCGCTCGCCGCGGCCGCGGCCGACACGTGGGGGACGGAGATCGGGATTCTCGGGCGTGGACCCGTGATCTCGCTCGGTACGTTGCGCCGGGTCGAGCCGGGGCGCTCCGGCGGAATCTCTGCCCACGGGACGATCGGCGCGATCACCGGCGCCGCGATCGTCTCGGCCAGCGCGATCGCCTGGAGCTCCACGCCGATCATCACGCTCGTCGCCGCAACCGTCGGAGGCGTGGCCGGCATGCTCGCCGACGGCCTCGCCGGCGCCACGATCCAGGCGCGGCGGCGCTGCCCGAGCTGCGGGCGACTCACCGAGCGCGACGAGCACTGCGGCCGCCCGACTCTGGCCGCCGGGGGGCTGGCGTTCGTCGGCAACGATGCGGTCAATGTTCTCTGCTGTCTCGTCGGCGCCCTGGTTGCCGGCGCGCTCGCCGGAGCTCTAGGCTGAGCTCCAAGCCGAGCCTCGGCCCGATTCGGCCTTTTCGGGCTGGAATCGGCATCGCACCGGCCTGATCCGGGCCCTCACCGCCTCCGTCATTATCCACAGCCGATCCTACCTGCCCACAGGTTCGTAAATAATCATGCATCGTGATGCATGATTATGCACTACGCCGTATATTCGTGCGTCGTCAACCACGTGCACACTGTGAATCAAGAACCCATACGCGTTTCGATCGCCGGCGCAAGCGGCTATTCGGGCACCGAGCTGATCAAGCTCCTGGTGCGGCATCCGGGTGTGCGCATCGAGACGCTTTACGCGGCGAGCTCCGCCGGCCAGCGTGCCGACGAGCTCTACCCCGCGCTCCGCGGACGGATCGGGATGCGGTACGAGTCGCTCGACACGATTGAGAGCCTCGACGCCGATCTCCTGTTCGTCGCCCTACCGAGCGGCCACGCGATGGATCTGCTCGATCGGCTCCCGGCGAACCGGGCGCGGGTCATTGACCTCGGCGGAGACTTCCGCCTGCACGACGCGGAGCTGTACGCGCGCTACTACGGCCGCGAGCACAGCGCGCCGTCGAAGCTCGGGAGCGTTCCGTACGGACTGCCCGAGTGGAACAGCGGCGAGATCGCCGGCGCATCTCTTGTCGCGAACCCGGGCTGCTACCCGACGAGCATCCTGCTGCCGCTGCTGCCGCTCGTGCGCGACGGCGTCATTGTGACCGAGTGGATCACGGCCTCGTCGCTCTCGGGAGTCTCGGGCGCCGGCCGCGCATCGAGCGTCGAGCTGAGCTACACCGAGATGCACGACAACGTGCGCGCGTATCGTGTCGGCGCGCACCAGCATACGCCGGAGATCACGACGATGCTCCGCTCGATCGCAGGGCACGAGACGTCGGTGACGTTCATCCCGCACCTGGCGCCGATCGCCCGCGGGATCTACAGCACCATCACGGCGCGCCTGGCCGAGGGCGCGACCGCGGCCGACGTGACAGCGAGCTACGATCGGGCCTACGCCGACGCGCCGTTCGTGCGCATCTCGGCAACGTCGATCCCGGAGCTCGGCGCCGTCGTCGGGACGAACTTCATCGACATCGGCTACCGCGTCGACGACGCGACCGGGAGCCTCGTGCTGCTTTCGACGATCGACAATCTCATAAAGGGAGCTGCCGGACAGGCGATCCAGAACATGAACATCATGTTCGGCTTCCAGGAAACCGAGGGACTGCTGTGAACGACGCATCTGCCGGAACCATGGTCATCGACGGTGGCGTGACCGCGCCGCCGGGCTTTCGTGCCGCGGGCGTGCACTGCGGCCTGCGACGCGCGCGCAAGGACCTCGCTCTGCTCGTCTCCGACGTCCCCGCGGCAGTCGCCGGCGTCTTCACGATGAACAAGGCACAGGCGGCGCCGATCCTCGTCGATCGCGTGCAGCTGCGCACCGGCGCGCCCTGCAGCGCCGTCGTCGTCAACAGCGGCAACGCGAACGCCTGCACCGGCGAGCGCGGACTCAACGACGCGTGGACGATGGTCCGCACCGTCGCGAGCGCGCTGGGAGTGCCTGCCGAGCAGGTGCTGGTCTCCTCGACCGGCGTCATCGGCCAGTACCTGCCGATGGACCGGGTGCTCGAAGGCATCCCGGCGGCCGTCGCGGCGCTCGATCGCGCCAACGCCCGCGATGCCGCCGAGGCGATCATGACGACCGACACGTGCCTGAAGGAGTACGCGGTGCGCGTAACGATCGGCGGTCAGCAGATCACGATCGGCGCGATGGCCAAGGGCTCCGGCATGATCGCGCCGAACATGGCGACGATGCTGGCCTTCATCACGACCGACCTGGCGATCGACCAGGCGCTGTTGACGCCGGCGCTGAAGCACGTCACCGAGCGCTCGTTCAATCGCATCAGCGTCGACGGCGACATGAGCACCAACGACATGGCGATCGTGATGGCCAATGGCGTCGCCGGCAACGCGCCGATCGTCAGCGCCGGAGACGCGCGCTACATCGAGTTCCGCGACGCGCTCGAGCACGTCATGATCGTGCTCGCGAAAATGATCGCCCGCGACGGCGAGGGTGCGACGAAGCTCATCGAGGTCGTCGTCCGCGGCGCCGCGAGCGAGGAGGCGGCGACCGCCGCCGCGCGCTCGGTCGCCAACTCGAATCTGGTCAAGACGGCGATCCACGGCTGCGACGCGAACTGGGGCCGTGTGCTGGCCGCGCTCGGATACTCGGGCATCGAGTTCAATCCCGACGATGTCGAGATCGCGCTCAACGGCGTGCCCGTGATCCTGCGCAACTACGAGATCGTGCTCGACGAGGAGCTGGCGAAGGAGGCCCTCTCGCGCGACGAGGTCGTCATCGACATCTCGCTCGGCGACGGCGCTCACGAGGTCTACTTCTGGACCTGCGATCTGACGAAGGAGTACATACACATCAACGCGAGCTACAGGAGTTGAGGATGGTGCACTACGGACCAGGACCGGGCGTACGCCCGGGGCTCGTCGGACCGACGCTGCGACCGAAGGTCGTACTCAAGCTCGGTGGATCGACGATGACCGATGGGGGACTCGAGGATGCGTTTGCCGAAGATGTCGCGTGGCTCGTCGACGAGGGCGCCGATGTCGTGATCGTCCACGGAGGCGGCGCGGGGATCACCGCGCTGGCCTCGGCGCTGGGCATGCGGACGACGTTCATCGACGGACAGCGGTATACGGATGAGGAGACGATCGAGCTCGTCGAGATGACGCTGGCCGGCCGCATGAACAAGGAGATCGTGCGCGCGCTGCGCGCACAGCAGGTCAACGCGTTCGGCCTCAGCGGTGTCGACGGCGGATTGCTCGCCGGCGAGCGTCACGACGCGGGCGGCATCGACCTCGGGCTCGTCGGTCACGTCACCGAGGTCGACGTCGACGTGCTCGGACTGCTGTGGCGCTCGCGGATGGTGCCGGTGATCGCGCCGCTGGCGCTCTCGAGCGACGGCGCCGTGCTCAACGTCAACGCCGACCTGGCGGCCGCAGCCGTCGCCGAGGCCACGGGCGCCGTCGCGCTCGTCTACCTCAGCGACGTCGAGGGCGTGCACTCTTCGGACGGGCTGGTCGACATCCTGCAGTCCGACGGCGCGCGCGCGCTGATCGACGCGGGAGAGATCACCGGCGGCATGGTGCCGAAGGTGTTGTCGGCGCTCGATTCGCTCGACAACGGCGTCGCCTCGGTCGCGATCCTCGACGGTCGCCGGCCGCACTCGCTGCGCGACTACTTCAAGGGCGAGCCCATCGGCACGCGCATCGTCCGCGACGCGGCTCCGCTGTCGGAAATGGCCGCCGCCCTGGCCGCGTGAGGCCGGACGGCCAGCGCGCAACCCGTAATCCGTAACCCTCGATCCGCACGCCGGATCGGCGCCAGACGACGACAATGACCAATCATCTGCTGACCATCTTCGACGTCGAGCCGGACGAGCTCGATTCGCTCTTCACGCTCGCCGACGAGCTGCGCCTCAGCGACGCGTACCAGCCGCTGGCCGGCACGAGCGCGGCGCTGATCTTCCAGAAGCCGTCGCTGCGCACGCGCGTCTCGTTCGAGGTCGGCATCGGCCAGCTCGGCGGCCGCTCGGTCGCGCTCAACAACGACGGGATCGGCATCGGTACGCGCGAGAGCGTCTACGACATCGCAAAGACGCTCGGCGGCATGGTGCAACTGATCGTCGCGCGCCTGTTCGAGCACACCGTCATCGAGCAGCTCGCGGAGCACTCGGGCGTCCCTGTCGTCAACGCGCTGACCGACCTGTCGCATCCGTGCCAGGTGCTGGCCGATCTCTACACGATCCGCCAGTACGACCGGCTGCGCCCCGGGCTCACCGTCGCGTTCGTCGGCGATGGCAACAACGTCGCGAACTCGTGGATCGAGGCCGCGTCGATCTATCCGTTGAACTTCATCCTCGCCGCGCCCGACGGCTACGGTCCGGATGCCGCGACGCTCGAGCGCGCGCGTGCCGCCGGCGTCGGCTCGATCGAGATCACCAACGATCCGATCGCCGCCGTGCGCAACGCCGACATCGTCTACGGCGACGTCTGGACGAGCATGGGACAGGAGACCGAGGCCGCCGCGCGCAACGCCGCGTTCGCGCCGTTCCAGATCAACGAGGGGCTCATGACGGAGGCGCCGGAGAGCTGCCTGGTGATGCACTGCCTGCCGGCGCATCGCGGCGAGGAGATCACCGCCGGCGTCATCGACGGACCGCGGTCGATTATCTTCGACCAGGCCGAGAACCGGCTGCACATGCAGAAGGCCCTCGTCGCGCGGCTCGTCAGTCACTGGCGAACGAATCACGAGCCGCACTCGGGGCGACTCGTGAATTCAATCACCTAGACGATGAGCGTGACAAAACAGGGACGGCACTTCGCGATCCGTCAGATCATCGCGACGCGTGTCGTCGCCAACCAGGACGAGCTCAGGCACCTCCTCGAGAGCGACGGCTTCGAGACGACCCAGGCGACGCTCTCGCGCGATCTCAAGGAGCTCGGCATCGGCCGCGTTCACACGAGCGACGGAATGCGCTACGTGCTCGACACCGGCACCGAGGAGAACCGACTGGCGACGCTGATCGCCTACGAGATCGAGTGGATCGAGTGCAACGAGTCTCTCGTGATCGTGCGCACGCTCGCCGGCCGCGCCTCCGGCGTCGCCGAGATCATCGACGGCTTCCGGCATCCCGACATCCTCGGCACGCTCGCCGGCGACAACACGATCTTCATCGCCCCGCGCTCGATCGCGCGCACCGCGGCGATCGTCGAGGACCTCAGAAGGATGGTGCAGACGGGGGAGAGGGTGATGCGGGAGGAGGCGGGAGGATCGCACGACTAGACTGCGACGACCAGACAGCGACTACACGTTTGAGAACCCAATACCAGACAATCGAAGAATGCGCATCGCACTTGCCTATTCGGGCGGACTCGACACCTCGGTGATCGTCCGCTGGCTCATCGAGAACCACGGCGCTGAGGTGGTCACCGTCAGCGGCGACCTCGGCCAGAAGAAGGAGCTCAACGGCGTCGAGGCCAAGGCCCTCGCCTCCGGAGCGATCTCCGCGCACATCGTCGATCTGCGCCACGAGTTCGTCGACGACTACGTCATGCCGGCGCTGCGTGCCGGGGCGCTCTACGAGGGCGTCTACCCGATGGCGACCGCGCTCGGCCGTCCACTCATCGCCAAGGCGCTCGTCGACATCGCGCGGCAGACCGGCTGCAGCGCCGTCGCGCACGGCTGCACGGGCAAGGGCAACGACCAGGTTCGCTTCGAGGCGGCCGTCGCCGCGCTCGCGCCGGACCTGAAGGTCATCGCTCCGGTGCGCACGTGGGAGTTCAAGTCGCGCGAGGATGAGATCGCCTACTGCGAGACCCACGGCATTCCCGTCAACGCCACGCGCGAGAACCCGTACTCGATCGACGAGAACCTCTGGGGCACGTCCATCGAGTGCGGCGTGCTCGAGGATCCGACCGTCGAGCCTCCGCTCGACGCGTACCAGCGTACCGTCTCGCCGTTCGAGGCGCCCGACGAGGTGACGTCGGTGACCATCGGCTTCGCCGGCGGCACGCCGATCTCGCTCGACGGCGTCGAGCTCACCGGCGTCGAGCTGATCGATCGCCTCAACGAGATCGGCGGCGCCAACGCGATCGGACGCATCGACCTGATCGAAAACCGTCTGGTCGGCATCAAGTCGCGCGAGATCTACGAGGCCCCGGCCGCGGCGATTCTCCACCGCGCGCACTCGGAGCTCGAGCGCCTCGTGCTCGACAAGGAGACGATGCACTACAAGGCGAAGATCTCGGCCGACTACGCCGACCTCGTCTACAACGGGCTCTGGTTCTCGCCGCTGCGCACCGCGCTCGATGGGTTCATCGACGCAACGCAGCACGTCGTCAACGGCAGCGTCACGCTCAAGCTGTACAAGGGGAACATCACGGTGGCCGCGCGCTGGTCGCCGAACTCGCTGTACGACACGAGCCTCGCCACCTACACCGACGAGGACGCGTTCGATCACAGCGCGAGCGAGGGCTTCATCAAGATCTACTCGCTGCCGCTGAAGACGTACCATCGCGTCAACAGCGTGGAGAATCTCGTCACCGAGTAATGTGGCGACCGACACGGATGCGACGGATGGCCGGGGGTGATCCTCCGCGCCACTCCGTCGCATCCTCATGTTGAAGCCCAACGCAGAGCCATGAACAACCATCTCTGGTCCGGCCGCTTCGAGGAGACGCTCGACGCCGCGGCCCTCGCCTTCTCCCGCTCCATAGAGCTCGACGGCCGCATGGTCCGCGAGGACATCGCCGGCAGCATCGCACACGCGCGGATGCTCGGCGACTGCGGCGTGCTCCCGTCCGACGACGTCGAGGCGATCGTCGCGGGGCTTCGTGAGATCGAGTCGGAGATCGACGCGGGCACGCTCGCCTTCGACGGCGCCGACGAGGACATCCACATGGCGATCGAGCGTCGGCTGACCGAGCGCATCGGACCGACCGGCGGGCGCCTGCACACCGCGCGCAGCCGCAACGACCAGGTCGCGACCGACGAGCGCCTGTACGTGCGCGCGGCGCTCGACGAGATCGTCGCGCTCATCGCGGGACTGCAGCGCGCGTTCGTCGCGAGGGCAGAGGAGCACCGTGACGTCGTCATGCCGGGCTACACGCACATGCAGCGCGCGCAGCCGGTGCTGCTGGCGCATCACCTGCTCGCCTACGTCGAGATGCTCGACCGCGACCGCGAGCGGATGCTCGACGCGCGCCGCCGTCTCAACCGCTCGCCGCTCGGCGCCGCGGCCCTCGCCGGGACGTCGTTCCCGATCGATCGTGAGGCGATCGCGCGTGCCCTCGGCTTCGACGGCGTCGCCGGCAACAGCATCGACGCGGTGAGCGATCGCGACTACCTCATCGAGCTCGCCTCGGCCTCGAGCATCCTGATGATGCACCTCAGCCGGCTCGGCGAGGAGCTCGTGCTGTGGTCGACCGTGGAGTTCGGATTCGTCGAGATGGCCGACGCGTACGCGACCGGATCGAGCATCATGCCGCAGAAGAAGAATCCCGACATGGCCGAGCTCGTGCGCGGCAAGGCCGGGCGCGTCTTCGGCTCGCTCGTCAGCCTGCTGACGATGATGAAGGGAACGCCGCTCGCATACAATCGCGACATGCAGGAGGACAAGCTCCCGATGCTCGACGTGATCGAGACCGTCAAGGGCTCGCTCGCGATCTGCACGGGGATGATCGCGACCTGCACGTTCAAGCACGAGCGCATGGCTGCGGAGGCCGAGGGAGGCTTCTCGACGGCGACCGAGCTGGCCGACTACCTCGTGCGCCGCGGCGTGCCGTTCCGCGACGCGCACGCGGTGGCCGGCAGCATCGTGCGAGGCTGTATCGACCGCGGGGCGCGTCTGGGCGATCTCTCGCTCGACGATCTTCGCCAGTACTCGAGCGCCTTCGACGACGACGTCCTCGGCGTGCTCGTCGCCGCGACGAGCGTCGAGGCGAAGCGCTCGACCGGAAGCACATCACCGGAGTCGGTCGCGGCGCAGCTCGAGCACTGGCGATCGGCGCTGGCTTCGTAGGCTCGCCGCGGAGACGTAGATTCACGCCGATCTCGCGAACGCGGGATCGGCGTTCCTGCATCGACAACCCGCCGGGTGCACCCATGAACCGAATCGCGCGTTGCGTCATCCTCTTCGCGTTCCTACTGTTTCCGCTGCGTGCGGCGGTGGCACAGCCATCGGTGCCCAATGCCATCGAGCCGTGGGTGGATCCCGATGCTCTTGCAGCGAATCTCGTCTACCCGAGGGACGCAATCCGCGCCGGGGTTGCCGGTCGTGTGGTCGTGCGCGCGCTCATCGACACGACCGGGCGCGTCGAGAGGGCCGCGGTCTTCGAGAGCGATGATCGCATGCTCGACCAGGCAGCACTCGATGCGGTGACGACGACACGATTCTCGCCCGGCTGCCAGGATGGCAATCCCATCAACCTGTGGGTCTCGATTCCCATCGTCTTCGCGCTCGATGGTTCGCAAGCCGATACCACGGTTCCGGCTCACGACGCCGACCTCGATCTCGCGACCGAGCCGATGCTCGACGAGATCGAGCTAGCGAAGATCCTCCGCTACCCCGAGGTCGCGCGATCGCAGGGCGTCGAGGGGACGGTGGTCGTGCGCGTGCTAGTCGACGAGCTCGGCATCGCGCGTCGCTACCGCATTGAGAAGACGGCGAACACGATTCTCAACCAGGCCGCGCTCGACGCGATCTTTTCGACCCGCTTCCGTCCCGGCACGCGCGACGGCAGTCCTGTGAGAAGCTGGGTGACGGTGCCTGTGACCTTTTCGCTGCAGTAGCTGCGTTCGCATGTACACGACCAGCATTCGCCGCCACATCGCCGCGCCGCGGTCCGACGTGTATCGCGCGCTCATCGACGCGCGAGCCGTCGAGCGCTGGATGGTGCCCGACGGCATGACGAGCGTCGTGCACGAGCTCGAGCCATGGGAGGGAGGCGCCTTCCGCATCTCGCTGACGTACGACGAGCCCACCGCCGCCGGCAAGAGCACCGCGCACACCGACACGCAACGCGGTCGGTTCGTGCGCCTCGTCGAGAACGAGCTCGTCGTGCAGTCCGTCGCGTTCGAGTCGGATGACGCGGCGATGGCGCGGGAGATGACGATCACCTACACGCTCACCGACGCCGATGGCGGAACGGAGCTGCACGCGGTGCACGAAGGAGTGCCCGACAGCGTCCCGCCCGAGGACAACGAGCTCGGTTGGAGCATGTCGCTGGCGAAGCTTGCGGCACTCGTGGAGTGAGATCGAGCGTACTTCCGACGGCATTGCGTCGACACCATCGGTTCCGACTCCGTCCGGATACGATGCAGTCCCCGTCATCACGTCGTACATCCCGCACCATCTCTATCCCGCGGTGCCGCACCACAACTGGCCCCGGCTCGCGAAGCGTCTCGATCCGTACTTTGAAGCGCTCGGCATCAGGCCGATCAGGCTATGGTTCTAACGAGGTAACCGCCGTGCTACAGCGATGGCTGCGACGGCTCATCTGGCAGCCGTTCGCAACGTTCTCGAGCGCATTCCCGATCGTGCCGCTGCGCGCAACCGTCACGCAGCCCGTCGATGGGGTCGTCTGCATCCGCATCGACAACGTCGTGACGCGGATGCTCGGTCGCTTCAGCGGGGGCTACGATTATGCCGTCTGCTATCTGCTCGATGGCGAGGTCCTTGTCGACACCGGCTTTGCCTGGGCACGACGCTCTCTGCGTCAGACCCTCCGCACGCTCGGGGCCGATGCGTCGATCACGACGGTGGTCAATACGCATTACCACGAGGATCACACCGGCAACAACGCCCTCGTGCGCTCGATGACTGGCGCGCGCGTGCTCGCTCATCGCGACGCGATCGCGGAGATTCGATTCCCCTCGCGCGCGGCGTGGTACCGGAGCTTTCTCTTCGGTCCGTCTCCGGGCGACGCAGTCGAGCCGGTCGGCGACGTGATCACGACCCGCCTCTTCCGTTTCGAGGTGCACCATCTGCCGGGTCACTGTCCCGGTCATCTCTGTCTCTTCGAGCCGACGCGCGGCTGGCTCTTCAGTGGCGACCTCTACATCGCCGCCGATCTCGACAGCCAGCTCTCCGATGCCGATGGCCCGCTTTGGATCGAGAGTCTCGAGCGCGCGATCGACCTGCGACCGCGATGCCTCTTCGACGCCCACGGCGTGATTGTGACCGACGAGCGCGAAGTGCGAGCGCTCCTCGAGCGAAAGCGTGACTTCCTCGTCGCGATCCGCGAGCGCGTTCGCGCTGCCTCATCGCGTCCGCAGTCGATCGAGGAGCTGACGGGCGTCGTATTCGCACCGAAAGGTCTCGTCGATCGGATCTCGCTGAGCGACGGATGGATGTCGCTCATCACCGGCTCGGATTTCTCGCGATCGAACCTCGTGCGATCGTTCCTCCGCGCCGAGATACAAGCGTCGACGCAATCACTCACCGATGGAGCAATGGAGGAGGCACTGCGATGAAGGACACTCACCGAACATCGAGCTCCCTGCTGCTCCTCCTGCTGCTTGCACTGCCGCTCGGCTCGTGCAGCTCGTCGATCGCACAGCGGGCTGCAACGCGGGCTCGCGTCGAAGCGCTCGTGCCGCATCTGTCGGACCGGCTCTACCTCGGCCGCGCTATCTCCGGAGGCGGCACAGTGAGCGAGGAGCAGTGGAGCGAGTTCCTGCGTGACGTCATCACGCCGCGCTTCCCCGAAGGCCTCACCTACTGGCGCGCCAAAGGACAGTGGCGCGACGGCCTGGGCACGATCCTGAGCGAGGAGACCTTCGTGCTCGAGCTCATCCACAGGGATGACGAGGGCGCCGACCGCGCGATCGAGGAGATCATCGACGCATACAAGACCCGCTTCCGCCAGCAGTCGGTCCTCCGCGTCCGCTCATCGGTCGTCATCGGAAGCCTCCTCCGCGCCATTCGTGTCTCCTTTCGTAGCGTCGCGGTGACCCCGATGCCTCGGAGCGTGCCTTCGTGTTGAACAACCGTCCGACCCGCATACAACCATGAGCTACGCCCATCTCCTCGACGGCAAACACCCGATCACTCTCGACGCTCTCGATGCCAATGACAACGGCGGAGTGAATCGCAAGGAGGGCGAAGAGCTCCTCGAACGAATCACCGGCGAGCTCGTCGCGCTGCAGGAGCTCATGTATGCCGCGGGAACGCATTCGCTGCTCGTCGTCCTGCAGGGTAGGGACACCAGCGGCAAGGATGGCGCGATCCGCAAGGTCTTCGGACCGCTCGACTCGCAGAGCTGCTCGGTCGCGTCGTTCAAGGTGCCGACCGAGGAGGAACTCGCGCACGACTTCCTCTGGCGTGTGCATCCCGAGACGCCGGCGAAGGGCCACATCCGCATCTTCAATCGCTCGCACTACGAGGACGTGCTCGTCGCCCGTGTTCACGGGCTGGTGCCCGAGTCCGTCTGGCGCACCCGCTACGAGCACATCAACGCCTTCGAGAAACTGCTCGCGGATTCATCGACGATCGTGCTCAAGCTCTACCTGCACATCAGCCGCGACGAACAGGAGAGGCGACTGCTCGAGCGCGAGAAGGATCCGACGAAAGCCTGGAAGCTCTCGGTCGGTGACTGGAAGGAGCGCGAGCACTGGGACGAATACACCGCTGCCTACCAGGATGCGCTCAACGTCTGCAGCCGCCCGCACGCCCCGTGGCTCGTCGTCCCCGCCGACCGGAAGTGGTACCGCAACCTCGCCGTCGCCGAAGCCGTGCGCGATGCTCTGGAGCCCTACCGAGCACAGTGGCTCGACCGGCTCGAGGAGATGTCGCACGCAGGCAGGCGCGAGCTCGAGGAGTATCGCACAACGAGTCGTTGACGTCTTCTTCCCACACACTCACGCCGCCCACGTCATCTTCGCAAGCGAAGCGCCGCGGAGATCATTCTTCGGCGGTAGCCGTGCCGAACGGAGCCGCTACCGCGGAAGACAGATCCCCACTCCGCTCCGCTTCGTGAGGATGACGTGGTCCAGTCGCGGACCGGGAATGGATGAGAAGAACGATCCCCCCGAACCTCCGTACATTCCTAACACACTCAACCCTCCATTCACATGCGACCTCCCCTGACCGTCGTCATGCGCACCGTGGCCATCGCCACGGCGCTCTTCGCCTCCCTCTCGATTGCCGCATCTGCGCAGGAGACGACCGCCGAGCCCGATCCCGACGCCGTTTCCGAAATCGATCAGCCGCCGACGGTCGACATGGAGGAGCTCGCTTCGCGCATCATCTACCCGGAGGACGCGCGCAAGGCAGGCCTCGAAGGGCAGGTGATCATTCGCGTGCTCCTCGATGAGGAGGGAAATCCCGTGGAGTTTCGCATCGACCATAGCGACGCCGACATCTTTGTCGATCCAGCGATCAACGCCGTCACGTCGATGAAGTTCGAGCCGGCCCGTAAGCAGGGTCGTCCCGTCGAATGCTGGATCTCCGTGCCGATTAAGTTCAAGCTCGTCGAATGATCTACTCATCCTTCAGCAAATGCGCCTGACACTCGCACTTCTCGCTCTCATACTCCCGCTCGGGTCCATAGGCGCCCAGGACTTCAAGGCCGTCGGCGCTCCCGCCGATCCGAAGGTCGAGGTCGCGTGGAACCGTTACTACGACTACGACGGCATCACCGACATCTGCCGTCGGCTCGCGAAGGCATTCCCCGACCTCGTGCGGATGGAGTCGATCGGCAGGAGCACGCAGGGGCGCGAGATGTGGGCGCTGACGGTGACCGACTTCAAGCGCGGCGGCGACGCTGCGCGCAAGCCCGGGTTCTACATCGACGGCAACATCCACTCGAACGAGATCCAGGGCACCGAGGTCGCGCTGTACACCGCGTGGTACCTCGCCGAGATGCACGGGCGCGTCGGGATGATCGACACGCTGCTCGAGGGACGCGTGTTCTATATCGTTCCGACGATCAACCCGGATGCGCGCGAAGACTTCATGAAGAAGCCGAACACGATGCACTCCCCGCGCAGCGGGATGGCTCCGCGCGACGACGACGGCGACGGGCTCGTCGACGAGGACGGTCCGGATGATCTCGACGGCGACGGCTCGATCACCCAGATGCGGCGACGCGACGTCAATGGACGGTGGCGTGCGAGCGAGGAGGATCCGCGGATGATGGTGCGCGCGAAGGCGGGAGAGCCGGGCACGCACGAGATGCTCGAGGAGGAGGGAATCGACAACGACGGCGACGGCCTCGTCAACGAGGACGGTCCCGGCTTCTATGATCCGAATCGCGACTGGGGATGGAACTGGCAGCCGCGCTACGTGCAGTACGGCGCCGACCGCTACCCCTTCACGCTGCAGGAGAACCGCAACGTGCGCGACTTCGTCATGAGCCATCCGAACATCGCCGGCGCGCAGAGCTATCACAATGCCGGCGGCATGATCCTGCGCCCGCCCGGCGCCGAAGAGGACGCGCCGACGTTCACCTCGAACGACGTCGAAGTCTACGATGTGATCGGCAAGCGCGGCGAGCAGATGCTGCCCGGCTACAAGTACATGACGACGTACAAGGATCTCTACACCACCTATGGCGGCGAGGTCGACTGGTTCTACAGCATGCGCGGCGTCTACGCGTTCACCAACGAGCTCTGGTCGTCGTTCAACATGTTCGGGACCCGACACGAGGAGTGGTTCGGCAACCGCAAGGACCTCTACTCGTTCGACCGGTTCGTGCTCTTCGGCGAAGGCATCGTCGACTGGCACACGGTGGAGCATCCGCAGTATGGTCCTGTCGAGGTCGGCGGCGCGACCAAGAACTACACGCGCATCAATCCGAGCTTTCTCATCGAGGAGATGGCGCATCGCAACATGGCGTTCACGCTGTACCACGCCTGGCAGATGCCGCAGGTCGTCGTGCAGAAGGTCGACCGGCGCCGGCTCGACGGCGGACTGACGGAGGTCACCGCGACGATCGCGAACACGCGCGTGATCCCGACACGCACCGAATGGGACGTCAGGAACGGCATCTCGCGCGCCGACCTGGTCACGATCGCCGGAGGCACCGTGCTCTCCGGAGCCATCGTCGCCGATCGCAATCTCGGTCTCGCCGACGAGCAGAAGCATCGGCCCGAGCGCATCGCGGTGCCGTCGATTCCGGGACAGGGCTACGTCACGGTGCGGTGGATCGTCAAAGGGAGCGGGCCGTTCACGGTGACGGTGGATTCGCAGAAGGGGGGAGTCGCGATCGCTGAGGGATGAACGGTGCGCGAGTCGGTCGAAACAATGAAGGGCGCTGCAGTTCATGCTCTGCAGCGCCCTTCCTATCTCCAGAACCCCTCTGCGGAATTCCCCTATCGAACCACCGACAACTGCCGGCAACGCGTCGTTCCACCAGCCGCGAGACGTACGGTGTACACCCCGGGCTCGAGCGTCGTGGCATCGAGGTGAGCCTCGTGCCGTCCGGCGTCGATGGTTCCCGTGAGCAGCGTCGCGCGAACGACGCCCTGGAGATCGACGATATCCACAAGCACTTCCTGACGGGTCTCGAGCGAAAACCTGAGCGTCGCCTCCGACATCGCCGGATTCGGCGCAACGGACGCGAGAACGATCCCCGATGCTTCCTCATCCTCTCCGACACCGGAGGTCGCGCCGTAGATGGCGTTGTAGATGTCGAGCTTGCCGTGACCCCAGTGAGCGTTCGGAAGCGAGCCGAACGAGCTCGTCTGTTGGTCCCTGCGCGCGGTGCTCGTGATCGCCTCCTTGACCTGGTCGTAGCTCGCGGTCGGATTCTTCTCGAGATACAATGCAACGGCGCCGGTGGTTACCGGGCAGGCCATGCTCGTTCCGCTGAAGATCGCGTGACGGCCTCCGCTCGCGACGGGCGACTGCTCCATTTCGAGGAACGCATCGCGCAGATTGAACGCGAGGGCAGAGATGACACCGTGGCCCGGCGCGGCGATCTCGGGCTTCTGTCGTCCGTCGAAGGTCGGGCCGACGCTCGAGAAGCTGGCCAGCGTGCCGGGGATTCCGGCGTCGGGGTAGGCGACCGTCTGCCCGCTGAAGTCCTCGAACTCCGCCACGTTCGCGTAGGCGCCCACCGTCAGCGCGGTGCGCGCGGTTCCCGGGCTCGTCACGGAGTACCCGTTGTCCCAGGACGCGTATCCCTCTTCCACAGGGACTGCGAGTGAGCTCGTGTCGACGGCGAGTCCCATCGACGTCCAGACGTGCGCGCGCTCTTCGCCTTCGAGCAGCACGCGGAAGAAGTCGACGCCGTTGCGCATCGGGTCGGCGCCGGTGTAGCCTTCATCGACGAGATCGGTGATGATCATGTAGACGCTGGTGAACTCCTCACCCTCGGGGGTGGCGACCATCATGACGTTACCGGCGGGGGAGCCATCGCGGTAGGTCAGTGCGAGCGGCTCAGGCGCGCCCTGCGCGGCGATCTCGGCAACGCTGCGAAACGCGCTCCGATCGGTCTCGACCGGCGTCACGCGCTCGGTGTCGTCGAAGCCGAGGCTGTCGACACCGATGGCGATCCGTGTGGATGCGACCGCGCTGTTCGGCACGACCATCCGCAGGACGATCGACAGGCCGTCGCTCGGATCGGGGTCCCACATCATCGGGTCATGCATCACGTACGTCCACGCCGGCTCGCTCGAGAGCGCGGGCGCCCAGTGATCGTTCGTCTCGCCGAGGTTGCCCGCGGCGACGCAGACGACACGGCCGGCCGACTCGCGCACGAGGTTGTCGAGGGCGATGTCGACCGCATCGGAGCCATCGCGCGGAGCGTCGACCGAGCCGAGGCTCATGTTGATGACGACCGGGCGGCCCAACTCGCGGCCGAGCTCGAAGAGGTACTTCGCCGCATCGACGAGCGATGTCGACGACTGCCAGTCCAGACTGACGACGGCGATGTCGGCGTCGTAGGCCATGCCGCGATGCCGGCCGATGGCGCTCGCGTTGCCGGCGGCCGTCCCGGCGACATGCGTGCCGTGGCCGATCTGGTCGCGATGGCGCACGCTCGAGTAGTCGCCGGAGGCCAGAGCCGCTTCGATCTGTGCGCTCGTCCACTCGGTGCCGTAGTCGAAGCCCTCGACGCCGGATCCGAGCGAGTCGCTCTGATCCCAGATCCGGAGAATGCGTGTCTTCGTGGTGTCATCGGGATCGCGGAAGTCCGGATGGGTCCAGTCGATGCCGGAGTCGATGATACCGACGATGACGCCCTTGCCGGTATAGCTCGACTGGCCCTGCGGCGGCGCAGTCCAGACACGGTCGGCCTCGATGCTCTGCGAGGCAGCGTCGTTGAACGGACGCAGAGGCGTCGCGCCCTGCACGCGGCGCACCGACGCGGAGGCGGCGATCTCCAGGAGCGCGCTCGACGGAACGCGCGCGGTGACGATGCCGCCGGCGATCGTCCGCACGACGCCGCCGTGGCGGACGACGAGCTGGCGGATCTGGTCCGGATCACCCGTGAGAAACACGTCGCGCATCGAGGCCGATGTGCGCGCGAGACCCGGCGCGGGCTTCGCCGATTCGCGTGCGAGTTCGAGGCGCAGCCGCCCGTCGAGCTTCGCGATGGGCTCCTGCGCCAGGAGCGTCGTGCCGGTCGAGAGCGCGAGCAGCGCTCCGAGAACGAGGCGTCGTCCGCCGTTGAAAAACATGGTCGCCATGGTCATAGGTTCAGATCGTAATCATGTGAGATCGTCGCGGCCGTCCGATCGGCGGTCGGCCGCGTACAGGGGAGACAAGGGCGGGGCGCGCGGCCTGACGTGGGG
>DATLHO010000153.1:0-66965 GCA_035539855.1 Kapaibacterium sp. (SeqCode) | reverse complement strand
GGAGGAGGCGATCGCGGCGGTGCGTCGCCGCTTCGGCAAGTCGTATCCCCTGGTGATCAACGGCCGCAAGGTCACGACCGCCAAGCAGCTCGAGTCGCACAACCCGGCGAACCCGTCGGAGATCGTCGGCCGCTTCTCGCTTGCCGGCCAGGCCGAGGCCGAGCGCGCGATCACCGCGGCGGCGAAGGCGTTCGAAACCTGGCGCATGGTGCCCGGACCCGATCGCGCGCAGTATCTGTTCGAGGCCGCGCGCGTCGTGCGCGAGCGTCGCATGGAGATCAACGCGTGGATGATCAGCGAGGTCGGCAAGAACTACCTCGAGGCCGACGCCGACACGGCCGAGGCGATCGACTTCCTCGAGTTCTACGGCCGCGAGATGCTCCGCCTGTCGGGGCCGCAGGAGGTGATCCCGATCTCCGGCGAAAAGAACTACCTCGAGTACATCCCGCTCGGCGTCGGCGCGGTCATCCCGCCGTGGAATTTTCCGTTCGCGATCCTCGTCGGCATGACCTCGGCCGCGCTCGTCACGGGCAACACCGTCGTGCTGAAGCCCTCGAGCGATTCGCCGATGATGGGCTGGCTCTTCGTCGACATCCTCCGTCAGATCGGTCTGCCGAACGGCGTCGTCAACTTCATCCCGGGCAACGGCAGTGAGATCGGCGACTACATCGTCGACCACCCGCAGATCCGCTTCATCAGCTTCACTGGCTCGGCCTCCGTCGGCAAGCGCGTCTACGAGCGCGCCAGCCGCACGCCCGACGACCAGCTCTGGCTCAAGCGCGTCGTCGCCGAGATGGGCGGTAAGGACGCGATCATCGTCGACGCCGAGGCCGACATCGACGCGGCCGCCGACGGCGTCGCGGCCGCGGCCTTCGGGTTCCAGGGACAGAAGTGCTCCGCGTGCTCGCGAGCGATCGTCGACGCGCAGGTCTATGACGAGTTCGTCGAGAAGCTGCGCCGCCGTGTCGAATCGCTCGAGGTCGGCGAGCCCACGCAGAACAAGCCGGTCGGTCCGGTCGTCAGCGACCGCGCCTTCAAGAGCATCCTCGAGTACATCGAGATCGGGAAGAAGGAGGGCAAGCTCATCACCGGCGGCGGCGCTGTCTCCGACACGGGATACTTCATCGCTCCGACGGTCATCGCCAACGTCAAGCCGAACGCGCGCATCGCGCAGGAGGAGATCTTCGGACCGGTGCTGGCGGTGATCAAGGCGCGCAACTTCGATGACGCGCTGAAGATCGCGAACAACACGAAGTACGGTCTGACCGGCGCGCTCTACTCGACCAACCCCGAGAAGCTCGATCGTGCCGCGCGCGAGTTCCACGTCGGCAATCTCTACCTCAACCGCAAGTGCACCGGCGCGCTCGTCGGTGTGCATCCGTTTGGCGGCTTCAACCTTTCGGGCACCGACTCGAAGGCCGGCGGTCACGACTACCTGCTGCTGTTCCTGCAGGGCAAGTCGGTCGCCGAGAAGGTCGGCGTGCGGGCGAAGAAGTCCGCGTCGGCGAAGAAGGGTTCGAAGAAGACCGCGGGCACGGGCGCGAAGAGCGCATCGACCAACGGCGCATCGACCAACGGCACGGCAAAGCGGATGACGACCGGTCGCCGCACGACCGACGCGGCTGCGATCTAGACGGCATGCGGGCGCGCGTCGGGCACGGCCCCGGCGCGCGCTTCCGCCGCGACGCGGTCCGAACGGACCGCTCGTCGTACCTTTGGCGTTTTCAGTCTGCCAACGAACCCGAGAGCAATGAAGGATTCGATACGGATCGCGTCGGGACAGGGCTTCTGGGGAGATCTTCTCAGCGCTCCGCTGGATCAGGTCACGAAGGGGCCGATCGACTACCTCGTCATGGACTACCTCGCCGAGGTCACCATGTCGATCGTGCAGAAGCAGAAGCTCAAGGACCCGCGGCTGGGTTACGCGCGCGACCTCGTCTCGACCGTCGACGAGATCCTTCCGCATCTGGCCTCGAAGGGGATCACGATGATCTCCAACGGCGGCGGCGTCAACCCCGAGGCCTGCCGCGATGCGGTCCTCGAGGTCGCGCGACGCCAGGGCATCTCGATCAAGGTCGGCATCGTCACCGGCGACGACATCCTCGATTCGATCGACGAGCTCGGGGCCGCGGGAGCGCCGCTGAAGAACATGGAGTCCGGCGAGGACCTCGCGCCGGTGCGCGAGAAGGTCCTCTCGGCAAACGTCTACCTGGGCGCCGCGCCCATCGTCGAGGCCCTTCGTCAGGGCGCGCAGATCATCATCACCGGCCGCACGACCGACACGGGACTGACGCTGGCGCCGATGATCCACGAGTTCGGCTGGGACATGCGCGACTGGAACCGGATGGCCGCCGGCACGATCGCCGGGCACATCATCGAGTGCGGCGCGCAGAGCTCCGGCGGCAACTACATGGAGGACTGGCGCTCGGTGCCCGACATGGCGAACGTCGGCTTCCCGATCATCGAGGCGCTTCCGAGCGGCGAGTTCTTCGTGACCAAGCACGCCGGCACCGGCGGCCGCGTCTCGCGCGGCACCGTCGCCGAGCAGTGCCTCTACGAGATCGGCGATCCGCGCAACTACATCACGCCCGACGTCATCGCGGACTTCACGACGATCCACCTCGAGGATCTCGGGGACGACCGCGTGCGCGTGCACGGCATCGAGGGACGGGAGAACACGCCGTTCTACAAGGTGTCGATGAGCTATTCCGACGGCTACTCCGCCTTCGCGACGCTCACCTACGCGTGGCCCGAGGCAATCGACAAGGCCCGCGCCGGCGACGCGATCCTGCGTGCGCGGCTGGAGCGTCTCGGCCTGCAGTTCGACGAGATCCTCACGGAGTACGTGGGATACAACGCCTGCCACGGACCGCTCTCCGAGGCGGTCAATCCCGATCCGCAGGAAGTGATGATGCGTATCGGCGTACGCTCGCACGACATCAAGTCGGTCGAGCGCTTCGGCAAGGAGATTGCGCCGCTGATCCTCACCGGTCCGCCGAACGTCACCGGCTTCGCCGGCGGCCGTCCGCGTCCCTCCGAGGTGGTCGCGTACTGGCCGGCGCTCATCGAGAAGACGCGGATCGATCCGCGCGTGAAGATCGAGGTCGTCGAGTCGTAGACATTCACTGTCGTAGTCTTTCATACGGGGAGCGAGCATGAAACAGGTCCAGCTACTCTCACTGGCGCACGCGCGCTCGGGCGACAAGGGCGATGCCGGCAACGTCGGCGTCATCGCGCGCCGGCCCGAGTACTATCCGATCATCGCCGCGGCGCTGACGACCAAGCGCGTCAAGGAGCACTTCACCGGCATCTGTCACGGACCGGTCGAGCGCTTCGAGCTGCCGAATCTCCACGCGCTCAACTTCCTGCTGCACAACACGCTCGGCGGCGGCGGCACAGTCTCGCTGAAGCTCGATGCCCAGGGCAAGACGCTTTCCTCGGCGATGCTCCGCATGATTATCGACGTTCCGGAGGATCTCGCGATCTGAGGCGCGCGGACAGGCCGCGCGCGCACCACGCCATCACACGACCGCAATCGAAACACGCACCGATGCATCTCTACGATTTCACCGACCTGCGGACCGAAGCGCTCGAGTTCTTCATGAGCGAGGGCGTGCTCACCTTCGGGGAGTTCACGCTCAAGAGCGGACGCACGTCGCCGTACTTCTTCAACACGGGCTCGCTGTGCAACGGCCGCCAGCTCGCGACGCTGGGCCGGCTGTACGCGGGACTGCTGCAGTTGACGCCGGACTTCGACGAGGCGACGGTGGTCTTCGGCTCGGCGTACAAGGGGATTCCCATCGCGACGGCGACCGCGATCGCGATGCAGGGAGGAGCGCGGGAGAACATCCGTGCGGTGAGTGATCGCAAGGAGGCGAAGAGTCACGGCGACAAGAGCGCCTTTCTCGGCGTGCTCAATCGCGGCGACAAGGCGGCGATCGTCGACGATGTGATCACGACCGGCGGCACGAAGCTCGAGTCGATCGAGAAGCTCCGCGACGCCGGCTGCGAGTCGCTCGGATTCCTCATCGCGTTCGATCGCGGCGAGCCGCTGGAGCGTGGCAGCGGGACCGCGCGCGAGGAGCTCGAGAAGTCGACCGGCCTGAAAGTGCATCCGCTGCTGACGGTGCACGACGTGATCGAGGCGCGCCCCGAGATCGCCGATCGGCTGCGCGAGCACCTGGGGACGTTCGCATGAGGCGGCCGTCGGCTGCCGCGATGCTCTGCGCCACGCTCGCCGGGCTCTGTCTCGCCGCGTGCACCGAAACCGCGCGCGACCCGACCGCCAACGAGCGCGCGCGCCGCGACAGCATCGAGCGTCGTGACAGCATCGCTCGCGACAGCCTCGCGCGAGATACGTCCGCGCGTCTGACGACGGATCTTCCGCCGGGTCGCTTTCAGCTTCCGACGTCGATCACGCCGGCGCCGGATCTCTGGATCACGCTCCCGGATGGCTACCAGGTCAAGGGCGCCTCGCGGATGCCGGACGATCTGTTCTTCATCGTGCACACCGACGATCCCGGGCTCGAGGATTCGACGGCGGTGACGCCCGGCTACATGCGCATCTACGTGGGACCGACGCCGCAGCAGCCGTTCGCGGGCGAATCAACGGTCGCCGGCGAGCGCGTGCTCGTCGCGGGACAGCCATTGGAGTGGCGGCTTGCCGAGGAGACGATCGAAGGGGGTGGACGCTACCTGAAGCGCGATCTGCGCAGCGCCGACATCTTCGCCCAGCTCTCGTCCGAGCTCGCGCGAACGCCGCTGCACCTGCATGTCTACGTCGCCGGCAGCGATCCGGCGCGCGTCGCCGAGCTGATGAAGTCCGCCGAGTCGATCAGCATCGTACCGTGAGACTCACAACGGGTGGGAGGTCCGCCATGCGTCCTTCGAGGTCATTGTCGATCGTGCTGCTCGCCGTCGCCGTCACCGCCGGCGGCTGCGCCACGAGGCGCGATCACACCGTGCTGCTCAAGGGAATCCCCACGAAGAACCTGCTGCTGGAGCCGAAGAACACCCGCGCGCCGCAGCTCAACCTCACCGTCCCGGTCGACTTCGATGCCGACTGGACGCGTGACGCCGCCTACGATTCGTTCATCATCATCAATCCCGACGACGACGGCGATGTCCAGCGCGGGATTCTCGTGATCAACGTCACGTCGTCGCCCGTCGAGCATATCGCCGACACGCTCGAGACATCGCACACGCGCTCGACGATCGCCGGCGAGACGGTCGAGTGGCGCGAGCGCACGTTCATCGACGAGGAGAAGTACGTCATCCACCAGCGCGAGACGATCCGCACCGGGATGTTCAAGAACTTCAAGGACCCGAAGACCGGACGCGAGCTCGTGCTGCAGGTGTTCGTCGTCGGCACCGACACGGCGCTCGTCGGCCAGCTCCAGGGAGCGGCCGAGACGATCGTCGCCGGCGGCGGGCGCCCCGATGCCTAGGCCGCGGCTCGGGCTCGCGACGCTCGCCGGAATCGTCGGTCTCTCGCTGCCGCTCGCGGCGCAGCCCGCGACGCTGGAGCGACGGATCGCCGACTTCCGCCGCGACCTTCCGTTCGTCGAGAGCGCGCGCGCCTTCGTCGTCGACGCGGCGCGCCGGGCTGATTCGGCGACCGTGCGCGAGACGATCGCCCTGCTCGACGAGCGTCGTCGAGGCGAGTCACCCGCATGGCTCAGTGGCTACGAGCGTCTTGCGCTTCTCGTCGCGCTGCCCGCGACGGACGTCGTCGAGGACAGCTCCGCGATCTCGAGGCTGCTCGCCGCGGCGTCGACCGAGAGCGGCGTAGGACCGTTCGCCGACGAGCACGCCGAATCGCTCCGAGAGCTCATCAGAACCAGCGCCCAGCGCATCGCCGCGCGCTACGACGAGGGCGGCCCGAGCGACGAGGATCGGCGGTTTCTGAATCTGCTCCTCAACCACCTGCACCTGCGCGGTCTGCGCGGGCGCGGCGACCTGGGCGCGCGGGCCGAGAGCTTCGCCTCGGCGTACGACGGCAGCTGGCGCGCGGCGGTCGTGCGAGCCAGCATCATCGGCGTGTACCGAGAGGATCGCTTCGGCATGGCCTTCAGCGCCGGCTACCGCTCCGCGAACGTCCTCGGCGATGCGAGCGAGGCAATCGACGCTGCCTACGGCGCCACGCTTGCTGGCGAGGCGTACTACGACGCGCTGACGGTGATCCTCGAGCTGAACGTCGGCGTCGCGCATGCGCCGTCTCCGTTCGTCGCCGGAGGTGTCGTGTGGCCGTCGGGCGACCTTCCGATGCTCGCCGGCTCGGTCGTCGGTGGTTACGAAGCGCGCTTCGGTCGCTGGGCGATCACGCCGCTGGCCGGCCTCGCAATGCACTCGCTGCGCACCGAGCCGACCGATGAGCGCGACGAGCCCCTGCGCACCGGGCTTCGCGGCGGCTTCGATGTCGGTGCGATGGTCGGCTATCGGATCGCCTTCGACGTCGGCACGCACGTCGACCTGCGCACGCGGGCCGGCGCCTCGATCATGTCGATGTCGGGCTACGACGAGCGACTCAACGGCACGCTCCTCTACGTCCAGGCGGGATTCGCTCTCGTGTATCGGCCCTACGCGCCCGGGGGCGGCTGACTGCCTTATGACTGAAGTGATCACGGTCCTCATCGGTACGTTCATCGGGCTCAACTCCGGCATGTTCGGCGTCGGAGGCGCTCTCCTGGCGACGCCGCTGCTGCGGCTGATTCTCGGCCTCTCGGAGATCCATTCGGTCGCGACTCCGCTGCCGGCCGCGATCCCGGCGGCGATCTCGGGATCGATCGTCTACATCCGCTCGCGCATGGTGCGCTTCGACGTCGCATGGCGCGCTCTGGCGGCCGCGATTCCGATGAGCCAGGTCGGCGTGCTGCTGACCGGCCGCACGCCCGGGACGCTGCTGATGGTGCTCACGGGGCTCATCCTCGCCTACTCGGCGTGGCTGTTCATCGAGCGGGGATTTGCCCGGGCGGTCGATCCCGCGCTCCCGGCGCCGGTTCACGCCGAGCGGCCCGCGTGGATGCTCTTCGCCGGCGGCGCGATCGCGGGCTTCATCTCCGGCTTTCTGGCGATCGGCGGAGGCATCGTGCTCGTGCCGGTGTTCGTCAAGATCCTTCGCATGGAGACGAAGGAGGCCGTCGCGACGTCGCTCTTCTGCGTCGCCGCGCTTGCTATCCCCGGCACGATCGGCCACGCGATCGAAGGCAACATCCTGTGGCCGACGGCGCTGCTGCTGTCGGCCGGCGTGATTCCCTTCGGCTTCATCGGCGCCCGATGGGCGTCGACGATGCGCACGAGGACGCTCGAGCGCACCTATGGCGTCGTCATGCTGGTGTTCGCGATCTACTTCGTGATCCGGCAGCTCTCGTGAGCGGCTCGCGCTTCGGATACTTTTCGAGATATGTCGGATGTCAGGCTTGCGACCGAGCGGATGGTGGATATTGGCGGCGGGCCGCTCGAACTCCCTGACCCCTGAACGAACGATGCTCTGCTTGAAGGCCCCGTCCCAGCCCGGATGGATTGCCGTCGCCCAGACCGACCTCGATCGCGTGCTCCTCGATCACGCGCACTGCGAGAAGAAGGCGGCGGTCAACGCGATGGCGCTCGTGAGCCGATACCCCGAGCGCGACCGTCTCGTACGCGAGATGATCGCCCTGGCGCGCGAGGAGATGGAGCACTTCGAGCTCGTCTATGACTACATCCGCCGGCGCGGCACGGTGCTCGAGCACGATCCCGGCGACCCGTACGCGCAGGCGCTGCACCGAGAGGTGCGAAAGGGCGAGCCCGGTCGGATGATGGACCTGCTGCTGGTCGCGGCGCTGATCGAGGCCCGGTCGTGCGAGCGGTTCTCGCTGCTGAGCCGGCACGTGCCCGACGAGGAGCTGCGCGCGTTCTACGCGTCGCTGCTCGCCTCCGAAGCCGGTCATTACCGGACGTTCTATGACATCGCGTGCGAGTACTATCCGGAGGCGGAGGTTCGCGCGCGGCTCGACGAGCTCTCGACGCGCGAGGCCGAGATCGTGATGACACTCGATTCGAAACCGACGATGCACGGATGATGCGAGTGATCTTCATGGGGACGCCGGAGTTCGCCGTCGAATCGCTGCGCGCGATCGTCGACGCCGGATACGTCGTGCCCCTGGTCGTGACGACGCCGGATCGGCAGAAGGGCAGGGGATTGAAGACGATCCAGTCCGACGTCAAGCGCTTCGCGCTCGAGCGCGGGCTCGAGGTCGCCACTCCCGAGTCGTTGAAGGATCCCGGGTTCGAGCAGCTCGTTCGCTCGAAGAGTCCCGACGTCATCTGCGTCGTCGCGTTCCGGATTCTGCCCGAGTCGATCTTCTCGATTCCCTCGCGCGGCAGCTTCAACCTGCACGCGTCGCTGCTGCCGAAGTACCGCGGCGCCGCGCCGATCAACTGGGCGTTGATCAACGGCGAGACCGAATCCGGCGTGACGACGTTCTTCCTGCGACGGACGGTCGACACCGGCTCGATGATCCTGCAGCGACGCGTGACGATCGATCCGGAGACGACCGCTGGCGAGCTCCACGACGTGCTCATGTCGGTCGGCGCCGAAGCGGTGGTCGAGACGCTCGGACTGATCGAGCGCGACGCCGTCGAGCCGCGGATCCAGGACGACACGCAGGCGACGCCAGCGCCGAAGATCTTCCGCGACGACTGTCGCATCGAGTGGGATCTTCCGGCCGAGCGTGTCCACGACTTCATCCGGGGACTCTCGCCGCATCCCGGTGCGTTCACGCACCGCGGCGGCACGATGGTGAAGGTCCTCCGAAGCCGATCGGTCGTCGAAGCCGTCGCCGACCAGACGATGACCGGCGACGCGAGCGACACGCATCCCGGCGCGCTGTCGAGCGACGGCAGGCGTCTCTTCGTCGAGTGCCGCTCGTCGCGGCTCGAGGTATTGATCGTGCAGCCGGAGGGTCGTCGGGCGATGAGCGCGGAGGAGTATCTTCGCGGTCGGCCGGTGACACCCGGAGAGCGGTTCGAGTGAGCAGGCCGGCGCGCCTGCCGTTCGAGTGGCCGCGCACGGAGCGGTTACCGCTGGTGATCGCGCATCGGGGCGCGTCGGCGTCGGCGCCGGAGAATACGATCGCAGCGTTCCGCCGCGCCGTCGACGATGGCGCCGACGGCGTCGAGCTCGACGTGCAACTGACCAGCGACGGCATCGCCGTCGTGCATCACGATCGCACGCTGCGCCGCACGACCGGCCGTCGAGGCCGGCTCTCGTCGATCGGCATCGACGCCCTCGGCGAGCTCGACTGCGGAAGCTGGTTCGATACGGGATTCTCGGACGAGCGCGTCCCGACGCTCGCCGCGGTGCTCGAATTGCTCGGGACGCATCTCATCGTCAACATCGAGCTCAAGAGCGGGGGAGACCTCTCGCTCGCCGAAGCCGTCGTCGACGCCGTGCGCGCGACCGGCACGTCGCGCTCGGTGCTCCTCTCCTCGTTCGATCATCGCCTCGTCGCGGCGCTGCGCGATCGGGCCCCGGATATCGCGCGCGGGGTCCTTCTCAAACCGCTCGACTTCGGCGCGCCTTCGCGCGCCGCGCTGAGGGTGGGCGCCCAGGCGGTCGTCATGGCGCGCTCGCAGCTTCGAACCGACCGCGTGCGTGACGCGCACATGCACGGCCTCGCCGTTATCGTCTACACCGTCGATCGACCGAAGGAGATCGCACGCTGCGTGCATCTGGGCGTCGACGCCATCATTACCAACGATCCGGCCGCGACGCGGTCGGCGCTCGACGCACTCTCCTGAGCCGAGACCGAAGCGCTACGTAATGCAACATCGTACTTCTCACGCGTTGTCGTAATTTTCCGTCCTCCTATGAGTACGCACGCAAAATTTCTCGATGCCCTTTCCTCCCAGGTGGGGCGAAAGCTCCTCACTGGGATCACCGGCATCCTTCTCGTCGCCTTCGTCATCGCCCACCTCTCGGGCAACCTCAGCCTCCTCCAGACCAATCCCGATCCGTTCAATCGCTACACCGCGTTCCTCAGTGGATTCGGTGGATTGCTCGTGTTCGTCGAGATCATGCTGGCGCTGGTGATCCTGCTGCACGCCTACCTCGGCATCGCGATCGCGCTGCGCCGGAAGAAGGCGCGCGCACAGGGCTACGAGGTGTACAAGAGCCGCGGAGGCGAAAGCCGACAGGGTCTGAGCTCGCGCACGATGGCGATCACCGGCATCGTGCTGCTGATCTTCCTCGTCGTGCACATCTGGCAGTTCCGCTTCGGTCCCGGTGTCGCCGACGGATACGTCACGACGCTCGACGGCAAGGAGGCGCGCAACCTGCATCTGCTGGTCGTCGAGACCTTCCGCAACATCGGGTGGGTGATCTTCTACGTCGTCGCCACGGCACTGCTCGGCTTCCATCTGCGACACGGCGTCTGGAGCATGCTTCAGTCGCTCGGCGCGATGAAGCCGCGCATGTCCAAGGCAATCTACTCGGTGGCGTTCGTGCTGGGCCTGCTGCTTGCGCTCGGCTTCCTTTTCCTCCCAATCTGGATTTACCTGCGCGAGGCATCGGTATGAGCCAGACCGTTACGACGCACCCGAAGCTCGAAGCGAAGATTCCGAGCGGTCCCCTCGATCAGAAATGGTCGAACTACCTGAACTCCTGCCGGCTGGTCAACCCGAACAACAAGCGCAAGCACACGATCATCGTCGTCGGCACCGGCCTGGCCGGCGCCGCCGCGGCCGCCTCGCTCGGCGAGCTCGGCTACAACGTCAAGGCGTTCTGCATCCAGGATTCCGCCCGTCGCGCGCACAGCATCGCCGCGCAGGGCGGCATCAACGCCGCGAAGAACTACCCCGAGGACGGAGACTCGATCTACCGTCTGTTCTACGACACGATCAAGGGCGGTGACTATCGCGCCCGCGAAGGCAACGTCTACCGTCTGGCGCAGAACTCGAATCGCATCATCGACCAGTGCGTCGCCCAGGGCGTTCCGTTCGCCCGCGAGTACGGCGGACTGCTGTCGAACCGCTCGTTCGGCGGCGCGCAGGTCTCGCGCACGTTCTACGCCCGCGGCCAGACCGGCCAGCAGCTTCTGCTCGGCGCCTACCAGGCGATGATGCGCATGGTCGACCTCGGCAAGGTCGAGATGTACGCGCGGCACGAGATGGTCGATCTCATCGTCGCCGACGGCCGCGCCCGCGGCATCGTCGCGCGCAACCTCGCGACCGGCGAGCTCGAGCGCCACGTCGGCAGCGCGGTGCTGCTGTGCACCGGCGGCTACGGCAACGTCTACTACCTCTCGACGAACGCGCGCAACTCGAACGTCACCGCGGCCTGGCGATGCTATCGCCGCGGCGCGTTCTTCGCCAACCCCGCGTTCACGCAGATCCATCCGACGTGCATTCCCGTCAGCGGCGACTACCAGTCGAAGCTCACGCTGATGAGCGAAAGCCTCCGCAACGACGGTCGCGTCTGGGTTCCGAAGAATCCCGGCGAGAAGCGCACGGCCGATCAGATCCCCGAGGGCGAGCGCGACTACTTCCTGGAGCGCAAGTACCCGAGCTTCGGCAACCTCGTCCCGCGCGACGTCGCATCGCGCAACGCGAAGGAGATGGCCGACGCGGGCAAGGGCGTGGGTGAGACCGGCATGGCGGTCTACCTCGACTTCGCCGACTCGATCAAGCGCCTCGGCCGTCAGACCATCGCCGAGCGCTACGGCAACCTCTTCGAGATGTACGAGAAGATCACCGGCGACGACCCGTACCAGACGCCGATGCGCATCTATCCGGCTGTGCACTACACGATGGGCGGCCTCTGGGTCGACTACGAGCTGCAGAGCACGGTGCCCGGTCTGTTCGTGCTCGGCGAGGCGAACTTCTCCGACCACGGCGCGAATCGCCTCGGCGCCAGCGCGCTGATGCAGGGACTGGCCGACGGGTACTTCGTCATCTCGCACACGCTCGGCAACTACATCGCCGGCACGACGCTCGCGCCGATCAGCGAGAGCTCGCCGGAGGTCGGCGAGGCCGTCGAGGCGTCGCGCGCGCGCTTGCAGCGACTGCTCGACATCAAGGGCACCAAGAGCCCGACCCAGTTCCATCGCGAGCTCGGGCAGATCATGTGGGACAACGTCGGCATGGCGCGCAACCGCGCCGGCCTCGAGCACGCGATCACCGCGATCGCGGCGCTACGCGAAGAGTTCTGGTCGAACCTGCGCGTCCCCGGCTCGCAGGACATGATGAACAAGCACCTCGAGTTCGCCGGACGTGTCGCCGACTACATGGAGCTCGGCGAGCTCATGGCTCGCGACGCCCTGCAGCGCGAGGAGTCCTGCGGCGGTCACTTCCGCGAGGAGTACCAGACCGAGGAGGGCGAGGCCCAGCGCGACGACGAGAACTTCCGGTTCGTCGGCTGCTGGGAGTTTGCCGGCGAAGGCGCGACCCCGATGATGCACAAGGAGGAGCTCGACTTCGAGTTCGTCAAGCCCTCACAGCGCAGCTACAAATAGGTGAGCCATGACAGACCACGGAATGACTCTGAAACTGAAGGTGTGGCGTCAGGAGGCTCCAACTGCTCCTGGTAAGCTTGTGCCCTACACGCTCGAGGCGGTCAACCCGCACATGTCCTTTCTGGAGATGCTCGATCTGTTGAACGAGAAGCTCATCTCCAACGGAGAGATGCCGATCGAGTTCGACAACGACTGTCGCGAGGGCATCTGCGGCTCGTGCAGCATGGTGATCGACGGCGAGGCGCACGGTCCCTGGAAGGGGACGGCCGTCTGCCAGCTTCACATGCGGCACTACCGCGACGGCGACACGGTGGTGATCGAGCCCTGGCGCGCGACGGCCTTCCCGGTCCTTCGCGACCTGGTCGTCGACCGCTCGGCGCTCGATCGGATCATCGCATCCGGCGGCTACGTCTCGGTCAACACCGGCAACGCGGTCGACGCGAACTCGCTGCCGATCGCGAAGGCCGCCGCCGACGAGGCGATGGATTACGCCGCGTGTATCGGCTGCGGCGCCTGCGTCGCGGCGTGCCCGAACGGCTCGGCCGCACTGTTCACTGCGGCGAAGATCTCGCAGCTCTCGCTGCTTCCGCAGGGCGAGTCCGAGGCAAAGCGCCGCGTCGTGCGGATGGTCGATCAGATGGAGACCGAGGGCTTCGGCGACTGCTCGAACTTCGGTGAGTGCGAGGCGGTCTGTCCGAAGGAGATCTCGATCACCTCGATCGCGCGCATGCGCCGGCAGTACCTCAAGGCGATCGTCTCCTGATCGACGAGGAGCCGACCGGTGGTTACTTCGAGTGCGAATCGGCGCCCGCCGGTTCGCACTCTTGTCTTGGAGCCGTCTCGACAACGACGACTCCCAGCCGGCGGGGGGCACCCCTGAATCCTTGCGTCCGTCCCTCACCGGGGTGTACCTTATGAAACTGTATCCGCGCGCGGTGTCTTCGAACGGGCGCCCGCGCCCGCCGGACGACACCGCGTCCGTGGTCCGAACAGCCTCTGAACCCTATTCGATGACTTCCTACCGTCGACTGCGCCTCATCCTCGGCATCGCGCTCCTCCTCACGGTTACCGGAACGCTCCGCGCCCAGATCGTCACCGGCGACGGTCCGCGCTATCCCGGCACGACCGGCGACCCCGCGCCGGTCGATACGACGGCGCTGCGGGAGGGACGGATCCGGACCGAGGAGACCTCGGGCCTCTACGAAGGTCCGATCGATCCGAACGTCTATCGGGTCGGTCCGGCGGACGTCCTGACGATCTCGATCGTCTCGGCCAGGCCGATCCAGCAGGACCTCGAGGTCAGCCCCGACGGGCGGCTGCTGATCCAGGGCGTCGGCGCGGTCGACGTCCGCGGCAGGACGCTCAGCCAGGTCGAGCGCGCGGTCGCCGATGCCGTCGCGCGCACCTACCACTCGGCGAGCGTCGCGGTCGCGCTGCGACGGATGCGCAAGTTCAAGGTCAACGTCACCGGCGCTGTGCTGACGCCGAGTGCGATCGTCGCCGCGCCGACGACCCGCGTCAGCGAAGCGATCGCGCTTGCCGGCGGGGCCTCGTCGCAGGCCGAGATGCGCCGCATCAGCGTGCGCCACGCCGACGGACGGACCTCGATGGTCGACCTGCTGCCGTTCTACAGTCTCGGTGAGCGCACGGCCAACCCGCCGCTCGAGGACGGCGACGTCGTCATCGTTCCGTTCCAGGACGAGAACGCGATCGTCCAGGTCTTCGGCGCCGTCCAGCGAGAGGGCGAGTACACCTTCAACGAGCGCGATTCGATCTCCTCGATCATCCGCTACGCGATGGGACCGACCGCCGACGCCGATCGCGATTCGGTCGAAGTCGTCAGCGTCGACGAGAGCGGCGTCGTCGTCGAGCGATCGATCCACCGCCTGGGGGCCGACGGCTCCGTCAGCGACGACCGCGCGCTGCGTCCTGGCGACCGCGTGTTCGTTCGCGGCATCGGCAGCTTCCGCAAGACCGACCGCGTCGTGGTCACCGGCGAGGTCGCGTTCCCGGGCTCCTATGCGATCGAACGCGGCCGCACGCGTCTGTACGACGTCCTGCAGCAGGCGGGAGGCGTCACTCCCGATGCATCGCTCGACAACGCGTCGCTGTTCCGTCGGAGACTCGCCGGCGAACCTGATCCACGCCTGGCGTCGATCAACGAGATCGACCCGGAGAAGCGTTCACGCGAGGAGATCGATTACCGCCGCCAGAAGATCCGCGAGCTCAACCGCCCGGGCGAGATGACCGTCGACTTCGCCGCGCTGATGCGCGGCGACCAGTCGGAGAATCTCGTCCTCATGGACAATGACTCGGTACACGTGCCGGAGACCAAGGGCGTCATTCGCGTGGCAGGCAAGGTCAACAACCCCGGTGCGGTCACCTATCACGAGGGAATGACCTACCGTGAGTATGTCGAGCTCGCCGGCGGATTCGGCTGGCGCGCAGACGATGGAGCGACCGAGATCGTCAAGGAAGGATCGGGCGAGGTCTTTCTCGCCTCCAACGACGACAGCTACCGGCTCGAGCCGGGCGACCAGATCTGGGTTCCGGAGGAAAAGCCGGCGGAGTTCTGGGAGGGCTTCACGACGGTGATGACGATTGCGGCACAGGTCGCGACGATCATTGCCGTCGTCGTGAGCATCCGCGCAAGCAACGCGAACTAGTGACCAGTCCGACCTGAACCGATGAACGCAAGCGAGAGCCCCCTGATGAACAACGGACACGAGATCGCCCTTGCCGGCGAGCCGCCGCCGCGTGCGCACGTCTACGATTACCTGATCATCCTCGCGCGTCATCGCTGGAAGCTCGTCGCGTTCGTCGTGCTCGGCATGGCGGTCGTGATCGGCTATACCTCGGTGCAGCCGCAGACCTACAGCGCGTCGGCGACGCTCATGCCGCCGGAGCAGCAGAAGGGTGTCAGCTTCACCGACCTGATCGGCAAGAGCGCCGGGCTCGACCTGCAGTCGCTCGGCAAGAACGGCTCGGCGGAGATCTTCGTCAAGATGCTCGGCTCGCGCACGCTCGCCGACAGCCTCGTGCGCCGGTTCAATCTGATCGAGCGCTACGGGCTTGCCCCGGGACAGTACGAGCTGGCCCGCACGCGACTGCGCGGGGAGCTCGACGCGAGCTCCGATCGCGAGGGGATGATCGAGATCACCTACAACGCGAAGACCGGCTACATGCCGTCGAAGGACGAGCAGCGTGAGGCCGCGCGCTTCGCCGCGGACGTTGTCAACGCGTCGATCGACCTGCTCGATCGCTTCAATCGCGAGAAGAACATCTCGAGCGCGCGGCGATCGCGCGAGTTCATCGGTCGAATGAAGACGATCAAGCGCAAGGAGATGGACCAGGCGCAGGTCGCGATGATGCAGTTCCAGCGCGCGAACAAGGCGATCGCGCTCGACAAGCAGGTCGAGGCGTCGGTCACGGCGCTGGCCGAGATCGAGGCGCAGGTGCAGAAGACCGAGCTCGAGCTGCGCGCCGCGCAGAGCGAGCTGACCGAGGCGACGCCGCAGGTGAAGATGCTCGAGGCGCGCCTGCGCCAGCTCGCGCAGCAGAAGAACCGCGTCTCCAGCGGCAGCACCGGCTCGGCGCCGTTCGCGCTCGACATGCGCAACGTCCCCGATCTGGCAAAGGACTACGCGACGCTCAAGCTCGATCTCGAGGTCGCCACCCAGGTGTACACGTTCCTCGAGGCGCAGTACCATCAGGAGGAGGTGCAGGAGGCGCGTGATCTGCCGACGGTCAGCGCGCTCGACGCTGCCGTGCCGCCGGAGTTCCGCTCGGCGCCGCGTCGGACGATCACGATGCTCGTGGCGTTTCCGGCATTGATCATCGCGGGAATCGTCGGCGTGTTCATCGTCGAGGCGTTCCGTCGACAGTCGCAGGCGGTTGATCCCGAGCGCGTCATGGCGCTGCGTGAGGCCCTGGGCGGCCGGCGCCGCAGGCGCATTGCCGCCGGCGGCGAGCAGAGCCGCAACTGATGAGCGCCAGCGAGCACAGGTCGAGCGAGCCACTGGTGGGCGCCAGAGAGCGCACGGCACGGGCGCATACCGTGCGTACCGGCGAGCCCACGGCGCGAGCGCTGCGCGTCCTCGTGGTCGACCACGTCGCGCCGGTCGCGAGCGTGCGCCGCCGGTGGACGCGCGTCGCGCGCATGGCGAACATCGACCTGACGCTGCTGTCGCCGCATGCCTGGCCGGAGAACTCGCAGTGGAACGTTCACGCGTCCGAGCCGGACGAGCCGTATCGCACGGTCGTCGGTCGGGTCACGTTCCCGGGTCGTGAAGTGCGCTCGATCTACCTCTCGGGAGTCGCCCGTGCGATGCGCGAGTCCCGACCAGAGGTGATCGTGCTGATGGAGGAGGCGTTCTCGTCGTTCGCCGTGCAGATCGAGGCCTTGCGCCGGATCTACGCTCCGACGGCGCGCGTGGCCTTCTACGCCTGCTGGATCATGCCGTACGACCGGCTGTGGTATCGGCCGGCATTCTTCTTCCGCTGGCTCGCGCGCACGATGCACGAACGGTTCGACGCCGCGATGTGCATCAACGACGCTGCCACGCGCGCCCTGCACGCCGAGGGCTTCACCGCCGCCCGGACGAATTTCTTCGGTGTCGACGAGTCGCTCTTCACGCGGATTCCGCGCGACGAGGCGCGGGTTGCGCTCGGCCTGGCCGTCGACGAGTTCATCGTTCTCTATGCCGGCCGCCTGCTCGAGCTCAAGGGACTCGACGACCTCGTCGACGCCTTCGCGCGACTCGCGCTGACGCGTCCGGAGCGGCCGATGCGGCTCGTGCTGCTGGGCGCCGGCGAACACGACGTCGTCCTTCGCGCGCGCGCCGATACGAGCGGCGCGGGCGATCGCATCGAGCTGCGAGGCTCGGTCGCCAACGAGCAGATCCGCACCTGGATGTGCGCCGCGGACGCGTTCGTGCTGCCGTCGCGCGCCGCCTGGTGCGAGCAGTTCGGACGCGTGCTCGCCGAGGCGATGCTCGTCGAGACGCCGGTCGTCGGATCCTCGAGCGGAGAGATCCCCGCGGTAATCGGCGATGGCGGCTTCATCTACCCGGCCGACGACGTCGACGCCCTGTTCGCGACGCTCGAGCGGCTGCTCGACGAGCCCGATGAGGTCGCACGCCGCGTCGGCATCGGACGAGAGCGCGCGCTCCACGAGTATTCGGTCGATGCCTTCGTCCGCCGCACCGTCGAGCTCATCGAGGAGCTCGCCGGACGGACGCTGCGTCACGAGACCGAGGAGCTCATTGCCACGTGAGGACCGTCGCCGCGAATACCGCCTATGCCGCGCCGTCACGGGTCGTCAGCGATTACTTCGCCGACCCGGTCCGTCTGTTCATCGTGGCGGTCGTCGTCCTGACACTCGGCTACGGCGCCCGCGTCGACGATTCGCCACTGAGACTGTGGTTTCTCGAACCCATCGTCGGCAACGCGTTCTCGTTCATCGAGGTGCTGCTGCTGGTGATCCTCGGACTCGAGATGATGCGGCGCATCGCGATCGGCGATTACTGGTTCGAGCGCTCGCCGGTCTCCCGGAGCATGACGATCGTCGGCATCGTCTGCTGCCTGTATCCGCTGCTGCACATGTTCGCGGTCGAGGGCGGAATCCGTCTGCCTCTCGAGCTCCTGTACATGCCGGTCTTCGTCGCCACGTTCTTCCTGTACCTCTTCCTGTTCAGGCGATCCGAGGTGCCGGTGATGATCTGGATGATCATCCTGGCGGGATCGTACCGATTCGTCGAGGGCCTGGCGATCTGGCTGAAGTGGGGGATTGCCTGGGGACTTCTGACGAGCTGGCGCGACGGCCTGCTGCTGGCGATGATGGCCGTCGGCGGAGTGGTCGCGCTATTGATTCGCGCCGACGGCGACGAGACGTACGCGCGGATCCGCCGCGTGCTCGTCTGGCTACTGCCGATCGCGACGATCATGTTCATGGCCTCGATGCGCCGCTCGTATATGCTCGGCATCGCCATCGCGCTTCCGGTGCTCATCCTCAAGCTCCGCGGCCGCGAGCGCCGCGCCGCGATCGTCCTGTCGACGCTCTTCGTCGTCGCGTCCGCCGCGGTGGTCATGACACTCGGGGTGGACTTCGGCGAGCGCGTCACCAGCTCCGTCTCCGATCCCTCGAAGGAGGGCTCCTCGGCCTACCGTCTGCTCGAGCTCTACAATGTCAGCGTGATGATCATGGAGCGGCCGCTGACCGGCTGGCCGATGGGGACCATCACCCGCAACGCGACGGCGATCGAGTTCGACAACGTCAGCTCGCTGATGCCGCACAACATCTACATGTACACACTGCTGCGCGCGGGGATCCTGGGACTGCTCGCGTGGGCGGCGATGTTCTGGGCCGTGCTGCGCATGAACCTGCGAACCGTTGCCGCGGCACGGCGGCCGCTCGATCGATTCGCGTCGCTCTGGCTGCTTGCAACGACGATCACCGTGATCGTCGGCGGCTTCACCAGTCCGGTCGTCGCCGACCGCCTGCAGCTCTTTCTCGCGTTCCCGCTCGTTCTCGGCTCGTTCCTGCCCGGTGCCTGGCCTGCGAGGGCGGCGCGCGCGTCGCAGCCAGGAACGGACGGTCAAAGGAATTGACTCGATCACCGCCCGCCAACATCTTCGCCGCCGCTACGTCTCAGAATCGTTGGCCCGGCACGCGCCGTGGTACACCCATCCTCCTGAGCGCATGAGATTTCCGGGCTTCCTCCTCAGTCTCGTTCTTCTACTGGCCGCGGCGACTGTGCTGCACGCGCAGTCCGTTGTGCCGTCGGCGCAGGCGCGCGTCAGCGTCGTGCGCAGTGACGCGAGCGGCGTCGTGCTGCGGATCTCCGAACTGCGCGCCGACCTGATGCGTGAGGGAGCTGCGGTTCGCCTCGCCCACAACGCTTCGCGGCATGCCCTTCAGCGCGATTCGCTCGCCGCGCCGTCGCTTCAGTTGACCGTCGCGGTGCCTCCGGGCGTCGCCGGCTTTCGCACGGCGATGACCGACGTGGCGAGCATGGCAATGCCGCTCGAAGCTCCAGTGATGAACGGGACCGCACGGCAGGGTGTCGGCATCGGCGCCCTGCGCTCGATCCGCGGACTGTCGACCATCACCCTGACCTACGATCCGATCCGCATCTCCGGCACGACCGTCGCCGTCGACACGGCGTTCACGATCGCGCTCACGTGGAGCGGCATTCCGACGGGACTCGCGAAGGAGTCCGTCGTCGAGTCCGCGGGGATCGACCACGCGCTCGCGGCGCTCGTCGTCAACTATGCGCAGGCGAAGAGCTGGCGAGGTCGCGCATCGCGTGCTACGCTGCAATCGGGCACTGTCGGCTGGGGGATCGGAGAGGCGATGATCCTGCTCGTCCCGCGCGACGGCATCTATCGCGTCTCCGCCGCCGAGCTCACCGAGAGTGCAACGTCACTCGCAGGCACGCCTGTCGCGTTGCTCGCGCTGCAGCATCGCGGCCAGTCGCGCCCGATCCATGTCGGAGACGTCGACGCGAACGGCAGGTTCGACGGCGCCGACTTCGTCGAGTTCCCGGGCGAGCGCAACCGCGGCATCGATGGCGACTTCTTCGGCGGCGACTCGAGCTGGCCCGATTACTACGATGCGGTAACCGACACGAACGCGTACGTCCTGTCGTGGGACGGTCGTGCCGGAGAACCGCTGCGCATCGCCGACGTCGCGCTGTCGGCGGACGCGCCCGCCATGCGCGCGTATGACTCGACGCTGCACTTCGAGCAGGAGCTGACGTACTTCATCGGCATGTCGATGCCGGAGCCTGAAAAGGGCCAGGAAGGCGGGAAGGAATGGGGTGGTGACATCAGGACGGTGCACGTCTCCGAGCGCGTGCCGGGCGAAGGCTTCGTCTGGTACGACTTTCGGGGCTCGGGTGCGCGCAACGAGAGCTTCACGTTCAATTGCGCGCCGGCGCTCCAGCCCAACGGCTCCTACGCGCTGCGCGTGCGCATCGCCAACGCGGCGACGCAGGCGACGCCGATCGACCTCGTGCTCAACGACTACGGGCGTGCCGGCTCGTTCATGCTGCCGCCGCGCAGCGACACGACGATCGACGTGACGGTTCCAGCGCACTTCCTCGTCAACGGACGCAACACGCTGAAGATCTTCATCCTGCACGAGGGCGACGTGCAGTACCGGCTTCTGCTAGACTGGTTCGAGCTGCGCGGACCGTGGCGCGCGTCGACGACCGAGGCCAGTCCGCGGTTCACGATCCCGAGCAGCGCGACGACCGGTGCGCCGATGCGCGTCCGGCTCAACGGCCTACCCGCGCCGGCGACGCACGCGATGAGCGCACGCACGCGCGTGGTCATCGACTCGGGCGCGACGCCCGGCCTGCATTTCCGGATGTCGTCGCGGACGTACTACGCCGGCGGCGACCGCGCCAACTACGGCTTCTCGGCAACCTTCGGCGACTCTCTCGTCGCCAGCGGCACGTTCTTCCTCGGTCTCGTCATGGTCGAGCTCGACGCGGCCGGCACGATCGTGCGACGCGATGCTTTCCGAACGTTCAACGATGCCGCCGAGCTGACGCGCGCGGCGGCGTTCCTCGAGGGCGTGAGCAGCGGGAACTTCATCGTCGCGGGCACCTCGCACGGCTTCGGGCTCAATCCGATCCCGGCGCAGCTCGATGCCGCACTGACCGCACTCGGCAGTACCGTGGCGACGCGGCAGGGGCGCGACTACGCGGCGTGGGCCTTCGTCGCCCGCAAGGGAGACCTGTCGAGCGCGCGCGAGGAGTACGCGCCGATGACGGGCTTCGAGAGTCGCGGCGTCACGCTCGACGAATGGCTGCCGAGCGACCAGGGGAATCGGTACCGTGCCGTCTTCACCGTCGCCGGTGATCCGGGCGAGGAGTTCGTGCTCGGCGCCGAGGTGACACCCGCCGTGCGCTACCATCGACGGGACGAGCTCGTCGGCTCGGACAATCGTGCGGACCTCATCATCATCACGCATCCCGCGTTCAGAGACCAGGCCGAGCGTTTGGCGGCGCATCGCAGAGCGCACGCCCCGGCCGGAGCGCGCGACTTCGCCGTGCGCGTCGTCGACGTCAACGACGTGTACGACGAGTTCGGCTCGGGCGTGAAGCATCAACTTCCGATACGCTCGTTTCTGCAGTACGCCGACTCGAACTGGGCGGCGCCGGCTCCCGGCTATGTGATCCTCTTCGGCGACGCCTCTGCCGATCCGCAGCGTCGCACGCTCAAATCCAAGATGATCGACTACGTGCCGACCTTCGGCGAGCCAGCGTCGGACTACTGGTACACGATGCCGTTCCGCGGTCTTGCCGACACGGCGATCGAGCGCTGGTCATTCGACGTCGGCTCGTCGTTCAACCAGTTCATCGGGCGAATCCCCGCGATGACCCCGCGCGACGGCGACGTGATGGTCGACAAGATCATCGAGTACGACACGAGCGCGCCGGCGGAGTGGAACAAGCGGGTCGTCTTCATCGCCGGCGGCGAGAACGCGGAAGAAGTATCGGTCAACCGGTCGTTCGCCGAGGCGCTCGCGAGCGACTACGTGATGTACCAGGGGTTCCAGGGCGACACCACGATTCGCTGGCGCCGTACGATCCTGGGCTTCCCAACGACGCCGCCGCACGAGGACTCGCGGTGGGCGCAGGAGGCAATGGCCGAGAGCGGTGTCTGGGTCAACGCTGCCGGGCACGGCTCGCGCACGGTGCTCGACCTGGACTTCGGAATGCCCGAGGAGATCGACAACGGCAGCCGATACTTCGTGCTCGGCACGTTCAGTTGTCAGACCGGCGCGTTCTCCGAGGTCGAGTCGTCGCTTCGCAACGAGGACTTCCTGAAGGCCCCGCGGCGCGGCGCGATCGCGACCTACGGCTCGACCGGCTGGTCGTACCAGAGCATGAACAACCAGACCGTCGGTCTGGCGCTCGCGTACTTCACGTACGACTCGGTCCGCGCGCTCGGCGCGCTCACCACGATCGCGAAGTGGTCGCTCTTCGGAGGGGCTGAGGAGGCGTGGTGGCATCAGGGGTACGAGGGCTTCCGCGCGCGCAATCACCTGATGCAGTACACGCTGCTCGGCGATCCGTCGCAGGACCTGAAGGTCAGTCGCAAGCGCGAGCTCGGGTTCCAGAATCTCTCGCTCGCCAACGCGACCGGCGGAGCGCTCTCGGTCACCGACAGCGCGGCGACGGTGCGCGTCGACCTGTTCAATTACGGTCGCCCGATCCTCGCGATCGACGGCGACGGCGACACGGCGATCACGGTCGTCGGGACGATCATCGGTCCCGACCGCACCGAGCGCACCGACACGGTCATCGTCGAGCGGCTCGGTCGATCGCAGTCGGTGACGCTGACGCTCCCGCTCGATGGGAAGCCCGGCGATTACACGATCCGCATCGAGGCCGATCCCCTGATGCAGGTCGACGAGAGCTACCGCGCCGACAACGTCATCGTACAGGTCGTGCCGGTGCGGGGGAACCAGCCGCTGACGCTGGAGCCGGTGTCGTTCGGGCGTGTCGCCGGCTACGACGACGTCGTGATCCGGCTGCTCAATCCCGCGAGCGGCGGCGGGGCCGAGCTCACCGTCGATACCGTCCCGACGTTCGATGCGGCGCCGTTCACCAGCGCGACGGTCGGCAGCATGACGACCGACGACCTCACGACGACGTGGACGTTCTCGATCCCGTCGGAGCTGCGTGGAGCGCGGCGGTTCTGGTGGCGCGCGATTTCCACGACCGGCGACATCGAGATCGCCCGGCGCTTTCCGTTGATCGAGACGTTCACGGTCGAGCCGGCCGCGCGCGCCGAGTTCCTGATGGGCGGGCGGCTGCAGATGGCCGGTCGCACCGAGAACCTCGTCAACGCCGACGACGGCGTCGGCCCCGGATCGCGCCGCGCGCGGCTCGTCGCCGAGGCCGTCGGACAGTCGCGCTACGCCAACGGCGACCTGATCAGCGACACCAAGATCGACATCTACGTCGAGGACGGATCGGGCACGAAGCGCCGGTTGTCGAATCAGAACCGGGCGGGCCTGCAGATCGCGGTGCTCGAGCCCGAGACGCTCGAGCTCATCCCGGACTTCTACGTCAACTACGTCTTCTTCGAGAACGGTCCGATGATCGACTCGGCGGTTCGCTTCATCGCGACCATTCCCGCCGGACATCCCGTCGTCGTCGGCACCAACGGCAGATCGTTCGATGGACTGCGCGAGAGCGCCGCGTTGCGCGAGGCGCTTGCGTCGCTCGGCGCCGTCTTCGACGTCGACAGCATCGGCAACGACGACTCGTACGTGCTGATCGGTGGCCGCGACATGCCCCGGAGCCAGGCATGGGTCTACGGTGACTCGCTCGCTCGCGCGCGTCGCACCGGCGTTCAGTACGCGAAGGTCTCGACGGACATGGAGTTCTTCATCAGGCCTTCTCCGGGAGTCATGACGACTCCGACGATCGGTCCGGCGACCGCGTGGCGCACGGCGCGGCTCGGTTTCGGCGACGCCGGCGCGCGGCCTGTCGTCACGATTGTCGGTGTGCGTCGCGACGGCGTGCGCGATTCGCTCGCGAGCGCCGATGCGGTGGGTGACATCGATCTCGGCTTCGTCGACGTCGCGCGCTACCCACGCCTGGAGCTGCGCACGCGATTCGCCCAGGACTCGACGACGCGACTGCGCTCGATCGAGGTCGACTTCGAGCCGTCGCCGGAGCTGGCGATCGTTCCGCGCAGCATCGACCTCGATCGCGACTCGGTGCTGCAGGGAGATCCCGCGCGGCTTTCGCTCACCGTCGTGAACCTCTCGCGCAGGTATGGCGCTGACAGCGTCGGCGTCGCTCTTCGGCATCGATCGGTCGGCGAGTGGCGCGAGATCGACGCGCTCCCGGTGACGATCGCGCCGATGGAGCGCCGCGAGGTCGCGTTCGATCTGGCCACCGATCGATTCGGCGCGTCGAACGCGTTCATCGTCCAGCTCAATCCGACCGACGATCCGGCGGAGCCGTACCGGCACAACAATACCGACACCGCGTCGATGCGTGCGGGCTTCGATACGACGCGTCCGCGGCTTGCCGTCTATGCCGACGGCGTCAGAGTCATGGACGGCGACTTCGTCTCGCCGATGGCACGCTTCGAGCTTCGACTCTTCGACAACTCCCGGCTGCGGATCGCCGACTCGACCGCGATCGGCATGTTCCTCGACCTCGTCGAGATCACGCTCGACTCCGGCGCGCAGTTCGATCCGGCCCCCGGAGGCGACGCGCGGGCGAGCTTCGTGTACACGCCGCCGGCGCCCGGCCTCGAGAACGGCGAGCACACCATCACCTACATGGCGCGCGATGCCTCGGGCAACCGCACCGAGTCGGAGTTCGTTCGCTTCCAGGTCGAGCGCGCGTTGCGCATCGTCGAGGCGGTGAACTATCCGAACCCGTTCCGCGAGCGGACCGAGTTCACCTTCGGTGTCGCCGGCGGCTCGCAGCCGACCGGAGGCGAGATCGCGATCTACACGGTCGCCGGTCGCAGGATCAAGTCGATCCCGCTCGGACCCGCCGACGTGCACCTCGGCTTCAATCACATCGAATGGGATGGGCTCGACGACGATCGAGATCCGCTCGCCAACGGCGTCTACCTCTACCGGCTGATGATCGAGAGCGCGGACGGGAAGGTGGAGGTCATCGAGAAGCTCGTCGTCATGCGCTAGGCACGGACGCCCTTCAAAGACACAGGGGATCGCGGCATGAGCCGCGATCCCCTGTGTCGTATTCGTCATCGACGATCGACGATCAGACGTTCATCTCCTGCTGCCAGAGAATGCGAGTGTGCAGCATGAAGATCTTGAGCTGCCGGACCGAGGTCTGGCGCGGATTGAAGAAGACGGTCACGAGCGCCGAGCGGTCGCGCGTCGAATAGTCTCGGAAGCTGACGCCGGTGACGCCCTGGACGCTCTGCAGGCGGTAGCTCAGGTCGATCAGCGACTGCTCGCTCGGGACCTGGACGAAGCGCTGCGTCAGCGACGGGTTGACCGTGAGGTAGCGCTGCTGCGGCACCTCGACGACGACGAGCGTCAGCGCGGCGCCGGCGAGCGCGGCAGCGATAAAGGCAAGTACTCGGATTCGTGTGAAGCGTGGTCGGTGCATCTGCATGGTTTCCCTCTCTCGGCGTGACCGTCGAGCGGCGCCCGGCAGTCAGCTCATTGTCTCTCGATCATCCCCACCGTTCGTGCCCAGTATGTGAGCCGACGGCATTCATCGCAAGGGGAGACTGCGTCCCGCTTCAAGTGTGACTCGAATCCCGTGCCTCGGTTGAACGCGTCGGCGACGGCGCGATCAGCAAACGGCAGACGTCGCGGCTGCCCTCGAGAAGATCGAACGTGGAAAGGTCTTCCGGCCTGACCCACGTCAGTTCCGAGGCTGCGAGCAGACGGGGCTCGCCGCTCCAGGATTCGACCACGAAGAAGCGTACCGAGAAAACGCCTCCATCATCGTAGCGCGTCTCGACCGTGTGCAGCAGGGCGGCCTCGGGGGCATCGATCGCAAGCTCCTCGCGCAGCTCGCGACGCAGCGCCTCGTGGTGCGATTCTCCGGGCTCGAGCTTGCCGCCGGGGAACTCCCAGCGACCGCCGTAGCGGGCGTCGTCGGGGCGCCGGCACAACAGAACGCGCCCGTCGGGCGAGCGGAGGATCGCGACGGCGACGTCGATGGAGCGAGCTGGAGAATCGGGCATCGTTCGAAAGTGCCGGTCAATGGGAGTGTGTCTCGCAACATACGCGCCGGAGCGCGCGAGGGCGCCTTTTTTTCGGGCGTCCGTTGCAATCTGCCCGCCGCCGGTGCTACATTGGGGCCGGCGCCGAAGGGCGCGCGAGTGGGGGGTCCGCGAGGGTCTTCCGCCCGAGAATGCGGGAGTAATTCAGCGGTAGAATGCAAGCTTCCCAAGCTTGACGTCGCGGGTTCGATCCCCGTCTCCCGCTCGATTCGGACCCCGGTCCGAACCGGGCATCAGCCCAACCGCCGGCGATACCCCACGTCGCGCGACGCCGCCTCGGAGCGGCAAGCGAACCGGCAGCACGAGCGATTCTCCAGAGTCCCACTGGCCTCTTTCAGATCAACGCGGTCGAACGTATTACGGAGTGTAATAGCCACGTCGTTTTGGAATGGGCCGGTGGGGTTTGAACCGGGCACGACCTCGCCCGATGGACCGCGGATCGCGATTTTCGACCGACTTTGGGCCGTGCCACCGTCATTGAGCACGTGGCATTTCAGTTGCCTCTACTACTTGGCCCCGGGATCGTACCTCCACACGGGTACGCCGGGCGGCGAAAGGGTAGCGGCCATCGACGGACCTGCTCGCACCCGCCAAGCGCATACCGTGGATCGATCAACCACATAATCGAGGACCAGGACATGCCAGCTTACGTGTATGTTCTTCGTAGTGCCATCACTGGGCAGCACTATATCGGCGCGACCAGGGATCTGCAGGCGAAGATTGCGCGTCACAACAACACGACGGCGATGTTGTCCCGGCCCGGCGGACCTCTGGAATGTGTCTATGTCGAGGTCTGCGAGAGCCTTGACGCCGCGCGTCTTCGCGAGCGGTACCTGAAGAGTCTCGACGGCGTCGACGAGAAGATCCGCATTCTCTACACCGCGACGGCCCGTCCGAGGAAGTAAACGACGACCGCGGCCGACGGCCGGAGATCGGCGGCCCGAGGAACGGCGGCTCGACCAGAGTTCGCAACGCTGCCCTGGCGGAACGGTGGTTCTGTCAGGGCAGCGCTGCGTTCGGACAGCGGCGTATATTGCCGGGACCTCCGAGCCGAACAGCAGCCTAACCGTACCATCGTCGCGTGTCACTTCCGACTTCCGAGCCCCAGCGCTTTCTTTCGGCCGCGCCTCGAGTCCGACTCGAGAAGGCCTTCGAATCTCCCTTCAAGAACGTCATCGCCACAGCGCGCACGTGCTACTCGAGCAAGGGAATCGTCGCCGACGGGACGATCCAGCTCGAGCTCTTCGGTGAGTCGCGCGACAAGGACATCGCCCGCAGCATCTACGGCGCCGGGCACCACACGACGTTCCAGCACGCGCAGTTCCAGTTCACGCTCGACAACGTCTCGCGCCACTTCATCTGGTCGTTCCTGCACCAGCACCCGTTCTACAACTCCGAACAGGTCTCGCAGCGCTACGTCGCGGTCAAGCCGGGCACCGTCGCTATCCCGCCGATGGCCGGCGAGGCGCTCGCGCTCTACCAGCAGACGATCGAGTATCAGCACGAGCTCTACCGCGAGCTCCGCGAGCTGCTCGAGACGACGACGGCCGAGGCGTACTACGAGCGCTTTCCGTACCGCGCGAAGTACCCCGAGAAGTACCGCCGCGACATCGCCAAGCGCTCGCAGGAGGTCGCGCGCTACGTGCTGCCGATCGGCACGTTCGCGTACATGTACCACACGATCTCCGCGCTGACGCTGCTGCGCTACTGGCGACTCGGCGAGATGTTCGACACGCCGCTGGAGCAGCGGATCGTCATCGGCGAGATGGTGCGGCAACTGCTCGAGCATGATCCGAACTACTCGATCGTGCTCGAGGAGCCGCTGCCGATCGAGCAGACCGCGGAGTACCGCGTCTTCGAGCAGTACCACGGCGCCGCAACGCCCTCGCCGGCGTTCGCGCGCGAGTTCGATGCGGAGCTCGATGGCGTGCTCTCGCGTCTGGTCGACTACAAGGTCAACGCAGAGAGCTCGATGGCCGATTCGGTGAGGGAGATGGTGGGGCTGACGCGCGACCGGATGAGCGACGACGAGGCGATCGAGCTCGTGCTCAATCCGGCGCACAACCCGATCCTCGGAGAGAATCTCTCGCTGACGACGCACGCGAAGCTCGCCCGCGCGATGCATCATCCGCACTATACTTTCCGGCGCCGACTGTCGCACACCGCCGACTCGCAGGACCAGCGCCATCGCATGACCCCGGCCTCGCGTCCGATCCTCGCGGCGCAGGTCGGCGACGAGCCCGACTACTACGTGCCGGAGATCGTCGAGCGAAATCCCGTCGCCGCGGCGAAGTACCGCGAGGCAATGGAGCGGAGCTGGGCGGCGGTGACCAGACTGATCGCGCACGGCGTGCCGGCCGAGCACGCGCACTACCTGCTGCCGAACGCGGTCAACGTTCGCTACAGCGAGTCGAGCGATCTGCTCAACCTGCACCACAAGCACAAGATGCGGCTGTGCTACAACGCGCAGGAGGAGATCTGGCGCGCCTCTCTCGACGAGGCGCGCCAGATCCGCCAGGTGCATCCGAGGATCGGACGATGGCTGCTGCCGCCGTGCACGATCCGTGACTTCGCCGGCACGCGGCCGACGTGTCCCGAGGGAGACCGCTTCTGCGGCATCAAGGTGTGGAAGCTCGACATCGACGAGTACGAGCGCGTGATCTGAGCGCTCGGCGCCGGCTCTAGCTGCTGACGCGCGAGATCATGAACTCGTTGCCGCGCGACTCGACGAGCAGCCGCTCGTCGCTCTCCTCGAGCACCGACATGCCGATGCGGTCGATGAACAGCCTGCGTGCCGCGACGAGGTCCTTGGTGTAGATCACGACGCGCTCCTCGGCGTCGAACTCCTCGGTCGCATCGCCGGCGTTCTTGCCGCGCAGCCGGATCGCCTCGGTCGCGGCGATCAACAGCGACTGGTCGCGGTCGACACCGACCATCTGCAGCGCCATCTCCGCCTCGATCGACTTCGTGTCGCGCACCTCGTAGGAGAGGATCTGAATGTCGCGCTGGCGATCGCCGGTGATCGGCACCGTGACGAACGGATAGGAGAGCCGGCGCAGCTCGCGCAGGAAAAGCGTGAAGTCCTTCTTCTCGATCTCCTCGAGCGCGCGCGAGACCTTCTCGGGGATCGTCCGGAGCTCCTCCATGTCGCGATCCGGCGACGGAGACTGGCCGATGAGCTCGGAGATGTTGATGTACAGCCACGTCTCCGACGGGTAGTTCGCGAGCCACTGGCGGAAGACGCCGACCGGCGCGAGGGTGTCGCGGAAGTACGTGTTGTAGTTCCAGGCCGCGAGGGCGCGGTCGATGAGCTTCAACGCGTCGTCGGTGCGGGTCTCGAAGTAGTGATGCCCGTGCGTCGAGATCAGGCGCGACGACGAGCTTGCGACCGACAGGGCCCAGGCGAGCGGAATCGTCTGGCGCTGCGTGATCTGCGCGCTGGCGATGTCCGTGGGCTCGGCGGGCGAGATGATGAGATACGAGTTGGCGAGCATCGGATAGGGATTACGCTTCGATGGAAGGTCAATTCGACAAATATACACAGCCACGCACATCCGGGGCCCGTCGGAGGCAATCTGCGCTCGGCCCAATGCGTCATATCAGGCTCAGGAAGGCTGCCTTCAACGGGCATCCCACTTCACGCTCGACGGCGCCCTGACACACGGGGAACGACCGGAGAGCCTCACGATCTCACACATGAATCGAAGAGACGGCATCAGAAACATCGCGATCATCGCGCATGTCGACCACGGCAAGACCACGCTCGTCGACAAGCTGCTGTCGCAGAGCGGCACCTTCCGCAAGAACCAGAACGTGCCGACGCGTGTGATGGACTCCGGTGATCTCGAGCGCGAGAAGGGCATCACGATCATGGCGAAGAACACGTCCGTCCATTGGAAGGACACGCTCATCAACATCGTCGACACGCCCGGGCACGCCGACTTCGGCGGTGAGGTCGAGCGCACGCTCATCATGGTCAACGGCGTGCTCCTGCTCGTCGATGCCGCCGAGGGTCCCCTGCCGCAGACGAAGTTCGTGCTCCGCAAGTCGCTGGAGCTCGGCCTGAAGCCGATCGTCGTCATCAACAAGATCGACCGCAAGGACGCCCGTCCCTACGAGGTTCTCGACGAGGTCTTCGAGCTCTTCCTGTCGCTCGGCGCGGTCGAGGATCAGCTCGACTTCCCGGTGATCTACACCGTGGCGCGCGAGGGCATCTCGAAGATGAGTCTCGAGGGAGAGGACCTCGATCTGTCGCCGCTATTCGACATGATCATCGAGAAGATTCCGCCGCCCGAGGGTGACCCTGACAAGGACTTCCGCATGGTCGTCACCACGGTCGAGTGGAGCGACTACCTCGGCCGTGTCGCCGTCGGCCGCATTCTCGAGGGCACGGTCAACGTCAACGACAATGTCAGCCGTGTCAACGAGAAGGGCGTCGAGGAGCGCTTCCGCGTCATGAAGCTCTTTGGCTTCGACGGCCTCAAGAAGATCGAGATCGAGAGCGCTGCCGCCGGTGAGATCGTCGCCCTCTCGGGCTCCGATCACTTCTACATCGGCGAGACGCTCGCGACCGGCGACAACCCGACCGCGGTGCCGCACATGAAGGTCGAGGAGCCCACGATCTCGATGATGTTCCTCGTCAACGACTCGCCGTTCGCCGGCAAGGAAGGCAAGTACGTCACGAGCCGTCACCTTCACGAGCGACTCGAGAAGGAAGTGCGCAACAACGTCTCGATGCAGCTCGAGCGCACGGAGAACGCCGACGCGTTCATCATGAAGGGGCGTGGCGAGCTGCAGATGGCCATCCTCATCGAGCAGATGCGCCGTGAAGGCTTCGAGTTCCAGGTGTCGCGTCCGGAGGTGATCCTGCGTGACATCGACGGCGTGCTCTGCGAGCCGTACGAGGACGTCGTCGTCGACGTCGACGACGAGCACGCCGGCACGGTCATCGAGATGCTCGGCCGCCGCTCGGCCGAGATGACGAACATGATCTCGGCGCTCGGAAGCTCGCGCCTCGAGTTCGTCGTTCCCTCGCGCGGCCTGATCGGCTTCCGCAGCGGCTTCCTCTCGGAGACCCGAGGCACCGGACAGCTCCACAGCATCTTCCACGGCTACCTGCCGCTCAAGGGCGAGATGCCCGGCCGCGGACGCGGCGTGCTCATCGCGCTGGAGACCGGCGAGACGACCGGCTACGCGCTCGAGGGAGTGCAGGAGCGCGGGACGATGTTCGTCGCGCCCGGCGTGCCGGTCTACGCCGGCATGGTCGTCGGCGAGAACGCCCGCGACGAGGATCTCGTCGTCAACGTCGTCAAGAAGAAGGCCCTCACGAACATGCGCGCCTCCGGGACCGAAGGTCTCGTCCGGCTCGACACGCCGCGCGATCTCTCGCTCGAGGGATTCCTCGAGTACATCGATCGCGACGAGCTCCTGGAGATCACGCCGCAGTCGATCCGCATCCGCAAGAAGGTGCTCGATCACAACACGCGCCATCGTGATCGCAAGAAACAGCTCGACCTGGTCAAGGGTTGATCCGTCATCGCGAAAGCCGGTCCCGCACGCGTCGGGGCTGGCTTTCGTCGTATTTTACCGCGGCCGAAGCCTCCCCCCGTCAAAGGCATTGTGTCGCACCCGACGCGACCCGACATTCCCCCCGATGATCACCCCGGCGGTCGGCCCCGACCGCTCGACCGATGTGCAACCGGCGCCAGCCCACGGCGCCACCGACGAGCGCCCATGAGCACGAGCGATACTCCTTCCAGCGAACGATCCACGGCTCCATCGACGACCGACCGCGTCTATCGCATGCTCGGCACCGTCGCCATCGTCTCGATCGCCTTCATCGGCGGTCTGCTCGTCGTGCTGACCGGCGGCGCCGACGGAAGCGTCGTCGAGGCTGCGGAGCCCGGCGACGGCGACACCAGCGGCATGCACTCGGGCGTCGGGCCATCGCGCATGGTGCTCGGCCACCTGAAGCTGCGCGACACCGTCTACACGACCGACTCGGTCTACCTCGAGGTGAACCTCACGAAGCAGAACGTCACCGTGCACCGGCGCGGCGAGGATCCTGCGACGTTCCTCGTCTCCAGCGGCAACCCGTACATCCGCGAGGGGATGTCGACGCCGATGGGGGTCTTCACCGTGCAGAACATGACGCCGATGGCGTTGAGCAAGCAGTTCAACAACGCGCGCCTTCACAACTGGATCGGCGTGCAGGGCGGCGTCGGCTTCCACGGACTCGACGGCAGCGGATACTACGGATACCTCGGTGTGCGCCCGTCGTCGCACGGCTGCCTGCGCATGGCGCGGGAGGCCATCAAGACGATGTACTCGATGGTGCACCCGGGCGCACTGATCATGGTGCACGGCGGCGATCCTGCCCGCGTCGTCGCTTTCTGCGAGCCGCGCGACACCGCCGGGGCGACGCTCATCGACTCGGCGAGCGTGTTCAATCGCGCGCTCGGCCGGGAGCGACTGACGACGCTGATGGAGGGCCGGGCCCTGCTCGAGCCGCAGCCACGGCTGGTGCACCTTGCGAAGCAGCGCCTGCGCTGGGGCATGGAGATCGGCCGCGCCGCGCGCATTCCGCGACAGCGGCTGCCGGAGACGTTCTCGCTTGCGGGTGCGGACGCCATCCTCGCCGCTGGCGTCGCCGACGTCGCCGATCGTCCGATGCTCGGACGCTGGCGCGCCGATGCGCTGCGCAGGGCCGAGGAGCACGTGCGCTCCGAGCGCACGGCGTGGCGCAAGGAAGGGGAGCCCGCGTACGGGAACTAGGGCGGCAGTGACTAGCGCTCGAGGGTGGCGGAGTAGATCTTCTCGTAGCGGACGATCCCGCGGGCGATCGCCGTGGCGACGGACTTCTGGCCCGAGGCGGACGTGAGCAGCTTCGCATCGCGCGGGCTCGTCAGGTAGCCGATCTCGAGCAGCACCGCGGGCATCGACGCGCCGACGAGCACGAAGAAGCCGGCCTGGTGCACGCCCCGGTCCCTCAGCCTGGTGCCGGCCCGCATCGAGGTGCGGATCGACTGCGCCGCCTGCTCGCTGAGGCGCGCGAACGCGCTCTGGGCCATGCTCGCGACGATCGCGCTCTCGGCACTCATCGGACCGTACTTCTCCTGATCCGACTCGAAGCGGATCGCACCGTTCTCCGCCGCAACGACTCTCGCCGCCTCCTCGCTCTTGCCCGGTCGAAGTATGTAGCACTCGAAGCCGTCGACGGTACGCGCGGTGTCAGGGTGTGCGTTGCAGTGGATCGAGATGAAGAGGCGGCCGTTGCGCTCGTTGGCGATCTGCCCGCGGCGAAAGAGCTCGACCGAGCTGTCGTCGCTGCGCGTGAGCACGACGCGCACGCCGGGCATCAGCCGCGTGAGCTCCTTGCGGAGTTGCCGTGCGACGGCGAGCGTCACCGACTTCTCCTCGACGCCGCCGATGCCGATCGCGCCCGGGTCCCTGCCGCCATGGCCGGCATCGATCACGATGGTCGAGAGCACCCAGCGACCGCGCGCGCCACGCGAAGCCGCAGAGGAATCGCTCCGCCGGGCGCCGACGCTTGCGGTCTGCGGCCGCGATGGGCCTTTGCTTCCGCGTGCGCCGAGGGTCGCTTCGACGACGATGCGGTCGCTCGTGCGGCTGACGACGCGGAGCGCCGAAACTTCGCGCTCGAAGTCGGCGTCGACGACGAGCACGTCGCGCCGCTCGATCCGAGCGCGCACCGATCGGACGCCCGAGCGGATCGTCGCCGACGCGAGCGCTGCGCGCGACGCGCTCATCGGCCGCGCGCGCAGATGGGCGTTGCCCTTGCGACGCTCGACGACGAGCGTGCCGACCTTCCGGTCGACCAGCAGCACGATCGTCGCGCGCGCGTCCTCGATCGTCACGGTGATGTCGCGCAGGGCCGTCGCTCGCGACTGGGCATGCGCCGGCAGGACCGAGACGAGGAGCGCGGCGAGCGTCGTGAGCAGCGGTAGGGAGGTGCGAGGGGACATCGGACCTGCGCGGGGAGGGGAGTGAAGGCGGCGCCCCGGCGACGGGGCGCCGGGCGGCCTCTAGCGGTAGTTCGTGAACTGCATCGCGAAGTCGAGGTCGGCTGTCTTGAGCGCCTGGATCACCTGCTGGAGCTGATCCTTGTCCTTGCCGGTGATGCGCACCTGGTTGTCCTGGATCTGCGCCTGGACCTTGAGGCCGAGGTCCTTGACGATCTTGGTGACCTTCTTCGCGTTCTCTTTGTCGATGCCGGACTGCAGCGTGATCTTCTGGCGCGCGCTGCCCTTGGTGCCCTGCTCGACGTCGCCGTACTTGAGGGCCTTCAACGCGATGCCGCGCTTGACGAGCTTCGACTCGAGCACGTCGATGACCTGCTTGAGGTTGAACTCGCTGCCGGACTCGACGGCGATCGTCTTCTCCTTGCGATCGAGCTCGACGCTCGAGTTGGTCGCCTTGAGGTCGTAGCGCTGCTGGATCTCCTTGGAGGCCTGCTGCACCGCGTTGTCGGCCTCCTGCATGTCGACGTCCGAGACGATGTCGAATGAGTATGTGTCTGCCATGGAAGTGCGTTTCGTCGATGAGAGATGCCCAAGATACGCGAGCGCACGCCGAGCATCCAACGCCGTGGCGGGCCGAGTTCGGGCAATCGCGCTCGGGTGCGCACGGAAGCTTGGTGGAATCAGGGAGAATCCCCACATTGCCCGCCATTGCCGCAGCGGCCTGCAGACCCGCGGTGATGCCAATAACCACTCTGTTTTCCTTGCACGACGAGCCCCATGGAGACGATCGCAGTTCTATTCGGAATGGAGCAGTCCTTCCCGCCGGCTCTGGTTGAGGCGATCAACCGCAGGGGCGAGGATGTGCGCGCGGAATTCCTGAAGACCGGTGGGATCAAGCTCGATGACCTGGCCAATTACACGGTCATCATCGATCGCATCTCGCAGGACATTCCGTTCTACCGCGCGATGCTCAAGCACGCGGCGCTCAACGGGACGCGCGTCATCAACAACCCCTTCTGGTGGTCGGCCGACGACAAGTTCTTCAACTACTCGCTGGCGCACCGCCTCGGCGTTTCGGTGCCGAAGACCGCGATCCTCCCGAGCAAGGAGCATCCGCCTGGCACCTCGAGCACGTCGATGCGCAACCTCGTCTACCCGCTGAACTGGGACGAGATCTTCGGCTACGTCGGGTTCCCGGCGTGGCTGAAGCCGTTCGACGGCGGAGGCTGGAAGCACGTCTACAAGGTGCACAACGCCGACGAGTTCTTCGACGCGTACCATCAGACCGGCGACCTCTGCATGGTGCTGCAGGAGGACGTCGAGTTCGAGGAGTATTACCGCTGCTACGTTCTCGGGCGCAAGCACGTGCACATCATGCCGTACGAGCCGCGCAACCCGATGCACCTGCGCTACCAGGCCGGGTTCGCGCCGAGCGAGGACCTTGCGCGTCGCATCACCCAGGACTGCCTGACGATCTGCAACGCGCTCGGCTACGACATGAACACGGTCGAGTTCGCGGTGCGCGACGGCATCCCGTACGCGATCGATTACATGAATCCCGCTCCGGACGCCGAGCGTGACTCCGTCGGCGAGGAGAATTTCAACTGGATGGTCGAGACGCTCGCAACCGTTGCGATCGAAGAGGCGTTGAAGGGTCGGGCCATCCCGACGGAGTACCGCTGGAGCGAGTTCCTGACCGGACCGAACGGTCATGTCGCGGGCGCGCCGACGAGCACGAGAGCGGCCAACGTATCGGCCGCGGGCGAGACCCAGTCGGGCCGCAAGAGCAAGAAGCGCTGATCAACCGATGAGGTCCGCGATGGAGGGCAATGTGTACGACACGTTCACGGAGTCCGATCCGTACGAACGGCCGAGCTTCACGCTCGGGATCGAAGAGGAGTACATGGTCATCGATCCCGAGACGCGCGAGCTCAAGTCGCATCTCGAGTTCGAGCTGCTGTCGCAGGGAAAGGCCGTGCTCGAGGAGAAGGTCAAGCCCGAGATGCACGGGTCGATGCTCGAGATCGGCACGAGTGTCTGCAACAACGTCTCGGAGCTCAGCGAGGAGCTGCGGAAGATCCGTTCGGTCGTCAAGCACCTGACCGGGCGCAACGGCCTGAAGTTCGGCGCGGCGAGCACGCATCCGTTCTCGCACTGGGCGACGCAGGAGATCCACCCCGACGCGCGCTACCAGGCAATCGTCGAGGACATGCAGGTGCTCGCCCGGTCGCTGTTGATCTTCGGCATGCACGTGCACATCGGCATCGAGAATCGCGAGACGCAGATCAAGATCATGAACGAGATGCGGTACTTCCTGCCGCATCTCCTGGCGTTGACGGTCAACTCGCCGTTCTGGACGGGCTTCGAGACCGGACTGAAGAGCTATCGCTCGAAGGTCTTCGAGCGGTTCCCGCGCACGGGTATTCCCGATCCGTTCACGTCGTGGGGCGAGTACGAGTCGTACGTCAAGCTCCTGGTCAAGACCCGGTGCATCGACAACGCGAAGCGCATCTGGTGGGACATCCGGCCGCACCCGAGCTTCCCCACGCTCGAGATCCGCATCTGCGACGTGCCGATGACCCTCGACGAGAGCGTTGGCATCGCCGCGCTCATCCAGGCCATCGCCGCGAAGCTCTTCGCCCTGTACCGGCGCAACCTCTCGTTCCGCGTGTACAGCCGCGCGCTCATCACCGAGAACAAGTGGCGCGCGGTCCGCTACGGGATCGACGGCAAGATGATCGACTTCGGCAAGCAGAAGGAGGTCGCCACCCGCGACCTGATCCGCGAGCTTCTCGTGTTCGTCGACGACGTCGTCGATGACCTCGGCAGCCGCGATCAGCTCAACATCATCAACGACATCCTCGAGAACGGCTCCGGTGCCGCGCGCCAGCTCCGCGTCTTCGAGCAGAGCGGCAAGGACCATCGTGCGGTCGTCGATTACATCGTCGAGCAGACGTCGAAGGGACTGCAGGTGGAGGCCGGGGACCTGCTGACCGTCCAGGAGCCGAGCGCCAGCACGCTTGCCGAGCGAGAGACCTCGAAGTTTGCGAAGGGGGACGCGATCGTCTGATGTCCTTTCGACAGATCTTCGACCGCGTGGTGCGCATCGCGCGCGCCGAATCCATGGGCGGCCGACGAAGCTCCACGTTCGAAGAGGAGCTGCGGCGTGCCCACGAGCTTATCGAGGAATCGCGTCGTCCGCGTCGCAGGACGCTCGAGGAGGAGATCGACGAGCTCGGCGCGAGTAATGGCGCGAGCACCGGCGCGAGCCGTCGTGAGCTGTCGGAGGAGCATCGCGCGGCGCTGCGCGCGCTCGGGCTGCCCGACGACGCGACGGCCGAGCAGATCGGCGCGGCCTATCGCCAGCGCGCCCGCGAGCTGCATCCGGATCGCTTCTCGCATCTCGGCGCCGCCGAGCAGCGCGAGATGCTCAAACGCATGCAGGAGCTCAATCTCGCCTACGAATACCTGCGACACGCCGGACGGCGATAGCGAAGGCCCCGCTCACAGGTTCGCATCGTCGCGCAGGGCCGTGAGTTCCGCCCGCGCGCCCGCCGCGTGTGTATCTTTCCGAACGGTCGGGCTTGTCCGCCACGTCGCGGCCGCGCCAATGTCCTGTCTGCATTCTCCCACCTGTCACATATCCGCCGCATCGCGGCTCGAGCCATGGAACAAGGAGTCATCCTGGCAATCCTGGTCATCGTCGGCATCATCATCCTGCTCTGGCTGTTCACGTACATGGTGCCGGTGGGGCTATGGCTCAACGCGCTCTTTGCCGGCGTGCGCGTCAGCATCGGATCGCTCGTGGGCATGCGCTTCCGAAAGGTACCGCCGGACGTGATCGTCGTCTCGAAGATCACCGCGCAGAAGGCGGGAATCTCGATCGACATCGACCAGCTCGAATCGCACTTCCTCGCCGGCGGCAACGTGAAGAAGGTCGTCGAGGCGTTGATCCACGCGGACAAGGCGCACATCCATCTTGACTTCGAGCGGGCGACGGCGATCGACCTCGCCGGGCGCGACGTGCTCGAGGCCGTGCGGCTGTCGGTCAACCCGAAGGTCATCGAGACTCCGGCCGTCGCCGCCATGGCGCGCAACGGCATCCAGGTCCGTGCGATCGCCAAGGTCACCGTGCGCGCCAATCTCGATCGCCTCGTCGGCGGCGCCGGCGAAGGGACGATCATCGCGCGCGTCGGTGAGGGCATCGTCTCAACGATCGGCTCCAGCGACACGCACAGCGTCGTGCTCGAGAATCCCGATCGCATCTCGAAGACGGTTCTCGAGAAGGGGCTCGACTCCGGCACGGCGTTCGAAATTCTCTCGATCGACATCGCCGACGTCGACATCGGCGAGAACATCGGCGCCAAGCTGGCGACCGATCAGGCGCAGGCCGACCTCAACGTCGCGCGGGCGCGTGCCGAAGAGCGCCGCGCCGCGGCGGTTGCCTACGAGCAGGAGATGCGCGCGCGCGTCCATGAGATGCGCGCGAAGGTCGTCGAGGCCGAGGCCGAGGTGCCGCTGGCGATCGCCGAGGCGCTGCGCAAGGGCAACCTCGGAGCGCTCGACTTCTACAACATGAAGAACATCCAGGCCGACACCGCGATGCGCGAGGCGATCTCCGCGACCGGCGCGCCGGCGCGCTCGGTCCGCGAGGACGCATGAGTCTGGCTGCCGGTTCACCAACGACGACGACGACCGGCGGCCTCGCTCGAGTGCCGCCGGTTCTGTTCTTCGACGTCGACAACACGCTCGTCGATCACAGCGGAGCGCTGCGCCGCGGCCTCGAGCTGGTGTGCGAGCGCTGGCCGCGCCTGCTGCGTGAACATCGCTTCGACGAGGCACACGAGGCCTTCGAGCGCATCAACGAGGCGCTCTGGAAGATCTACGCCACGGGCGCGATCACCTCGGCGGACATCCGGCGCCGGCGCTTCGAGCAATGGTTTGAGCACCTGGGCGTCGATACCGAGGTGGACGACGTGCCGCAGATCGCCGAGGCTTCGAGCTCGTACATGGACGGCTACGAGCGCTCGACCAGGGCGTATCCCGGCGTCATCACGATGCTCGAGCGACTGGCTCCGGACCACGTGATCGGGATCATCACGAACGGATTCGTCTCGGCGCAGAGTCGCAAGCTCGGTTTCTCGGGACTCGCGGATCTGATACGCTACCGGATCTACTCCGAGGAGGTCGGCGTGCAGAAGCCTCATCCGGCGATTTTCACCGCGGCGCTCGAGGCCGCCGGGGTCGAGCCGGTCGACGCGCTCTACGTCGGCGACAACTTCGCCAACGACATTGCCGGCGCCGCGCTCGCGGGCATCGCGACGGTCTGGTTCAATCCGCAGGACGACGAGCACCCGCAGGATCGGCCCGACATCCGGCCGCAGGCGATCGCCCACTCGATCGACGAGCTCGCGGCGCTGCTCGGCGCCGGGACATAGCGACTGCGCCGCTCGACGGCGCGTCGGGACGTAAGCGTTCAACGAGGACAACCGTGCTAGTCATCCCCGCCATCGAGATCGAGGATCATCGCTGCTGCCGCACGATCGAGTCGCGAGCACGCGAGACCGACGAGCTCTATCGGAACGATCCGGTCGAGATCGCACGGCTGTGGCGTACCGAGAACGCGAAGTCGATCCACGTGACCGACTACGACGGCCTGTACAAGGGGCGTATCGAGAACCACGCGGAGATCATCTCGATCGTTCAGCGGGTCGAGGTGCCGGTCATGCTGCTGGCGCGCTGCGCCGACGCCGAGGAGTGCCGCCAGTGGCTCGACGGTGGCGTCTACCGGCTCGTCGTGCACGACCTGATCGTCAGGGACCCCGAGGCCGTCCGCGGCCTCCTGGAGCAGTATGGCGGCTCACGCGTCATCGCCGGAGCGATCACCAGGGGCGGCGCGATGACCGCGACGTGGCGTCCGGTCGAGCCGCTCGATTCGCTCGAGTTCGTCGAGCTCGCGGTCCAGCTCGGATTCCGCCGCATCTTCTTCACCGATCGAGACTACGAGGGATCGATGCGCGGTCCCAATTTCGAGGAGCTCACCCGCCTGGCGACCGCCTGCGAGCTGCCGATCACCTCGGCCGGCGGCGTCGCCACCGTCGAGCATCTATGGCGACTGCAGGAGCTCGAGCGCCTCGGCGTCGACTCGGTCGTGATCGGTCGGGCCTTCTACGAAAACAGCTTCCCCTGTCAGCAGCTCTGGCGTGACGTCGAGCTCGAGCGCCGGCGCGAGGATCCGCGAAGTGTCGAGGAGATCTCGACGTCGCGACTGGCGCCTCCTGGGTCGGCGCAGTGACATCCCGTCCGCGACGAGCGCACTGAACTCTGCCCGAGGCGATGCGCCCGGGCAACCACTTCAAACATGGCCGAAGCAACGTCGATCACGCCGCTCGCGGTGCGGCTCAGACCTCGCCATCTCGACGACGTCGTTGGGCAGGATCATCTGATCGCGCCCGGCAAGCCTCTGCGCCGTATGGTCGAGAGCGGCAGACTCCGCTCGATGATCCTATGGGGTCCGCCCGGCGTCGGCAAGACGACGATCGCGCAGATTCTCGCCGCCGAGGTCGGCGGCGAGTTCGTGCAGCTCTCGGCCGTCAGCAGCGGGGTCAAGGACGTGCGCGCGGTCATCGAGCAGGGCCGCGCCGCGCACGCGGAGGGCCGCCAGCTCGTGCTGTTTCTCGATGAGATCCACCGCTTCAACAAGGCGCAGCAGGACGCGCTGCTGCCGGCGGTGGAGGAGGGGTGGATCGCGCTGATCGGAGCGACGACGGAGAATCCCTCGTTCGAGGTGATCGCTCCGCTGCTGTCGCGCTCGGCCGTGTTCACGTTGAAGTCGCTCGACGAAGAGGCGCTACAGAAGCTGCTCGAGCGCGCGATGACGAGCGACGATCGCCTGGCGGGCGTCGAGATCGAGGATCGCGATCTGCTGAAGCTGCTCTCCGGCGGTGACGGCCGCAAGCTGCTGACCGGACTCGAGCTCGCGCGCGACCTCATGCCGGCGGGCACGTCATCGATCGGCTCGGAGCTGGTGCGTGCGGCGTTCAGCAGCCGGCAGTTCTACGACAAGGCCGGCGAGATGCACTACGACATCATCTCGGCGTTCATCAAGAGCATGCGGGGGAGCGATCCGGACGCGGCGCTGTTCTACCTGGCGCGGATGATCGAGTCGGGGGAGGATCCGATCTTCATCGCGCGCCGGATGGTGATCCTGGCCAGCGAGGACATCGGCAATGCCGATCCGTACGCGATCACGTTCGCGACGAACATCATGATGGCGGTCGAGCGGGTGGGGATGCCGGAGGGGCGGATCATTCTCGGGCAGGGGGCGACGTACCTCGCGAGCGCGCCGAAGAGCAACGCGGCGTACATGGGCATCGAGGGCGCGCTGGAGGATGCGCGGAGGCATCCGCACGCGGCGCCGCCGCTGCACATCCGGAACGCACCGACGGGGCTGATGAAGTCCCTGGGCTACGGACGCAACTACCGCTACGCGCACGACTACGGCGGCTTCGTTCGGCAGGAGTTCTTCCCGAAGGAGCTTGCCGGACGCGTGTACTACCGACCGACGGAGCGAGGTGGCGAGAAGAAGATCGCCGATCGACTGAAGGGCTACTGGCCGGAGCGCTACGGCGACGAGTCCGGTGGAACCGACGATCGGTAGTGCGGACCGCGGCCGCAGGGGAAGACAAGGCGGTTCACATCTCAGGGAATGCCCGGCAGGTCACATCTCACGGAAGGCCAGGCGGTTCACATCTCAGGGAGGGCCAGGCGGTTCACATCTCATTTGATTGCCGTTATTGCATGTCCGAATCCTCTACCTCGACGAGCCTCGAAATGCCGTCCGCGGAGGCGCTCGACCGACTTCTCGACAGCGCGCGCGCGGCGATGACGCACGCGTGTTGTCGCTACAGTTGCTTCCCTGTCGGCGCCGCGCTGCTGGCCGCCGACGGTCGCATCTTCACCGGCGTCAATGTCGAGTCGAGCTCCTCCGGCGGAACGATCTGTGCGGAGCGCACGGCCCTGGTCAAGGCGCTCTCCGAGGGCGTTCGGGACTTCACGGCGATCGCGGTGGCGACGAATGCGGCGCACCCGACGATGCCGTGCGGCATTTGTCGCCAGCTCCTGCACGACTACGCTCCGGGGATCACGGTGATCGCCGGCGCTTCGGGCGAGCGCCAGGTCACGACGCTCGCCGAGCTGCTGCCGCATCCGTTCGGCGCCGAGGACCTCGAGGGCTTCGAGCGGCCTCGATGATCCGGCGGCCACGATGCACCAGAACGCCGAAGGGCTCCGCAGTTTGCTGCGGAGCCCTTCGGCGTTTTCACTGACGATGTCGGTCTACTTCTTGATCGAGATCGACTGGCCGGCCTTGAGCTTGGCTCCCTTCTTCGAGAGGCTCGGGTTGTTGCGGCGCAGCTCCGAGACGCTGACGCCGTAGCGCGAGGCGATCTCCTCGAGGGTGTCGCCGCGGCGAACCTTGTACTTCTTCGGGGCGCTCTTCGAGTTGCGGCTCGACTTCTTCGCGTCGCCCTTGGAGCTCGACTCGCTGTAGATCTTCAGGCGGGCGCCGGCAGGAAGACTGCGGCCCTTCGCATCGGAGTTCCATGCGCGCAGATCTTCGATCGAGACGCCGTAGCGCTCGGCGATCGAATTGAGCGACTCACCGCGGCGGACCTTGTGGGTCTCATAGCGCGTCGAGGTCGTGGTGACCGAGCCGCGCTTCTTCGTCGGGCGATCCTCGTCGGCCTTGCTGCGCGACTTCGACGAGGCCAGCGCGCGGTCGTCGCGGAACAGCCGCAGGCGTTGTCCGATCCTGACGCCCTCGCTGCGCGTCATGTCGTTCCACTCGGCGAGGTCGGCGACGCTGACACCGTGCTCGCGGGCGATGCCGGTGAGCGTCTCGCCGGAGGCGACGCGATGGTAGCGCGTCGAGACCGACGTGCGCGGCGTGACCGGCTCCTCGCGGCGTGCGGCCGACGCCAGGCGCGTCTCCTCGCGCGGCTGCTCGACGGGCCGGCGCTCGATCGCGCTCGTCTCGCTGGTGCCGGCGCGCCGCTCGACCGCCGGGGCGGCGACGGCAGCCACCGGCTGCTGCTCGAGAACGGGTGTCGCCTCGCGCGTGCTCTCACCGGCCTCGGTCGACGCGGTCGTCGCAGGCGCCGGTGCGCTCGTCGCGGCAAGCTCGGCCGAGGCGCTCTCGGTCTTGCGGCCGAGCGGGATGCGGATCGACACGCCGTTCTTGAGCTTCGAGCGGCTCGTCATGTCGTTGGCCGCCATGATCGCCGAGGGCTCGACGCCGTAATGCTTCGCGATGCCGGTCAGGCTCTCGCCGCGGCGCACCTTGTGCGACGTGAACTGTGCGAGCACGCGCTCGGTCGGCGGAACCTTCTCCAGACGCGCCGCAAGATCGCGCGGTGCGCGCAGCGGCACGTTCAGGCGGTAGCTCGAGCCGGTCGACGGCAGGCGATCGCGCAGTAGGTGCGGGTTGAGCTTCTTGAGCTCCTCGACCGAAATGCCGGAGTGCTCGGAGATCGCGGCGAAGTCGTATGAGTTCTTCAGCTCGATCACGTCGTGCTCGAGCGGCTCTTCGTAGTTGATGCTGATGAACCCGTACGCCTCGGGGTTCATCGTGATCTTGGCCGCCGCGATGTACAGCGGAACGTACTGCTGGGTCTCTCGGGGAAGGAACTGGCGAACCTTCCAGTAGTCGCGCGAGCCGGCCTTGTTGATCGCCGACTTGACGCGTCCGGGTCCGCAGTTGTACGAGGCGAGCGCCAGGTGCCAGTCGCCGAGATCATTGTAGAGATCGCGCAGGTAGCGCGCGGCCGCGCGGGTGGCCTTCTCCGGATCGCGGCGCTCGTCGACCTCCCAGTCGATCGCCAGTCCGTACATCTTGCCGGTGCCCGGGATGAACTGCCACAGTCCCACCGCCTTCGCCCACGAGACCGCCGACGGGCTCAGGCCGCTCTCGATCATCGAGAGGAAGCGCAGCTCCTGCGGCGCGCCCTCCTCGGCGAGGATGCGATCGAACATCGGGAAGTACCGGCCGGTGCGCTCGAGCCACTTGCCAAAGAACTTCTTGCCGCGCTCGCTGGTGAAGAACGAGATGCACTGCTGCACCGGCGTGTTGTCGGTCAGCTCGATCTGGAAGTCGGACACGTCGCTCAGCCGCGAGTCGCGCGCGCTGTAGCGACGCTCGACCGGGATGGCCTCGACCTCCTGGAAGATCTTGTCGCGCAGCACGAAGAAGCTCGAGTTCGGATCCATCTCGTCGAGCGAGGTGATCTCCTCCTCGTAGTCGCGGATGACGCTCTCGGAGAGCTTCGTGAACTCGGGGTTCGCGTAGATGTTCGGGTAGGTGATGAGATCGTTGAGGATCGTCATCGCCGACTCGAAGTGCGTCGCCGCGTCGGCGACGTAGCCACGCTCGCTCGAGCGCATCGCCAGCAGGTAGTGCCGGCGAGCCTCCTCGAGGCGGCGCAGCAGCGCCTGGTCGCTCATCGGCTTTCCTTTCCGCGTGTCGTCGAGCACCGAGTACTCGTCGACGAGAATCGGACGCGGTGCGGTCGAGCGCAGCGCCTGCTGCGAATCGGTGCATGCTCCGAGGAGGGTCAGCGCGGAAAGTGAAAGGGTAAGAAAACGACGCATCTGGGAATTCCTTCTATGGAAGACTGCGGTTTATTTCTCGAGGGGAAGGAGAGCGGAGCTCTCGACACTGCTGGCGCACGGAACGTGCGCGGGGGGGCACGACAGCATCTGTGATCAGGACCTCTGGACAGGGCCCCGTGGACAGGACCGAACTCAACGGCGGCGGCACTGGCTCACCGATTCGGAGGGCGAAAACTTACGTCCGTACGGGGCCGCATGCAAGGCTCGGGTCCTCGAAAAACGGCCGAAAATGCCTAAATTTTTGTTCATCAAGAGGCCCTTGAACCCCGCGGCGGGTAACCTTTACAGAGTGTTGCCGTAGGGCGCGACGGCTCGCCGTAGTGCTCGTGACCGATGCATCGTCCATGATGTTCATCGGACCCCGAATCGTACCTTTGCCCCGTTCAGGGGCCTTCCTCACTTACAGCTTTACTTTATGGACACCCAGGAGTACGTCTCGCCGTCGGTCGACCTCGAGCCGGAGGACGAGAAATCACCGTTCGACCGATTCGCCGAGGTCTTCACCGCCCCTGCCGACGCCTTTGCCGGTCTCGCGCAGGCGAAGCGTGGCCCGATCATTCTCTGGGGTCTGCTGATCATGGTCGTCGCGAGCATGTTCGCGGCCGTGATCTTCTCGACCAACGACGAGATGCGCGAGACCGCCAAGGACAAGCAGATCGAGCAGTTCGACAAGATGCGCGACGAGGGCAAGATCAGCGAAGAGCAGTACGAGCAGCAGGTCGAGATGATGGACACGATGATGAGCGGGACGATGTTCATGATCTGGGGCCTGGTCGGCGCGTCGATCGGCTCGACGCTCTTCGCGCTGCTGATCGGGCTGATCGTGTTCATCCTGATCAAGGTGCTCGGTCGCGACGGCGAAGCGGGAACCGGCTACGCCGCAGCGCTGGCCGCGACGCTGATCGCGTTCATGATCACGAACGTCGAGAGCATCATCACGGTCGTCGGGATGATGCTCACCGGCAACATGGAGTTCCGGCTCTCGCCCGTGCTTTTCGGAGCGCCGGACAACGAGTGGGTCAAGTTCTTCCTAAACCTGATCAACCCGTTCACGATCTGGTTCTGGTTCGCGCTCGGCACCGGCGTCGCAGTGCTCTCGCGCGCAGAGCGGACGAAGTCGATCATCGCGGTCGCCGCGGTCTGGATCATCGGCGGTCTGATCATCACCGGCATCGGGTCGATCTTCGGCTCGATGTCGTTCGGCTCCTGAGCCCGGCCTCGAGCTCCGAGTACGACGAAGGCCCGGTCGCGTGCGACCGGGCCTTCGTCATTTCATCTGGCCGTGCGTCTGCGCCTGGCGTCAGGTGCCGCGCGTCGCCGCGCCGTTGGCCGCCGTCTCGCGCAGCGCGTGAACGACGTTCATCACCGGCAGCTCGATCGCGGGCTTGACGCGCGCCTCGAACTCATCGCGGAAGCGCGTGATCGTGAAGCGGGTGGGCCAGGCCGCCGCGTCGCCGAGCGCGCAGACGGTGTTGCCCTCGATGTTGTTGGCGATGTCGATGAGCAGGTCGAGATCGTCGGATGTCGCGTCGCCCGTCTCGACGCGCGCGAGCACCTTCTCGAGCCATCCGCAGCCTTCACGGCACGGCGTGCACTGTCCGCACGACTCGTGGTGATAGAAGTGGATCAGCCGCTTGAGCATGTGCGGGATATCGGTGTCCTCGTCCATGACGATGATGCCGCCGGTGCCGATCGCAGAGCCCGCGGCCTTGAGGCTCTCGGCGTCCATCAGGACACCCTCGAGCTGGTCGCCGCGCAGGATCGGCATCGAGCTGCCGCCAGGGATCACCGCTTTGATCTGCTTGCCGCCGGGCACGCCGCCGGCGATCTGCTCGAGGATGTCGCTCAGCGGCAGACCGGTCGGAAGCTCGTAGACACCGGGCTTGTTGACGTGACCCGAGATGCCGAAGAGCGCGGTGCCGGGATGCTTCTCGGCGCCGATCTTCGCGTAGGCCTCGGCGCCGATGCGGAGGATCGCCGGCACGTTGGCGATCGTCTCGACGTTGTTGATCGTCGTCGGCATGCCGTAGAGTCCGACCTGCGCCGGAAACGGCGGCTTGACCCGAGGATACGGCCGGTCGCCCTCGATCGAGTTCATCAGCGACGACTCCTCGCCGCAGATGTACGCGCCGGCGCCCTTGTGCACGACGATCTCGATCGAGTACGTGCCGCCGAGCGTCTCGGGCATGCGCGCGCCGATGAGCCCGGCCGCGTACGCCTCGTCGACCGCCTCCTGCATCAGGCGCACCCACTTGTGGTACTCGCCGCGGATGTAGATGAAGGCCTTCTCCAGCCCCATCGCGTAGCCGGCGATGAGCACGCCCTCGATGAGCTGGTGGGGATTCTTCTCGAGGATCACCCGATCCTTGAACGAGCCCGGCTCCGACTCGTCGCCGTTGACCGCGAGGTACTTCGGCTTGTCGGTGCCCTTGGGCATGAAGCTCCACTTCAGTCCGGTCGGAAAGCAGGCGCCGCCGCGGCCGCGAAGGCCGGAGCGCTTGATCTCCTCGATGACTTCGGCCGGCTGCATCGTGAGGGCCTTGCGGTACATCTCGTAGCCGCCGTTGGCCCGATAGACGTCGAGGCGGTGGAAGTTCTCGATCTCCGGAAGGACGAGCTTCGGGAAGTTCAGTTCTGCGAGGTTCATGCTTCTTCTATCGGTGGACGGTGACCCAAGGGGGCCTGGCGCACTCGTGGAATGGTCCTGAATCGCAGAAGGTACGGATTTCGCGCGCCCGTGCGAAGCCTCCGGCGCCAGTGGCCGCCGCTCGCAACACTCTGCAATGGCTGCTTTCGTACCTTTGCCGGATGGAACGACTGTGGTCACCCTGGCGCTCTGAGTTCATCCAGAGCGCGGGACGCGAAGGGGATGGTGCCGAGAGTCCGTTCACACGGGCATTCAACGAGCCGGGGCGCGACGAGGAGAACTACCTGCTGCACCGCGGCGAGCGCGCCTTCATCATCCTCAATCGCTATCCCTACAACGCAGGCCACCTGCTCATCGTCCCGGTGCGGCAGGTCGCGGATTTTCTCGAGCTCTCCGACGAGGAGCGCCACGAGATGATCGACCTCGTGCGGCTGGGCATCGACGTGCTGCGGCGCGCGATGTCGCCGCACGCGTTCAACGTCGGGATGAACCTCGGCCGTGAGGCCGGCGCCGGCATCGTCAACCACGTGCACATGCACATCGTGCCGCGCTGGAACGGCGACACCAACTTCATGCCTGTGCTCGACGAGACCCGCCACATCTCCGAGCACATGCAGGAGACATTTCGAAAGCTGGCGGACGCCAGAAGGAGCCTCGTCGAATGAAGAACATCGTCGCCATCGTCGGACGCCCGAACGTCGGCAAGTCCACCTTTTTCAACCGCCTGATCGGCCGCCGTGATGCGATCGTCGAGAACATTCCCGGCGTGACCCGCGACCGCCATTACGGCGAGGTGGACTGGGCGGGCAAGCGCTTCGCCGTCGTCGACACCGGCGGGTTCGTCCCGGCCAGCGCGGACGTCTTCGAGACGGCCATCCGCGAGCAGGTGCAGATCGCCGTCGAGGAGTCCGACGTCATCGTCTTCGTCGTCGACGCCGCGCAAGGTCTGACCTCGACCGACATCGAGGTCGGCGAGCTGCTGCGGCGCGCCGGCAAGAAGGTCCTGCTCGTCGCCAACAAGGCCGACAACGATCGGATCGACCAGGAGGCCGCGAACTTCTACGAGCTCGGCCTCGGCGAGCCGCATCCGATCTCGGCGATGAACGGGCGCCGGATCGGCGATCTACTCGACCTGATCACCGAGAGCTTCCCGAAGGCTCCCGAGCAGGACGAGGAGGAGGGACCGTTGAAGATCGCGCTGATCGGCCGGCCGAACGTCGGCAAGAGCTCGATCACCAACGCGCTGCTCGGGCAGGAGCGCGCGATCGTCACGCCCATCGCCGGCACGACCCGCGACGCGCTCGACAGCACCCTGCGCTACTACGGCGAGGACATCATCCTGATCGACACCGCCGGACTTCGCAAGCGCAAGCGCGTGCAGGAGTCGATCGAGCTGTTCTCGATCATCCGCACGACGCGAGCGATCGAGCGCTGCGACATCGCGATCGTGGTCATCGACGCGACCGTCGGACTCGAGCGCCAGGACACGCACGTGATCCAGGAGGCGGTGCAGGCGAAGAAGGGGATCATCATCGCGGTCAACAAGTGGGATCTCGTCGAGAAGGACACGATGACCTCGAAGCGATTCGAGGAGAAGATCCACGACGCGCTGCCGACGCTCGACTACATTCCGCTGATGTTCATTTCGGCGGTGACGAAGCAGCGCATCTCGAAGGTGATCGAGATGGCAAAGGAGGTCAACGACGAGCGCCACAAGCGCATCTCGACCAGTCAGCTCAACGACGTGATCCTCGAGGCGATCAAGAACCATCCGCCGCCCGCGGTGCGCGGTCGCGACCTTCGCATCAACTACATCCAGCAGCCGCAGGTTGCCCCGCCGGTCTTCCTGTGCTACTCGAACTACCCCGAGGATGTGCCGGAAAACTATTCGCGCTACCTCGAGCGCGTCCTCCGCGAGCACTACGGCTTCGTTGGAACGCCGTTGACACTCGTGTTCAAGCAGAAGAACAGGCTGCGCGAGTCGACGCACTCGACGTCGTAGCGGCGGCATTCACGCATCGATCCACATCGACATGAACGAGACGATCAAGTACATCGACGACAACGCCGAGCGATTCGTCGACGAGCTCAAGGACTTCCTGAGGATCCCATCGATCTCCGCCGACCCGGCGTTCAGCGCCGACGTGCGCCGCGCGGCCGAGTACGTCGCCGACGAGGCGCGGCGCGTCGGGCTCGAGAACGTCGAGATCTACGACACGCCCGGTCACCCGATCGTCTACGCCGACTGGCTGCATGCGCCGGGACTTCCCACGGTGCTGATCTACGGCCACTACGACGTGCAGCCGGTCGATCCGCTGAACCTCTGGTCGAGTCCGCCGTTCGAGCCGGTCGTCCGTGGCGACGAGATCTACGCGCGCGGATCGGTCGACGACAAGGGGCAGGTGCACATGCACTTCAAGAGCCTCGAGGCGATCATGCGCACGACCGGAGGTTTCCCGGTCAACGTGAAGGTGATCATCGAGGGCGAGGAGGAGGTCGGCTCGCCGAACCTCGAGCCGTTCATCGCCGCGCACAAGGAGCTGCTCGCCTGCGACGCCGTGATGGTCTCGGACACGACGATGTACGATTACGAGATGCCGTCGCTGACGTACGGACTGCGGGGTCTTGCGTACTTCGAGCTGCACGTCACCGGCGCCAAGGGAGACCTTCACAGCGGCATGTTCGGGGGGGCGGTTGCCAATCCGATCAACATTCTCTGTGATCTGATCGCGAAGATGAAGGACGAGCGCGGGCACATCACGATCCCCGGCTTCTACGACGAGGTCATCGACGTCTCGGCCGAGGAGCGGGCGGAGCTCGCGCGGCTGCCGTACGATGTCGAGAGCATCAAGTCGATGCTCGACATTCCCGGCACGGTCGGCGAGGAAGGCTACACCGATCTGGAGCGCCTGTGGGCGCGGCCGACACTCGACGTCTGCGGCATCTGGGGCGGCTACCAGGGCGACGGCGCCAAGACGGTGCTGCCGTCGAAGGCCGGCGCGAAGATCTCGATGCGCCTCGTTCCGAACCAGGACTTCGAGAAGGTCAACGAGCTGTTCTCGGCGTTCATCGAAGCGAACAAGCCCGAGGGCGCGCGCGTCGAGGTCGTCTGGTTGCACGGCGGCAAGCCGGCGATGACGCCGGTCGACTCCGCGCCGATGCGCGCGGCGCTGACGGCGCTCGAGCGCGCGTTCGGCACGCGGCCGTTCCTGATTCGCAGCGGCGGCTCGATTCCCGTCGTCGCCGACTTCGAGGAACACCTGCGCGCGCCGGTGGTGCTGATGGGCTTCGGACTGCCCGATCAGAACGCCCATGCGCCCGACGAGAAGATGAACCTGAAGAACTACCACCGGGGCATCAAGTCGGCGGCGCTGTTCCTCGACGAGTACGCGCGCAGCGGCTCGTAGCCGGGCAATACCTCGAGACCGAATGCGTCGATCATGGAGACCGCCGATATGAGAATGCTCATCACCGGTGGATCAGGATTCGTGGGCTGGAATGCGGTGCGCTATTTCGTCGATCGTGGTGTCGACGTCGTCGCGTCATATCGTTCCCTTTCTCACTACTTGCAAACCTTCGACGGCCACACTGCCGTCGAGCTCGATCTGACCGACCGTCAATCGATCGACAGGGTAGTGGCACGGTTCCAGCCCGCTTTGATTCTTCACACCGCCGCGATCACCCGGCCGCAGTCGGCCCACGATCCCACCGAAGTCCACCAGGTCAACGTCGAGGCGACCGCACGCCTGGCCGAGGCCGCCGCGCGTCATGACGCCGGGCTCGTCCACCTGTCGACCGATCTCGTCTATGCCGCCGACGCGGGCGTCGTCGACGAGCGCACGACGCCGGATCCGTCGGGAGCCGGAGGCTACGCGCGCTCGAAGCTCGAATCAGAGCAGGCCATCGCCGGCACGAATGCGCGGTCGATTGTTCTGCGCCCAACGCTTATGTTTGGCGACGGCCCACCGCGCGGCAACAGCTTCAGCATGTTCCTCGAGCGGAAGTGGGAGGGCAACGAGCGCGCGCCGCTCTTTGTCGACCAGTTCCGTTCGTTCCTGTTCGTCGACGATCTCCTGAGCGCCATCGAAACCGTGGCCATGCGCCACGAGGCCTGGGGCGAGCTCTACGTCTGTGGAGGACCCGAGCGCATGAGTCGCGCACAGTTCGCAGCGCGTCTCGCCGCGGTGCTCGGTGTCGATCCGTCGTTGATTCAACCGATGCGTGCCGCCGAGCTGCCCGGATACCAGGGGGGCGCCAGCGACATCACGATCGATTCGTCGAAGCTCCGCGCGCTCGGATGGAGCGCCGGCACGGTCGAGCAGGGAGCTCGGTCGATGATTGCGCGACGACGCCTTTGAGATTCCGCACCCTCAGTCTCCACACCGGCGATCGCGCCGGCGGGGTGCGACGCGCAGGCCCGGGCCCACTAACGAGAGCGATTCTCCATGGCGAACAACCGTATGGTGCTCAACATCAAGAACGAGATCCGCAGGGAGGCTCTCGAGCGGCGCGACGCGCTGGCCGAGGAGAATCGCGCCGAGGCGAGTCTCGACATCTGTCGGCGCATCATGCAGGATGATCGCTTCCTCGATGCGCGCGCGGTGCACGTCTATCTGCCGATCGGCAGCGAGGTCGATCTGCGACCGCTCATCGACGTCGCATGGGAGCTCGGCAAGGGTGTCGGCCTGATGCGCGTCAGCGGCGACGGCGGCTCGCGGCAGTATAGGATCACGCCCGAGACGCAGTACACGACCGGAGCCCTCGGCATCGCCGAGCCGATCGATGCCGAGCCGTTCGACATGGACCGTTGCGACCTCGTGCTGGTGCCGATGGTCGCAGCCGACGAGGAGTGCAACCGCGTCGGCTATGGCAAAGGGTATTACGACCAGTTCCTGACGCACTTCCCGCGCCCGACCATCGGCGCGGCGTTCGAGGTGCAGGTGTTCCCGCATCTTCCGAGCGACGAGCTCGACATCCGGCTCGATACGATCTACACCGAGGAACGCATTCTCAGCCGTGACGGCTCGGGTGCGGGCGAGGGCTCGGAGCCGGGCGATCTTGCGTAACGCGCGAGCGTAACTTTGGCGACGGCCGGGGCGTAGCGGGCTTTCAACCCACACACCTCCGGCCCGCGGACCACCACCGCGAGCGAGGATCAATCACTCGAGGGAAGCTCACGATGGACTCCGCACGCAGGCTGTATCGTCCGTCCACCGGTCGCATGATTGGTGGCGTCGCCGCCGGACTCGGCAACTACTTCGGCATGGACATCGCCATCGCGCGCATCATCTGGGGCGTGCTGCTGCTGGCCGGTGTCGGCCTGCCGGTGTACCTGCTCTGCTGGATCGCGATTCCGCGCGAGCCCGTCATCAGGATCGACGGGTTTCTCGACGACTCGGAGCCACGCCGTTCGAAGTTCTGGACGCTCGTGAAAATCGCTCTGCTCATCGGCGTCGGGGCGATCATCCTCGCCAACGCGAGTCGCGAGCTCACCGCGGTCGCGTTCGCCGTCGGTCTCGGTGTCGGCCTGTGGTTCTTGTGGCGCAATCGTGCCCAGGACGACCCCGAGTCGATCGGAGAGACGGTCGGACGGCTGCATCGCTCGGAGACCAACAAGAAGATCCTCGGCGTCTTCGGCGGCCTCGGCGACACGCTCGGCGTCGACGCGACGCTTTTGCGTGTGCTCGGCGGCATCGTGCTGATCGCCGGGTTTCCGGTGATCGTGCCCCTGTACCTGCTTTACGCGATCGTCGTGCCGGCGCGGCGGGTGATCTCCGCGTGATCGCCCCGTCGGCCGCACGCAGCCCGACCGACATGCGCACCTACGTTCCCGATTCGAGCACATTCACTGCATCGGCGCGCTCGGGCGCCCGCTCGCCCATCGTCCTGCGGATGCCGCTGGGCGATCACACGCCGCTCTCGATTCATGCCGCGCTGCGGGCTCACTACGGGCGCGCACTCCTACTGGAGAGCGGAAAGAGCGGCCGCTATTCCTACGTTGGGCTCCCCGTCGGGGAGCCCTTCGTCGCGTCGGGCCGCTCCGTCACGATGCCCGATGGGTCACGCCTCGAGACCGATCCGTTCGACGCGCTGCGCACGCTGCTCGCGGCCGAATCGATCGTCGGCAACGAGCAGCTCGGTGGGTTCGCCGGTGGCTACATCGGGTATCTCGCCTACGACATGGCGCGCCACATCGAGCGCATCCCCGAGCGCACGCTTGCCGATCCCGACATTCCCGACTGCCAGTTTCTGCTCGTCGAGACGTTCTGCGAGATTGACCACGAAGACCGGACGCTCGGTCTCGTCGCCGTTCCGCGCGTCGGCGATGATCCTCTCGATACCTGGCGAGCCGCCACCGATCGTCTCGCCGAGCTCGACGCGATCCTTGCCGGCGAGGACTCTCGGTCCGAAGTCACTGCCGAGCCATCGAGGGCCGTCGCTGACTATCCGAGTCCCGTACAGAACCTGAGCGCCGAGGACTTCCATCGGATCGTGGCGCGCGCACGGGAGTACATTCGTGCCGGCGACATCTTCCAGGTGAACCTTTCGGTGCGCTTCGCGGTGCCGTTTGCGGCCGACCCGCTCGAGCTCTACCGCACGCTGCGCGCGATCAACCCGGCGCCGTACATGTCGCTGCTTGAGCTCTCGGGGCTCGCGATCGTCAGCGCCTCACCCGAGCTGCTCATCCGCGTGCGTGACGGCGTCGTCGAGACCCGGCCGATCGCGGGGACGCGACCGCGCGGAGCGACCGAGGAGGAAGACGAGCGCAACGCGCGCAAGCTCTCCGAGAACGAGAAGGAGCGTGCCGAGCACCTGATGCTCGTCGACCTCGAGCGCAACGATCTGGGGCGCGTCTGCCGCTTCGGCAGCGTCCGGGTCGAGGAGTTCATGGGGATCGAGCGGTACTCGCACGTGATCCACATCGTCTCGCACATTCGCGGCGAGCTCGCCGAGGGACGCGACACGATCGACGCGATCCGCGCGTGCTTTCCGGGCGGCACGATCACCGGCGCCCCGAAGGTGCGCTCGATGGAGATCATCGAAGAGCTCGAGCCGCACCGCCGCGGTGTCTACACCGGCTCGATCGGCTGGCTCGGGTTCGACGGCAACGCCGAGCTCAACATCGCGATCCGCACGATCGTCATCGCCGGCGGCACGGCATACGCCCAGGCGGGCGCGGGGATCGTCTACGACTCGGTTCCGGAGCACGAGTACTTCGAGTCGGTGCGCAAGGCGCGCGCCGCACTCGAGGCCCTCGAACGGACGCATGCCTCATGATCCTGGTCATCGACAACTACGACTCGTTCACCTACAACCTCGTGCAGTATCTCGGGGAGCTGGGCGGTGAGATCGCCGTCGAGCGCAACGACGCGATCACCGTCGACGAGATCGAGCGGCGTGCCCCGACGCACGTCGTGATCTCGCCAGGACCGCGCACGCCCAACGAGGCGGGGATCTCGCTGGAGCTGATCGAGCGCCTCTCTGGGCGCGTTCCGATCCTGGGCGTGTGCCTGGGACATCAGGCCATCGGGCAGGTTTTCGGCGCGCGTGTCGTCCTCGCCGAGCGGCTCATGCACGGCAAGACTTCGCCGGTCGAGCATCGCGGCGGGCTGCTTCATCGCGGACTGCCGACTCCGTTCATCGCAACGCGCTATCACTCGCTGACGCTCGCGGCCGATTCGATTCCCGACGCGCTCGAGGTCACCGCGTGGACATCCGACGGAGAGATCATGGCCGTCGAGCATCGGACGCTGCCGGTCTACGGCGTGCAGTATCATCCGGAGTCGATCATGACCGAGGGAGGGCGCGACGTGCTCCGGAATTTTCTGGCGACGGGGGTCTGAGTGGAAGGCTTCGTCTGCATCGACGGTGAGATCGTGCCGGCCGGCGAGGCCCGGGTCCCGGTGAGCGACCGAGGCCTGCTCTACGGCGACGGACTTTTCGAGACGATGCGCGTCGAAGAGGGGAGGGTGCACCTGCGCGAGCGCCATCTTCGCCGGCTTGTCGACGCAGCGGGCATGCTCGAGATCACCGTGCCGGAGATCGAATCGATTCGCGAATCGCTGAGCGCGACTGTCAATGCCAACAGGCTCAGCAGGGGCATCCTCCGTCTGACGCTGACGCGCGGCATTCAGCGCGAGGGACTCGGAGGCGACAGCGATCGGCCGACCCTGATCGTGAGTCAACGCCCGTTATTGCAATCGCAAAACCAATTCGCTCGCCCGCGCCTCATCACCCTCGACCGACGTCTTTCCCCTCCGGATACTCCGACACGCATCAAGTCGACGAGCCATCTCACGTACGTGCTCGCCGCCCGAGAGGCAGCGCGCCGCGGCGCCGACGAGGGTGTGATGCTCACGCCCGACGGACTCGTCGCCGAGGGAACGATCGCGAACATCTTCATCGTCCGAGGCGGTGTGCTGCTGACCGCACCGATCTCGCTCGGCGTGCTGCCCGGCATCGCGCGCGGACGGGTGCTCGAGCTCGCAGCGGCGCTGGGCATCGAGGCGCGCGAGATCGCATTCGATCGCGAGGCGCTGCATGGCGCCGACGAGTGCTTCTTCACCAATGCCGCCCGTGGCGTGGTCGTGGCCGGGTCGGTCGACGGGATCGCACTCGCGGCCGACGCCCCGATCGGAACGCGGCTCGCCCTGGCCTATCGCGAGGAGATGGCGAACGAAGAGCTCTGAGAGCCGTGGTGATTGCGGTAGGGGAGAGAAGGAGCGAGGAGGTCGAGGCGGATTGCGCCGAAGTGCAATAACGGCTATTCAATCTGGCTGGGGCTCCCCTCCCCCGACGCCACTCGTCAGTCCAGCGTCACGGTGCCGCTGCGCATCAGCACCGTCTCGATCGTCCTGTGGATGACCCCGTTGGTGGCAAGCATCCGATCGGTCACGATCGGACAGGCCTCGTCGCGCTCGTCGGAGCACGCCTCGGCATACGTCGTCACGCGGCCGCCCGCCTCGATCACCATCAGAATGCCGGCCGCGACGTCCCAGTGATTCAGCGAGACCTCCCAGAAGGCCTCGAAGCGCCCCGCCGCCGTGTACGCCAGGTCCAGCGCCGCCGAGCCCAACCGACGAACCGGCACGCCGAGCATCATGAAGTCGACGAACGAGTCGACGCAGCCGTAGGGATTCTCCGCGACGTTGTACGGGAACCCCGTCACCAGCACCGCCCGCCGCAGATTGTCGATCGTGCTGACCCGCATCGGCACGCCGTTGAGAAACGCTCCGCCACCGCGCACCGCCGTGAAGAGCTCCTCGGTGTTCGGGTTGTAGATCACGCCGACGACCGGCTCGTTCTCACGCACCGCCGCTATCGAGATGCAGTAGATCGGAATCCCATGCGCGTAGTTGACGGTGCCGTCGATCGGGTCGACCACCCACGTCAGCTCCTCGAGCGTCTGATCGCCACCGGACTCCTCTGCCAGGAAGATCGCGCCCGGATGTCGCGTCCCGATGATCTCCTTGATCAGCGCCTCGGACGCGTGGTCCATCTCGGTGACGAGATTCTGCACGCCGAGCTCCTTGTGGCGGATCTTCAGGTCGTCGCCGATCCGGCCGTGCACCAGGCGCCCGGCCGCCTGCGCAGCCTCGATCGCCGTCGCGAGCAGCTCACCGGCATCTTCATGTCGAGTCATCGATCCCCGCCTCTAGTCGTCGTCGTTGTTCCTGCGTCCGTTGCCGTTGCCGCCCGCATACACCGTGCCCGCCGTGCCGTCGATCACCCGCTGATAGTAGGCCTCGTACATCGGCACGATGTCGTTCGCCGAGAAGTTGTTTGCAGCACGCTCGCGCGCGGCGCGGCTGAACTGCTCGAACTTCTTGCGGTGCGTCAGCAGGTCGATCGCGTACCGCGCCATCCGATCGACGTCGCCGACCTCGGCGATGAAGCCGGTCACACCGTGAACGACCAGCTCGGACAGACCTCCGGTCGAGCTCGTGATCGCCGGCACACCGCAGCTCATCGCCTCGAGCGCCGAGAGTCCGAAACTCTCCGACTGGCTCGGCATCAGAAACAGGTCGCTCGCCGAGAGGATCTCCGGCAGCGCCGTCTGTTTGCCGAGAAAGCGCACGTCGGCGACGATCTCCAGATCGCGGCACAGCCGCTCGGCCTCGGCGCGGTCGGGTCCGTCGCCGACCATGAGCAGCTTGGCCGGCATCTTCTCGCGCACGAGCTTGAATGTCCTGATGACGTCGGCCACGCGCTTGACCGGCCGGAAGTTGCTGATGTGCACCAGCACCGGCTCGCCGTTCGGTGAGAACTGGCACCGCTTGCGGTTGTCCTCCGTCCTCGACCACAACTGCGTGTCGACGAAATTCGGGATGACCTCGATCTCGCGGTCGATGTTGAAGTTCGACAGCGTCTTCTCGCGCAGAAACCGGCTGACCGCCGTGACGCCGTCGGACTTTTCGATCGACCATCGCACCAGCGGAAGCAGTGTCGGATCCAGACCGATCAGCGTGATGTCCGTACCGTGCAGCGTCGTGATGATCTTGATGTCCCGTCCCTGCTCGTTGAGGATCTGCTTCGCGTTGTATGCGCTCGAGGCGTGCGGGATCGCGTAGTGCACATGAAGCACGTCGAGCTCGTCGTAGAGCACGACGTCGATCATCTTGCTGGTGAGCGACAACGGGTAGAGACTGCCCTCGAACAACGGGTAATCAGGAAGCTCGACTTCGTGATAAACGATGTTCTCGTGGAAGCCGTCGAGCCGGAAGGGAAGCGCGTAGGAGATGAAGTGGACTTTATGGCCGCGAGCCGCGAGCTCCTTGCCCAGCTCCGTCGCGACGACACCGCTACCGCCATACGTGGGGTAGCATGTAATTCCTATATTCATGCGGGCAAAGTTACTAGAATGCTCCCACCGTCATCCGATCCAACTCGTAATGGCCGACTCCTTCAGGACGATCGTTGATCGCGCACGTACCGAGCTCAAGGTACGCGGCTCCCGATTCATCGGGACGGCGATCGCGGTCGACTCGCGCGAAGCGGCCGCCGTTGAGCTCGAGGCCATCCGCAAGGAGTTCTGGGACGCATCGCACAACTGCTACGCGTGGCGCCTGGCGCCCGACGGCCTGCTCTACCGCTTCGCCGATGACGGCGAGCCGTCCGGCAGCGCCGGCAAGCCGATCCTGTTCGTGCTGCAGCAGCGCGAGCTCTTCAACGTGCTCGTCGTCGTCACACGGTATTTCGGTGGCACCAAGCTCGGCGTCGGCGGCCTGGCCCGCGCCTATGGTGAGACAGCCGCGGCCGTGCTCGACATCGCGCCGACGACGACCCAGTTCGATCGCGAGACGCTGCAGGTCTTCACGACGTACGAAGACATGCGCGCCGTCCGCCAGCTCGTCGAGGACTACTCGCTGAGCTTCGAGGAGGAGTTTCGCGACGTCATCACCTATCGCATGGCGATCCGCCGTGACCTCGTCGACGAGTTCGCGGTCCGGCTAACCGAGACGTCGCAGGGAAGGGCCGGCATGATCAACCTGCAGCAGCTCGAATCGAAGTGACCCCAGGGCCCGCGCCGCGCCTGCTTCGGATGCTCGTCGCCGTCACGGTGATCGTGTTCGGCGGCGCGTCGGATCTCGCCGGGCAGACGTCCGGCCCGACCGTCATCGGAGCAAGCATCGTACCGGCCGAGCGTGTCGCGGCGATCGTGCGCGAGCTGCCGCGCGAGCGCGCCGTCGATTCGCTGCACGCGCTCTACGCCGCCGCCGGATACCTCGCTCCGGTCGTCGTCGTCTCCGGCGACTCGGTCGTGCTCTCGGACGGACCCCGATACCGACTCGCCGCTCCCGTCTTCTCGCCCGACTCTCTCGCCGCCCTGGTCCGTCTCGGCGGCTTCGATGAATCTCCCTACGTCGGCAATCCCTTCTCACCCGGTCGCGTGACCGAGCTGCTCGACGCGGTCGTCGTGGCGCTCGCCGCGCGCGGTTATCCGCTTGCCGTCGCCCGTCTGGGCGACCTCACCATCGACGACAGCGCCGCCACGGCGGCGCCGACGATCGCGATCGAGACCGGCGAGCGCGTTCTCGTGGGCGAGATCGATGTCGAAGGAAACACCGAGACCGACCGGGGGCTGATCATCGCGGCCGTCGCGGTGCGCCGCGGCACGCCGTTCAACGACGATCTCGCGCGGCAGGTGCGCGCCAGGCTCGAGCGACTCGATCTGTTTGCCGAGGTCGCCGAGCCGCAGCTCTACCGCACGGACTCCGGCGGCTACGGCATCCTCGTGCGGGTGGTCGAGGGCACGCCGAACACGTTCGACGGGATCCTCGGCTACCAGCCTCCGGATCGGCCGGGAGAGCAGGGGAGCCTCACCGGTCACCTGAACTTCGCGCTGCGCAATCCCTTCGGCGACGGACGGCGCTTTGCCGTGCGCTTCGAGCGCTCGAAGCCCTCGCAGATGCTCGAGGTGCGCTATGGCGAGCCCTGGGTCTTCCGCCTGCCGATCGACATCGAGGTCGGGTTTCGCCAGCGACAGGAGATCGCCTCGATCGCGCTGCCGAGCTACGTGCAGCGCTCGTTCACCCTCGACGGGTCCTACGGATTTCTCGATGCGTGGTCGGTGCGCCTCGGTGGCTCCTACGACGAAACTCTTCCTGAGCTCGATACGCTCCGCCCCTGCGAGAATCAGTTGCTCAGCAGCAGCTCGCTCGGCACGTCGATCGGCATCGTCTTCGACACGCGCACCAACCCGATCAACCCGGTCAGTGGCGCGCTGTTGTCGACCTCGGTCGCGATCGGCTCGAAGTCGATTCGCTCGACCACCGACTGCAGCGCGGAGCTGCTCGGCGACGCGGGATTCCGACAGCGGATCGTCGCCGACCTCGACGCGTTCATGTCGCTCGGTGGCGCGCTCGTCGTGGCCGCCAGCGTGCACGGCGGCGAGATCCGCGGTAACTTCCTCGAGGAGAGCGATCTGTTCCGCATCGGCGGACAGTCGACCGTGCGCGGCTACCGCGAGGACGAGTTCCGCGCATCACGTCGCGTCTGGGGCAACCTCGAGACGCGCGTGCTGCTCTCGCGCACATCGTTCGCAGCGCTGTTCGTCGATGGTGGGTATGCGTCGCGACCCGAGGACGTGCTGCGCCGCGTCGACGCGCAGGAGTACTGGCTGCTCGGCTACGGCGTCGCGGCGCAGATCGAATCGCCGCTCGGACTCATCCGCTTCTCGTTCGCGCTGAGTCGCGATGACTCGTTCGACACGGGCAAGGTTTTCGTAGGACTCGTCAATCGATTCTGATGCCACACCGCATACTGGTCGCACCGCTCGCGTTCAAGGGGACGCTCTCCGCCGCGGACGCCGCGGCGATCATCGCCGCGGAGATCGTCGCCGCCCGCCCGGCGTGGTCGGTCGCCGAGCTGCCGCTGGCCGACGGCGGCCGCGGCACCGTCGCGGCGCTCGTGCGCGCGCGCGGCGGACGCATTCACGTGGTGCCGTGCGCCGATGCGCTCGGCCGGCGGATCGAAGCGCGATGGGGTGAGCTGCCGGGAAAGGTCGCGGTGATCGAAGTGGCGGAGTGTCTTGCGCTGGCGGAGGTTCACCCGTCGCGTCGCGATCCGTCGAGACTCTCGACCGCGGGCATCGGGTCACTGCTGCGCGCGATCGCGTACGCCGGGATGCGCGAGGTGCTCATCGGACTCGGCGACACCGCGACCCACGACTGCGGCATCGGTATGGCGGCGGAGCTCGGCGCCCGATTCCTCGACCGGCGCGGCTTTCCGCTGAGACCGATCGGTCGATCGCTCGGCGAGATCGCCACGATCGATGTCAGCCGCATGCTGCCGGAGCTCGCCGGGATGCGCGTGACGGGATTCTGCGACGTCATGAATCCGCTCCTCGGACCCGAAGGAGCCGCCCTGGCGTTCTCGCCACAGAAGGGTGCTGATTCGACGATGGTGGGAATGCTCGAGGAAGGAAGTCGGAATTTCGCTTCGGTCGCGACGCGCTCGCTCGGAGCAAACGTCGCGCAACTGCAGGGAGCCGGAGCCGCCGGCGGCATCGGAGCCGGTCTCGCGGCGCTCTTCGACGCGCGGCTGGTGAGTGGGGCGGAGGCGGTGCTCGACGCGGTCGACTTCGATCGTCTCGCCGACATGTCCGACGTGATCATCACGGGCGAAGGCAGGGTCGACCGCCAGACCTTCCTCGGCAAGGGCGTTGCCCGCGTCTGCGAGCGCGCCCGACGTGCCGAGCGCCAGGTCGTCGTCTTCACCGGATCGCTCGGCGGACCCCATGAGCAGCTCGAAACCCGCCTCGGCGCAACCATCATCCCCCTGCCCGTCCCGGACGGGACCGTCCCCCAACCAACCGAAGCCCCCGCACTCCTCGCAAAAGCCGTCCGCACCTGGCTCCCCTAACCCAATCCCCTTCGTCCCTTCGTCCCCTCCCTACAGCACCTCATCCTCCGACTCCGGCGCGCTACCCTCGAGATCGGCGACCGCCTCCTCACGGCTCCGGTAGATATACAGCACGCGATCGAGCTGCGCGATCTCGATGAGCGAGGCAACCTTGTCGCTGAGCGCGACGAGGATCGCGTACCCACCCGCGTTCTTCATCTCCCTGTGCGCCAGCAGCAGCGCGCTGAGGCCCGTGCTGTCGCAGTAGTTGACCTCCGAGAGATCGATGAAGAGCACTTCGATGCCCGCGCTGCAGAGGATGAGGAGCTCGCCCTTGAGATCGCCGCTGTTGCTGGCGTCGAGGCGATCCTCATGGAGCTTGACGGTGGCCGCGTTGTCTGAGCGGTCGACGGTGTATTTCATGGTCGTGCCGGAGTGCGATTTCTGGAGTGTCTCGGAGTCGTCGGCAAGATAGTCAATCGGGCGCCTGTGTCGGCTATTCCCAGCGCACCGCGTCGGCCGCGAGCAGCCGCGCCGCACGCCGCGCGGGATACAGCGCCGCGCTGAACGAGAGCACGAGTGCGGTTATGCTCACCAGCACGATGTCGGCCACTCTGAGCTCGACCGGCAGCGCCGAGATGATGTAGACGGCGACGTCGAGCTTCATGAACAGGCCGTACTGCTGCTGCAGCCAGACCGCGAGCAATCCGAGCGACAGGCCTCCGACGAGCCCGATGACGCCGACCATCATTCCTTCGAACAGATAGATCCGCTGAATGGCGCGGTCGCTGGCGCCCATGATCTTGAGAATGCCGATGTCGCGACGTTTCTCGATGACGGTCATCGTGAGCGATCCGAGCACGTTGAAGACCGCCACGACGATGATCAGCGAGAGGATGATGTAGGCACTCCAGCGCTCGAGCTCCATGACACCGAAGAGATCGCGATGCAGATCGTGCCATGTCTCGACACGGTAGGCCGGACCGAGCGATCGCTCGAGGGTGTCCTTGACGCCGGGCGCGCGCTCGAGATCGTCGAGACGGATCTCGAGGCCCATCGCGTTGTCCATCACGTCGAAGATCGCGCGGCCGGTGGCGAGGTCGGTGTAGGCGTAGTAGCTGTCGTATTCCTTGTTGCCCATCTCGAAGATGCCCGAGACGACGCAACGGATGACCTGCGGCTCCGCCAGTTGCGTCAGCGTCTCCTCGAGCCCGCTCTGGCTCAGCAGCGACAGTGTGTCGCCGACGCCCGCGCCGAGTGCGATGCCGAGCAGGCTACCGAGGACGATGGGATGGGGATTCATCGCGCTCGGCGCCTCGAAGTCGCCGGCGACGATCTGATCCTCGAGGCCGATCGCGGACCCGACGTCCTCGCGACGCATCGCCCGAAGCTGGATCACACGAAGCGTCGGATAGAGCACGACCGACCGCCCCGAGACGAACGGAGCCGCCGCGACGACGCCCGGCACCGCGCGGATGCGCGGCAGCAGCGAGTCGGCGACGAGCGTGGTCGCCGTCGCGGGCGTCACGCGCAGATGGGGATCGAACCCGACGAGCAGATCCTTGACGAGCGTGTTGAAGCCGTTGAAGACCGACATGACGCAGACGAGCGCGAAGACCCCGACGGTGATGCCGAGGATCGAGATCGTCGAGATGATGCTGATCAGACTGACCTTGCGCTTGGCGCGGAGGTATCGCCGTGCTATGAACCACTCGAAGGGCATGGGTCCGAAGATAGGGAATAGGGGATGCCGCTGACGTCGAGCGCCGACGGTCCACGGGAGCAAATCGCGGCCGGCGTTTGCCGCGTCGGTGCTACCTTTGCCCTCCCGTTATGATCGAATCGTTCCTCTGGCTCGCGTGTGGCCTGTACGCGCTCGAGTACACCTTCTTCCTGTTCGGACAGCGTCGCGTGCCTCGTGTGCGCCGGAGCGCTCCGCCGTCGTGGCCGCGTGTGACCATTCTCGTCGCCGCGCGCAACGAGGAGCCGAACATCGCGCGCTGCCTCGAGTCGCTCCTGGCGCAGGACTGTCCGGCGGATCGCCTGCAGATCGTTGCCGTCGACGATCAATCCGAGGATGAGACCGGCGCGATCATGCATCGGATCGCCGACACCGCGCCGGATCGCGTGACCGTCGTGACGACGCGCGAGGAGTCGTCGCCGACGCGCGGCAAGGCGCGCGCGATCGCCCAGGGGGTCGATCATGCCATCGGCGAGATCGTGCTGCTGACCGACGCCGACTGCGTGGCACCGCCGACGTGGGCGCGCTCGGTCGTCGAGCACTTCGTCGACGGCGTCGACGCCTTCGGCGGCTTCACCGTCATCAGCGCGCACGATCAGTTCAGCGCCGTCCAGCAGCTCGACTGGATTCACCTGCAGTCGCTGGCCGCGGCCGGGCTCGCGTTCAACGTCCCGCTCGGCGTGATCGGCAACAACTTCGCGTTCCGTCGCGAGGCCTACGACCAGGTCGGCGGGTATCGCGCCGTCAGTTTCAGCGTCACCGAGGACTACGCGCTCTTTCGCGCGATGCACGACCGCGGTCGTCGGGTGGTCTATCCGTGCACGAAGGACACCGAGATCGTGACGCTACCGTGCGCGTCGCTGATGGAGGTGCTCTCGCAGAAGCAGCGCTGGTCGCGGGGCGGCATGGAGACCGGCGTGCGCGGCTGGATGGTGCTCGTCATCGCGGCGCTGATGATGGCGGCGGTCGTCATCGCTCCGTTCGCGGGGGTCGTGCCGTGGATCGTCGTGTGGTCGACGAAGTTCGTCTTCGACCTCGCAGTGATGACCCCGACGCTGCAACGCCTCGGACGCACGTCGATCCTTCGCTACTTCCTGAGCTTCGAGTTCTACTTCGTCGCGCAGGCGCTCGTCGTTCCCTTCCTGCTGATGCGCCCGACAGTCGTCTGGAAGGGACGCTCCTACCGCTCGTAGGCGGCACCGCCGCGAGCCCAACCGAATTCCCGCACACACCAGCTCTCGTCAACGAGGTCCGACGATGAAGAGACACCTGGCCCAGCTTACAGTCGCCGTCACGGCACAGCTCGTCGTCGCGTCGATGGCATCGGCGCAGACGTTCGAGGAGTACCGCCACACCGTCGACGCTCCGTACGCCGGACGCTACGAGGCGCGCATCGGCGGCTCGAGCGAGCCGGAGGCCGAGAAGCTCCGCCTCGACATCGGCGCGTCGATCGACATCCTGACGCTGCGCGACACGACCAATCTCGCGCCTCGTTCCGGCGCGACGCGGCTGTCGTTCGGCGCGGACTTCTTCACGTGGTCGCGGCTGCGATCGGAGCCGAACTTCAAGTTCCCGGTCGAGGCGATCGACTACTACTTCGGCATCAACGCGGCGATTCGCCTGGCGCGCATCGCCGGTCACGCGCCGCTGATCTCGGAGGTCCGGCTGCGTCTGGCGCACATCTCGGCGCATCTCGTCGACGGCGAACGCGCGCTCGGCGACACCGCGTGGACCGCTCCGACGGTCTACAGCCGAGAGTTCGTCGACGCCATGATCGCCGCCGACGGTGAGCGGCTGGCACGGGCGATCGGACTGGGCTCGGCCTCGATCCGACCGTACCTCGGCGCGCTTCACATCTTCCACACGATTCCGTCGCTTGCCGCGGCGACCTCGCCGTACCTTGGCTTCGACGGATGGATCGAGCCGACCGCTTCGCTGCCGTTCGTCGTTCGCGCGGGATACGAGCTGCGTGTCAACACCGAGCTCGACGCGGCAATCGCCGAGCACCACGCGCGCCTCGGGCTGAAGCTCGGCCGTCCGCACACCAACGGTCTGCTGCTGGAGACGACGTGGTACTCCGGCCGCTCGATGTACGGTCAGAGCTTCGGCCAGCGCGAGTCGTACGTCTCGCTCGGCTTTGGAATCGACTACTGATGAACCCGATCACTCCCGAGAAAGAGACGCTCGACGGCGCCGTCGCGCCGCGCGATGCCGGCGGCGACGAGAAGGGCTATCGTCCGAACATCCCGCTGCATCTGTTCCTGTTCGTGATGACGTTCATCACGATCGCCTTCGGATGCGGCGTCTTCGCGCTCGGCTCGGTCGTGCCGCCGGAGCTCGAGCGCGCCGATCTCTGGCAGTCGATGCTCATCCAGTTTCGACTCGGCATTCCGTACGCGATCCTGCTGACGCTCTTCCTGCTGGCGCATGAGTTCGGACACTACTTCGCCGCGCGCGCCCACGGCGTCGTCGCGACGCTGCCATACTTCCTGCCGATGCCGTTCGTGCAGGTGATGCCGTTCGGCACGCTCGGCGCGGTGATCCGCACACGCTCGCCGATCATGACGCGCCGGGCACTGTTCGACATCGGTGTCTCCGGGCCGATCGCCGGGTTCGTCGTGGCGCTGGGCTACCTGATCATCGGCACCTCGACGCTTGGCGGGATCGAACGGATCCATGCGCTGCATCCCGAGTACGCCGCACTCGCGACACTGCCCGACTGGGGAATTCACTTCGGCGGATTCCTGCTGCTGGAGATCGTGCGCGTCGTCTTCACGCCGGCGGGTGGCTTCTTTCCTCCATCGAACGAGATCTACCACTTTCCGTTCCTGGCGATCGGCTGGTTTGCCATGGTCGTGACGTCGCTGAACCTGCTGCCGCTCGGCCAGCTCGACGGCGGCCACGTCACCTACGCCATGTTCGGCGAGCGCCAGCGCATCATCGGTCGCTGGTTCCTGCGCTTCATGCTCCTGGTGGGACTCGGCTGGGTGGGAGGGATGCTTCTCGAGGCCACGCGAGCCGCGAGCGCCGATCCGATCTACCGGTTTCTACAGAGCATCTTCGGTCCGGCGATGGAGCTCATCGATCGCCACGCTCCGTGGTGGTTCAGCGGGTCGCCGATCTGGCTCGTATGGTCGCTGATCGTGCGCTTCCTCGTACGCGTCGAGCATCCTCCGATCCCGGATCCCACGCCGCTCGACCGTCGGAGAATGATCATCGGGTGGATCGCCATCGTCATGCTCGTACTCACCTTCAGCTACAGCGTGATCTCCGACAAGGGCGGACCCGTGACACCGCCGCGGCCGGCCGCGACTTCGCCGGGCGCCTGAGCGGCGCATTCATCA
>DATLHO010000152.1:0-40109 GCA_035539855.1 Kapaibacterium sp. (SeqCode) | reverse complement strand
GAGGTCACGATCACGCGGCGGTTGTTCCGCAACGGCGACTCGGAGTACCTCATGAACAAGGTCCAGTGCCGCCTGCGCGACATCGTCGACCTGTTCATGGATACCGGCATGGGCAGTGGCGCGTACTCGGTGATCGAGCTCAAGATGATCGAGACGATCCTCTCCGATCGCGCGGAGGAGCGGCGGCGGCTCTTCGATGAGGCCGCCGGCGTGACCAAGTACAAGCTGCGCCGCAAGGAGGCGCTGCGGCGGCTCGACAGCACGCAGCAGGATCTGACGCGCGTGCAGGACATCGTCAAGGAGGTCGGCAACAAGGTGCGCTCGCTCGAGCGCCAGGCGAAGAAGGCCGAGGAGTTCCAGATCATCGATGCCGAGCGCAAGGCGCTCGAGGTCGGGATCATGGAGCGCGAGTACGCCTCGACGCTGACGCGCATCGCGCCGCTCGAGGAGAAGCTCGTCGCCGCCACGTCGGTGCGCGCCGCGCTCGACGAGCAGCTCGCCGGCGAGGAGGCGACGATCCGCGGGCTCGAGCAGGAGCAGGCCGCGATCGAGGAGGCCCATCTGGGGGCGCAGTCGCGCGTGAACCATTTCAACGAGACGATCTCCGGCATCGAGCGCACGCGCGCGGTCGCCGAGGAGCGCAAGCGCGCGCTGATCCGCACGATCGAGCGCGCGATCCGCGAGGAGGCCGAGGCGCGCCAGGCGATCGAGACGCTCACGGTCGAGCGCGCCGAGATGGAGGGGATGCTCGAGGCGGCGCGCGCGCAGATCACCGCCGCCGAGGCCGAGTACGAGACGATCCGCGCCGAGGCCTCGTCGGCCGAGAGCGCTTTGAACGACCGGCGTCGCGAGGCGAAGGGGTCGCAGCAGGAGGTGATCGCGGCGATGAACCGGATCTCGGAGCTGCGCGGAACCGAGGAGCGCACGCGCTCGCGCCTCGAGTCGATCACGCAGCGCCTCGAGGAGCTCAACGCGCAGGACGAGGACGCGCGCCACGATCGCGAGCGCGCGCACGAGGCGCTCGCCGCGATCGAGGCCGACGTCGCCGCGGCGACCGCGAATCTCGAGAACGCACAGCGCGAGTTCGAGACGGGCCAGGAGATGAAGGCCGTTCTGCGATCGGAGATCGATCAGCTCCGAACGAAGACCATCGACCTTCACAACGCGATCAACACGCGCCAGGCGAAGATCGAGTTCCTCTCCGGTCTCGTCGACCAGGACGAGTCGGTGCGCTACCTGTTCGAGCACTCGGACTGGAGCTCGGGCGAGAAGATCACGGTGGCCGAGGTGCTCTACACCGAGGAGCACAACCGCGGCGCGATCGCGACGGCGCTCGGCAACGCGGCGTCGTACCTGGTGGTGCCGACGTTCGAGGACGCGGTGCGCGGCATGCGCTCGCTCGAGAATGCGAGGAAGGGCAAGGCGACGTTCGTCTGTCTCGACCGCATCCCGGAGCCTCCGGCCGAGCGTCACGTCGAGGGCAACGGCGCGTGGGCGAGCGAGCTGTGCTCGTCGTCGCCGGAGCACGACCGTCTGCGGCGCTTCCTGCTCGGCGAGACCCTGATCGTCGACGGCGTCGAGGAGGCCAGCGCGCTGATCGCGCGCGGGGTCGCCGAACAGGTCGTGACGCTCGACGGCGTCCTCGTGCGCGAGGGCGGCGTCGTCCGCGGTGGCGGCCAGCGCAAGGACGAGGGGATCACGATCGGCAAGCGCGAGCAGGTCGAGCGCCTCGAGCGCGAGATGGGCGACCTGCAGTTCCAACTCGATCAGCTCACCGCCGACATCGCCTCGCGCGGCGAGGAGCACGACGCGATCAACCTCGGCGCGCTCAGTGACGCGATCCGTCGGGCGCAGCAGGAGGTCGGGCAGGTTGAGAAGCGACGCGCGCAGCTCGAGTACGAGCTCGAGTACGCCGAGGACCAGATGGAGCAGCACGCATACGAGCGCAGTCAGATGGGCGAGGAGGTCGCGCGGCTCGAGGGCACCCTCGCCGTCAGCGATCCCGACCGCGCGCGTCTGCGCTCCGAGCAGGAGGCGGCCGAGCGACGCAGCTCCGAGCTCGCGGCCGAGCTCGAGGCGCTCGAGGCGGCCTACGCCGACGTCGGGCGCGCCGCCAACGAGCGGCACGTGCGCCTGGTCGGACTCCGCAGCGACGAGCGCGCGGCGCAGGCCGAGATCGACCGCATCCGTCGCGACCACGACAACGCCGCGCGCACGATCCAGTTGCGCAGCGTCGAGAAGGAGCAGGCCGAGGCCGAGCTCGCCGATCTCGAGGGCACGATCACCGGCGACGTCGAGCAGTTGCAGGGACTCCGCGAGGAGCTCTCGACGGCGCTCGCGGCGCGCGACGAGATCATCCGCCAGCAGCACGCCAAGCGCGACGAGATCACCAGGCACGCCGACGCGATGCGCAACGAGCGGCGCGAGTACGAGGCGGCGGTCGCGCGCATGCACGAGCTCGAGATGAAGATCAACGAGCTGCGCACCAAAGCCGCGTCGATGGCCGAGCGCGCACTCGAAGAGCTGGAGATCGAGCTGACGGTGCGCGAGTTCGTCGACGAGGAGTTCACGATCGAGCAGCTCCGCGGACGCCTCCGCGAGATCAAGGATCGCATCCGCGCGCTCGGCACGGTCAACCTGCTGGCGTTCGAGGAATACACGACCGAGAACGAGCGCTACGAGTTCCTGCAGAAGCAGCTCGCCGATCTGCACAACGCCGAGAAGTCTCTGATGGAGACGATCATCGAGATCAACGAGACGGCGCAGGTGAAATTCGCCGAGACGTTCGAGCAGATCCGCAAGAACTTCCAGGACATCTTCACCTCGCTGTTCTACGAGGGCGACGAGGCCGACCTGCGCATGGAGGAAGGCGATCCGCTCGAGGCGAAGATCGAGATCATCGCCAAGCCGCGCGGCAAGCGCCCGCACTCGATCGACCTGCTCTCCGGCGGAGAGAAGACGCTGACGGCGATCGCGCTGCTCTTCGCGATCTACCTCGTCAAGCCGTCGCCCTTCTGCATTCTCGACGAGGTCGACGCGCCGCTCGACGACGCGAACATCGACCGCTTCGTCGGCCTGGTGCGCCGCTTCAGCGCCGACACGCAGTTCATCCTCGTGACGCACAACAAGCGCACGATGGCCGCCGCGGACACGATGTACGGCGTGACGCAGGAGGAGGACGGAGTGTCGAAGATCGTGTCGGTGCGGTTCACGGAGGGGGCGAGGAATTAGCGGACTTTCCCCCCACACCACGCGGCCCCGTCATCCTCGCGGAGCGGGGATCGTTCTTCCGCGGTAGCGGTACCGTCCGGCACGGCTACCGCCGAAGAAAGATCCCCGATCGCTGCACGATCGAGGATGACGTGGGGGCGCCGTTGGTGTAGGAGGAGGGGAGTACGATCCCTTCGAACAACCCGCAGTTGCCTTTTCCCCCTCGACTCACTACCTTCGCCCGCGGTTCCCACAGACTCCTCCATTTCCCGATGCTCCGTCCCCCCAGAACGTGAGTGGCGCGACCCCCCGTGCCGGCTCTGTTTCCTTTCGTTCGGTCGGTCCAATCATCCGGTGAAATCAGGCATGGCTTCTCGACTACGGTACCTGTTCTGGATCGTCGCGCTCGCGATGATGCCGGCGACCCTGCTCGCCCAGGGGAACGTGCTGGTGACCCTGTTCCGACCGCCGCCCAACCAGCTCCGCGTCGCCGACCTCTGGAAGGTCGACCTGCAGAATCTCGGTCCCGAGGTCGTCACCGTGTACCTGCATGGCACCGTCGACGAGGCGACCGACGGCCGCGTCGTCGACGCGCGCTCGAAGCCGTTCCGCATTCCCGGCGGTGCGCGCATGCGCGTCACGGGCGCGGAGCTCGAGCCGATCACCGTCGACAAGTGGAACGACGCCTACAAGGACGTGCTGCTGCGCACCGGGCAGGTGCCCACCGGCAGCTACACCGTCTGCGTCGAGGTCGTGCTCGCCGAGGACGGCTCGATCATCGGCACCGACTGCTACGAGCAGCCGGTGGACATCGAGCAGCTCACGCCGCCGATGCTCGTGTTCCCGCTCGACGAGAGCGAGGTGACCGAGCAGCTCCCCACGTTCAACTGGCTCCCGCCGACACCCGTTCGCCAGGGCGATCGCATCAGCTACCAGATCCGCATCGTCGAGATGCTCGGCCGGCAGTCGGCCTACGACGCGATCGCGTCGAACCCCGCGTTCTTCGACCTGCGCGACATCACCGCCAACTCGGTCCGCTTCCCGCTCGGCGCGCGACGCTTCGAGATCGGCCGGCGCTATGCGTGGCAGATCCGCGCGTTCCTCGTGCAGCGCTTCGGCGACAGGATCCCGGTGGGCGAGAGCGAGATCTGGTGGTTCCAGTATGGCACCGTCGACAAGGGCGACGAGCTCACCGACGACGACGGCGACGGCCGGCGCGATCCCGCGCGCGACCTGCCCGTGCGCGAGACCGACATCACGCGTGACGATCTCGACATCCGCACGCCGGCGAGCGGCGATTCGCCCGACATCCGCTTCGGACAGAAGTACCAGGTCGAGAAGGATCTCGGCGTCCGCCCCGGCTTCATTCCCCCTGACATCTTTCTCGACAAGCGCATCGTCGAGGTCAAGCCCGAGTTCAAGCTCAACCCCGTTCTGCTTCGTGCCCTGATGCATACCTGTCAGGGAATGGACTAGCGCCCTCACGCGGAATCCGACCAGCAACGAGCCGCCCCCGCGACTCCAATCAACACGCAACCCAGGACACGACCCCTGCTTCGTCCTCGCTCCGGCATCGGAGCGAGGGCCGGGGGGTGAGGTCATCCACGACACATGCAGCTACTCAATCTCGCGCTCCTGCGCGGTGAGACCCCGGAGGCCGAGGCGGCCGCGGGCGTCAGCCTCTCGCGCCGCCGGATGATGAGCATCGGCGGCATCGCCGCGTTCGGCATGACGCCGCTCGTGCGCGCGATCGGCGCGACGATCCGATCGGAGTTCGACGTCGAGTCCTCGAAGGGCCGCGTCGCCTTTCTCGTCGGCGGCGACGAGCGATGGGCGATCGACGTCGAGCGCTTCGGTGGCGCGCCGCGCCTGGAGTTCGACCGCCAGGGCGACCGCATCACGATCGCGCTGCACGACGCACGCTATCCCGGCACGGACATCCCCGCAGATTTCTCGTGCGCGGTGACACGCGAGCTCGGCGGCTGGCGCATCGCGATGGATCACTCGCTCGGTCACTTCCGCGCCGAGGCTCCGTTCGTCGACTGGCTCAACGGCGCGCACGCGCTGGAGTCCACCGTCGAGGTCGACGCGGCGCTCTGCCGTCTGGCCGACGGCACCGAGCTGCTCGCGCACGGCGTCGGCGCGGCTCGCATGGCGCCGGACTGGTCGATCGCGATCGAGGGCGATCGCGTCGCGTCGTATGCCGGTCTCGGCGCGGCGCTCGGCTCCGACGCGCTGCGGCTCTCGCTGCTGGCGACCGAGTCGGCGAGCGTGCTCACGAGCGCGGCGACGAAGCGCACGCTCGTCGAGCTCGAGCGCGGGGTGCACGAGTGGATGCCGGAGCTGCCCGCGCGCGCGACGGCCGGTTGGAAATTCTCGATGACCTCGTCGCCGTTCGATCAGCTCACGATCGAGGCGGGCGAGGATCGCTCGGGCGAGCGCGCCCACGCGGTCGTCGCCGAGGGCGTCTCGGAGACATCGGCGATGGCGCTGCACCCGTGCGCCGGCTTCAGCGGCGGCGACGGCACGGCGAGCGGCCTGCCGCTGCGCAACGCGCGCTACGCCGCGGCGATGGCCGCGGGCACAATCGACACGGCGATCGTCGCGCGCTACGGCGACGAGCCCGTCTGGCTGCACACCGGCGGCGCGAGCCTGCAGCTCGGCGACGGCGAGGGCGTGCGTCCGATGGAGATCGTCACGAGCGGCGGCGAGCTTGCGAGCTACCACATCGAGCCGGCAACGCGCGCGACGTACATCCCGGTGCCGGGCGCGCTGGCGGAGCCCGCGACGATGCCGGCGACCGCACGCACGCGGTTCCTGCTCGACGGCGACCGCGCCGCCGTGCGCGACGCCAGCGAGGTGCGCATCGACAACGTGCGGCCGGACGATCCGCCGATCGCGATGATGCTGAGCAACCCGTTCGTGCCGATCATCCGGCACGAGGATCTCGTCACCATCACGTTCGAGTTCCCGGGCATGAAGATCGAGTCGCGCGGCTCGACGCGCTTCGTCGTCGCCAGCGGCACGCCGTACATGGTCGCGCACTTCCCGCCGCAGAACATCGGCGAGCAGGCGTTCTACCAGGCCGAGCAGGAGGCGCAGTCGGAGAACCCGCTCTCGCCGTCGCCCTACATGCCGATCTTCACGCGCATCAGCGGCCGCAGCCGACTCGCATTCAAGTTCCCGTCGGGACAGAACACAATCGAGCTCGATGCGGAGAAGCTGCTCGAGGCGATGAACACGTGGGAGCCGAGCGTTGCGCCGACGGCGCAGCCTCCGCAGCAGGTCGACGACCTCGGGCGGCGCTTCGACATCGACTCGCTCAAGGGCGCGAAGTTCTCGACCGGCGGCAAGCGTCTCGGCGTCGAGACGTACTCGAAGGAATGGCTCTCGCCCCTGACGACGACGGCGATGTCGGCCGCGTTCACGAAGCGCCCGAAGGGGATGAAGCGCGGTGTCGGCGAGACGCGAATGACCGACATCATCGTCGGCTCGGGTCCGGGCGGCGGCACACGCGTGCGCCGATCGTCTTCGGCGGTGAGCAAGGGCATCCAGCTCGACGCGGCGCGCTCGGCGACGACGCAGATCAAGACGGCGCGACAGAGCTACGAGGAGCAGTACTCGATCGACATGGCGGAGATCGAGATGGCGCCGCCGTCGACGATCGAGAAGATCAAGGCGGCGCTGCCGGTCTTCCGTCCTCCGCTGGCCGAGCCGAAGCGCAACGAGACGGCGATCGAGTCGCCATACCGCATCATCATCTCCCCGAACCGCCACGCGCGCTGGGCGCACGCTCTCACGCCGGTGACGCACGAGCACCCGGTGAGCGCGCAGCCGTACACCGAGCTGTGGCACACGCGGCTCGGCGTGACGCCGTCTGCCGCGATGGCCGACACCATCAACGTCGACGAAGAGGCGCGCGCCTACCGGACGATCCGCGCGATCTGGCTGCGGACGCCGAACGGCTTCCACGAGAACTGGAAGGACATCCCGCACAATTACGAGCAGGACAAGTCCGGTACGTTCAAGACCCTCGACACGACCGACAACCCGTTCCGGATGTCGATCCACGAGGCGCAGCGGCACAACCTCGTGCACCTCTCGGCGAACTTCAAGATCACGTACACGACCAACTCCGGGAAGACGAAGCAGTACGAGCCGTTGGCGGTGAAGGTCGACCGGCTGATGCTGACGTCGCTCGGGAGCTGGATGAATTTCCGCGGCACGTGGAATCCTCCGATCGACGGCACGTCCGGGCTGACGGTCGAGGAGTGGCGGCATCGCGCGACGATGGGCCGCGACCACTACGTGCGCATCGTCGAGAAGGGATACCTGTTCCCGTTCGGCCATCGCGCGTCGCTGATCACGATTACCGAGCGCCGGTTCCACACCGCGCCGTCGCTGGGCGCGACGAAGATCGCGTACCTGCGCCAGGAGACGTTCATCGCCGTGCGCGAGCCGGAGAAGAACTTCCGCACGACGGGCCTGGTGCGCTCGGGCAACTTCGCCGTCAGCGGCTCGAGCGGAGAGTCGATCGACCGGAAGATGCCGTTCGGCAAGGTGCGCATCCACACGACGATGACGCCGCGACTGGATCCGGCGGGCGACCACGACATCCTTAACGAAGGCACGAACATCTTCTGGCCGTACGTCTCCGGCAAGCCGTTCCAGTTCCAGTTGAGCGCGGTCGATCTCGACGAGAAGACCGTCGAGTTCTCGATGCCGCTCGTGTTCGTGATCCAGGGTCCGTCGAACGACGCCGCGAAGCTCGTCAACGTGCGCACCGCCTACGACGGCGCCGATACGCCCGCGAACGGCTCGCTGCCGACCGCGGCGATGTTCGGGCAGAAGGTCGCGTTCGCCGAGAGCGACAAGGCGGGCGACACCTCGTACGAGACCGAGGCGATGAGCTGGACGGCGGAGATCCCGTCGCAGAGCACGACGATCCCCGACGACCAGCCGCGGTTCTATCCGTCGCTGAAGCGCTCGAAGCTCTCGATCCCGTCGATCAAGCACATGGCGCAGAACGACGCGGCGTCGGAGTTCAAGTACAACACCGACTTCCTGAAGCTCGGGTTCGCCGAGGCGAACAAGGGGAAGATCCTTCTCGACCTGTTCAACATCGCGGCTCCCGTCGGGATGAGCTTCGACCAGAAGGGCGAGAAGTCCGGCGGCATGGTCAAGCCGAACATGAACATCATCGGCCTGTCGCGCGCGCTCGGACCGGTCAGCGGCGCGGTCGACTCGGTCGCGAACTTCGAGAAGTCGCTCAAGAACATCACCGACGACACGTTCGATCCCGAGGATTTCTTCAAGGGACTCAACGCGAAGCTCTTCGGCGTGATCGACCTGTGGACGATCCTGCAGAAGCTCGACCTCGGCAAGGCGCCACAGTTCATCACCGAGGCGATGACGCCGCTCGTTGCGATCCAGAACGACCTGAGCGCGCTCAAGGGTTTCGTCGAGAACCCTGCCGTCGGCTCGCTCGGCAACAACGTCATCAACGACATCACGGGGATTCTCTCGGCGCTGCCGAACATCCTCGACGACAAGGGGGCGTCGCTGAAGACGTCGCTGGCGACCTTCCGCGGTCACGTCGTCGAGCTCAAGAACGCGCTGCCGACAATCACCTTCAGCGACGAGGCGCACAACGTCAAGAAGTCGCTCGAGCGGATGCTCACCGACTTCACCAACGAGCTCGAGACGATCGAGACGTGGGTCAACCGCCTCGTCGACGCGCTGAACATTCCGAACGAGCTCAAGATCACGCTGGAGTGGGGGCCGGAGCTGCAGGACTGGCCGGCGTCGAAGCCGCTGTTCAAGGCCTCGAACGAGGGCAAGCCCGCGGCGCTGAAGCTCGGCGCGGAGATGATCGCGAAGACCAACTTCAAGAGCGCTCCGAAGTTCGAGATCTACTGCCGCCTCCAGAACTTCTCGATCGACCTGATCGCGCCGCTCGACGCGAGCTTCATGATCCTGCACTTCAGGAAGCTCGAGTTCTACGCGAACAGCTCGATGAAGTCCGACATCGTCTGCGACTTCGGCGGCATCGAGTTCGTCGGACCGCTTGCGTTCATCGAGACGATCAAGGAGTTCATCCCGCTCGACGGCTTCAGCGATCCTCCGGCGATCGACGTCGGCCTCGAGGGCATCACCGCGTCGTTCTCGCTCGCGCTTCCGAACATCGCGTTCGGCGTGTTCGCGATGACGAACATGACGCTCAACGCGGGCTTCAAGCTCCCGTTCATCGGCGAGCCGCTGTCGATCAACTTCAGCTTCTGCACGCGCGAGAATCCGTTCTGCATGACGATCTCGATGATCGGCGGCGGCGGCTTCTTCGGCATCACGCTCAACCCCGCCGGGGTGCACATCCTCGAGGCCTCGTTCGAGGTCGGCGCGTGTCTCGCGCTGGACTTCGGCGTCGCGTCGGGATCGATCTACGCGTTCGTCGGATTCTACTTCAAGATGGAGGGCGACGACGCGTCGCTGACCGGATACTTCCGGTGCGGCGGCGAGGTCGACGTGCTCGGCATCATCAGCGTGTCGATCGAGCTGTACCTGTCGCTGACCTACGAGTTCTCGACCGGCAAGTGCACCGGACGCGCGACGCTGACGATCTCGATCGAGATCCTGTTCTTCGAGATCACCGTCGAGATCTCGTGCGAGAAGAAGTTCTCCGGCGCCAACGGAGATCCGACGTTCGCCGAGATGATGGCCCCGTACCAGGCCCCGAGCCTCAAGAGCCCGGGACAGATGGAGCAGGTGCGGCCGTGGGAGGAGTACGTGGGCGCGTTCGCGTGGTAACAACACACTAGAGTAGACCAATGAAGCAGACAGTTATCCTGACCGCTCTTCCGATCGAGATCTCCTCGGGTGTTGCCCGCATCGGCGTGTTCGTCTCCCCGCGACTCGAGACGCCGGTCGAAACGACGCTGCAGAAGTTCGAGGACTTCCTCAACTGGCCGTCGCGGCTCAAGACGATCACGCTCGGCCTGGAGATCGCCGGGCAGCCGAAGATCCCCGTGACGATCGCGCCGACGAAGCCGGAGAACATCGTGCCGGACGAGGGGCTGTGGGACAGCCTCTTCAAGCCGGCGACGACCGTGCGCGGCTTCGCGGTGGCGCCGCTGCACACACGGGCGATCCGCTCGTTCCCGGCGACGAACATCGTCTCGCACGTCTCGGACCTGCACCGCACGATCGCCGAGCTCTCGCCGACGGGGCTGCCGATCCTGCGGCCGGGCAAGGACAACGGCGCGATCGGGTCGCTGCTCGATTTCATCCGTGACATCGGACAGATCGCCGGACGCGATCAGTTCTCCTCCACCGTGCATCAGTCCAAGGATCGAGCCGAGGGGATGGGCGCGCGCCTGGGCAAGTCGCTCTACGGCGACAAGAAGGTGCTCGACTTCAATGGCGCCTACGCGGCCGGCAACGCGCGCACGACGGACTTCGCGCTCGCGTATGCCTTCCACGATCGACCGGGCCGGCAGATGGCGCGCAACGCCGCGCCGTTCCCGAAGATCCAGATGAAGGAGTTCGAGTTCCACGAGATCGTCGCGTCGCTTTCGAACTATCCGGAGATCCTCAAGCGCATCGGCCTGATCTTCGAGATCGAGGTCGACGCCGCGAAGCTCGGCGCAAGCGGCCGCTTCCGCATGACGACCGACTGGGGCGCGGCGCCCGCGTACCACGAGAATCCTGTGCACCCGTGGACGCACTACGCCGTCGACGGCGGCCGTTTCTTCGCGCAGCCGAAGGCCGGCAGCGACCTCGAGGCCGCGATGCTGCGGCTCGACAATGCGGGGGAGCCTCGCAAGGAGTACGGCAAGGATGAGAAGCGCTACTCGCTCGTGCAGATCGACGCCGACGGCGCGGCGATGAAGGCCGTCGACTTCGCGATCAACATCGGGCGGATGAACGCGCAGAACCTCGATTACAGCAACCCCGACAGCGGAGGACTGCCGTTCGTCAGCTCCGCCGGCATCGGCCTGGTGCGGCACAACCGCGCGTACAATCTCTATCAGCGCCTGCAGACGATTCCCGCGCGCGACACCGCGTTCCGCGCGAAGAACGAGACGAACCTCTACCTCGACGACCTCGTGCGCGGCTATCGCGTCGACATCCTCGACTCGGCCGGCACGTGGCACACCGTCATGGCGCGCGACGGGTACTACCGGTTGACGAAGCCGGAGGGCAACTACACCGGACCGAACCCGCTGCTGCTCAGCGACGAGGGCTACGTCAACGGCGCGGCCGCGACGTCGGATCTCAACGGCGGTCCCGACATGTACCTGCACGAGTCGATGCTGCGATGGGAGGGTTGGAGCCTCGTCGCGCCGCGGCCCGGCAAGACGATCATCCGCAACGAGAACCCCGGTCCGGGCGAGCGCGCCGAGGAGCCCGATCACACGCAGAACACGGCCAAGGGCGCGCACGTGCACATGGAGGCGAACTTCCGCGCGACTGCCAGGACGCTGCCGCGGCTGCGTTTCGGCGAGCGCTACCGCATCCGCGTGCGCACGGTCGACCTCGGCGGCTACGGGCCGCGCCTCGACGACGCTCCGAAGGACGCGAAGTTCGTCTCCGACGCGATCCGCTACGCGCGCTTCGAGCCCGTGGCGCAGCCGTTCGTCGTGCTGCGCGACAAGGTCCGCGAGGGCGAGTCGGCCGAGCACATGGTGATCCGCTCGAACTACGACCAGACCGCGGAGGCCTACTCGACGAGTGTGCTCGCGGCGTTCAACGCGGACTTCAAGCCGGTAAACGATCGCTGGCTGGCTCCGCCGAAGGTCTCGCAGCTCACCGCCGAGACGCACGGCATGTTCGACGAGCTGTTGAAGCAGGGGAAGGTGCAGGAGGCGTACAACCTCGCGCACAAGGAGGAGGGAACGTTCCTCGACGTGTCGATCGTCAACCCGTCGGACATCGGCAATCCGCACATCGTCACCGGCTCGAAGATCCTCAACACGCCGGCGACGCCGGAGAACGGCGACGTCAAGCGCAAGATCCTGCGCGAGAGCGATCGGACGAGTCCGAACGAGGTGATCTGGACGCGCGGCGAGCCGATGGCGCCGGGGCAGTACGTGATCCACACCGAGGAGACCCTGCTGCTTCCGTACCTGCCCGATCCGTTCTCCCGCGGCTGCGCGATCGACGGACTGCGCGACGTCAAGGGCAACGGCTCCATCGGCGGCGGCGCCGAGAAGGTCGAGCTCGGACCGTTCTCCCCGAACGACACGTCGCACAACGTGCTGAAGATTCCGTTCGACGGCACGTGGCCCGACCGGCTGCCGTTCCGGCTCGTGATCAAGGAGCGGCCCGGCACGATGGAGGCCGAGAAGTGCGACGAGACGTTCGCGAACACGACGCAGCCGCCGGAATGGGATTCGACGGGTCGCGTTCTGACGGTGTACCTCGGGAAGGCCGAGATGCTGAAGCTGCGCTACAGCAGCTACATGGACCCGTCGGATCTCGAGACGATGGGCATCTGGAAGTGGCTGACGGGATCGGCGAAGCGCGACGCGTTCGCGAAGTACGGCGCGGCCGGGCTCGCCTGGCAGACGACGCCGTTCCGCGAGCTCGTCATCGTCCACGCGGTCCAGCAGCCGCTGTGCGCGCCGAAGATCCTGAAGTATTCATCCAACAAGAAGCTCGGCGCGACCTTCGCGACGTTCGACGGCATGTTCGAGCTCAACACGGCGAGCACCGGTCGGATCGACGTGAAGGGGCGGTGGACGGAGTGGACCGATCCGCTCAACGAGGACGCGCCGAAGCAGATCGAGGGCGCCGGCCAGGCGTACCACTTCGACCTGCCGCCGACGGTGCCGAACAACCTCCCGATCCCCGCGCCGGTCGGCAAGCCGGTCGACGAGTACCGTCATGAGTTCGGCGACACGCGCTACCGCAAGATCGACTACTACCTGACGGGCACGTCGCGCTTCCGCGAGTACTTCCCGTCGTCGATCTGGAACGATCCGAAGAACATCACGCGCGAGGGCAAGACCTTCACGACGAAGGTGCTCAACTCGGCGCGGCCGGCGATGCCGAAGATCCTCTACATCGTCCCGACGTTCGGATGGCAGCGGCCGGAGGCGACCGAGGGCAGCGAGATCGTCAGCCGTCGCTGCGGCGGCGGCCTGCGCGTGTACATGGATCGGCCGTGGTATTCCTCCGGCGACGAGGAGCTGCTCGGCGTCGTGATGCAGGGCACCGGTGCGATCTCGAAGACGATCACGATGGGCGGCGGCGGTGGCAGCGCGATCGCCGACGACAGTCCTCTCGTGCCGTTCGTGACGCAGTGGGGAATGGATCCCGCGTGGGCGTCGTATCCGACGTACTCGAAGGTGCAGATCGGACACTTCAAGTCGTTCGAGGCCAGCGGCACGGCGCTGACGATCGACGAGCTCGAGGGAGCCAAGGTCAACGTCGTCGGCTACACGCCCGGCTACGACGAGGTGCGCAAGCTCTGGTACTGCGACCTCGAGGTCGACACGGGACCCTCGTACTTCCCGTTCATCCGCCTGGCGCTGGCGCGCTTCCAGCCGAACTCGGTGCCCGACGCGCACCTGTCGCGCATCGTGCTCGCCGACTTCGTGCAGCTGACACCGGATCGCGCCGCGTCGGTCGTGCACGAGGCGGCGAACCTCGTCAACGTGTTCGTCTCCGGCGTCTACGGCATGAACCAGGCGACGACGTCGCAGCAGGACATCCTGCAGAACATGCGCTACAGCCGGCGGATGACCGTGATGCTCGAGGAGACCGACGGAGCCGGCGGGCCGAAGGCGGTCTGGCGTCCCGTGTCGAAGAACGAGGTGGAGCTCACGCCGACGGTCGAGCAGGAGTTCAAGCTCAAACTGCTGTGGACCGGCCGGCTTCCGCTGCCCGGACCCTCGCGCCGCCTGCGCGGCCGTGGCACGGTGCCGGGTCCGAAGGATCTCAGCGCCGGCGAGAAGACCTACCGCGTCGTGTTCAAGGAATGGGAGTATTTCGACTCCGACGCGAACAACCCCGACGCGATCACGGTGGAGAACGGACGGCTGATGGCCCGGCGTCTGGTCTATGCCGACGCGATCGAGATCTGACGCATGTCCTTCATTACTGATCACTCGACCATGGACTTCCGGATCGCTGGACTCGTCGCCGTGTCGATCGCACTGATGGCACTGCCGGCGTCGGCGCAGGATGGCGGCGACACGACACGTCCCGCCGACGAGATGAGCATGTCGGCTGACACCTCGTCGCTGACGGAGCTGCCGTTACGCGAGAGCACGGTGCCGTGGCGCTTCAGCGGCACGAGCCGCTTCGTCGGCCAGCTCGCCGATCGCAAGGGGCTGTTCCAGGAGATCCCGGAGGACTACGCGCGCTTCGAGCTGACGCCGACGCTGTCGATGTACGACGTCCCGTTCTCGGCGATGCTGCTGCTGTCGACCGAGCAGAACGAGCGACGACAGAGCATCAACTCGCTGGCGTTCGGACTCGACTTCGACCAGCTCCAGTCCTCGCTCATCAGCCGCGCGCTCGACAAGGTGAGCGAGCTGCGCGAGATGAACGCGGTCGCGGCGATCGAGGGCGTCGAGCACGTGCGCGACTCGCTGACGCGGCTCGGCGAGGAGGGCCTGCGCGACTACGAGCGACTGAAGAACCTCGCGACGTACGAGGGACTGCGCGAGCGCGGCATCAGCGAGGCGACCGGCGCCCTGCAGGAATTGGGCGTGCTCTCGGCGACCGAGAAGTTCTTCCTGAACTTCCCCGCGCTCGAGTTCGGGGTGACGTATCCGCGCTACACGCCGCTGACGCTGGCGAGCGTGCCGGTCAACGGCGCGAACATCGAGTTCAACCCGGGCAACTTCTACATCGCATTCGCCGGCGGCAGCTCGCAGCGCGCGCGCACGGGAGAGGAGATTCGCCGCTCGCTGCTGCCGCAGGTTCCGGAGATCGCCGACACGATCATCGCGCCGACGTACGAGCGCACGCTGTATGCGGGGCGTCTCGGATTCGGCCGCCACGACGGCACGCACCTGTTCTTCACGACGCTGTGGGCGCGCGACGACGAGGCCGAGATCCCAATCGACAGCGTGCAGGCCGATTCGCTCGGCGGGCTGTTCGCTCCGAAGTCGAACTTCATCCTCGGCCTCGACCTTGCGCTGTCGCTCGCGGAGGATCTGTTCCGGCTCGAGGGCGAGATCAACGGCTCGGTCGTCAACAACGACGTCACGACCGCAGGCTTCAAGAACGACGACATCCCGGAGTTCCTCGTCGACATCGTCGACCCGACGATCTCCAGCTCGATCGACTACGCGTACACCGCGCGGGCGATCGTCAACGTGACCGACATTGGCTCGAAGCTCACGGGCGCGATCCGGATGATCGGACCGGGCTACCAGTCGCTCGGCGCGCCGACGCTGCGCAACGACCTGGTACGCTACGACCTGCGCTTCGACCAGCGATTGCTCCAGCGGCAGATCGCGCTCTCGGCGTTCTACCGACACGATCGCGACAACCTCGTCGACTGGAAGCCGGGCACGACGGAGATCACCGCCTACGGCGTCGGGCTCGGCCTGACGTTCCGGCGCATGCCGTACCTGCGGCTGAACTTCGCGCCGTACCACCAGACGAACGACCTCGCCGGCGAGCGCGCGGTCGACAACACGACGACGACGTTCTCGGCGGTCTCGGGGTATTCATTCCGTACCGGCGACCTGACCAACTCCGCGAACGTCACCTACTCGCTGCAGCAGAGCGAGACGAACATCGCGCAGTCCGACTACGGCGTCGGCACGCTGGGCTTCAACTACACGGCGATCTTCCGCATCCCGCTCACGCTCAACGCGGGCGTGAGCTTCTCGAGTCTCGCCAGTGGCGACGACAGCACCTCGAGCATCGTCTCGTTCGACGTCGGCGGCTCGTTCGTCGCCTGGGACGTCTGGGAGAGCTCGCTCGGCGTGACCGTCTCGACCCAGAGCGACGTCGACAACCGCTTCGGCTTCTTCGTCGGCTCGTCGGTGGCGCTGTGGGAGTATGGGTGGCTGGATGTGCGCGCGGAGAAGAGCACGTATACGAACAGCTTTTTCGTCAGCGAGAAGATCGACGAGTTCATCCTGCGCACGACGCTGTCGACGCGGTGGTAGGGGGATACTCTTCTACTACAACTACAACTACTTCTACTTCAATCCCTGGTTCCCCATTCCTGTCATCCCCGAAGGGGACCTTTCTTAGGGTGCGCATCGCCGCATGTGGCGATGGGGGCTTTCCCGAGGCCATCGCACAACCCCACCGCCCCACATGCGGCCGTCGCGCCGTAAGAGAGGTTCCCTTCGGGAATGACAGGATTCGCCCGCCCCGGGGAGGGCAGTACGTTTCCCCCTCGTTGTTACGCCCACCACCCTCGCGTGTCATTTCTCGCACCATCGTGGCACCCATTTCGCAGGGGCTAAACCCTTGCGACGGTCAACAGGTCCGACCGTCTCTGGCGCGCCGCGGCGAACGCCAAACCGTTCAACAATACACGAGAGATCCATGAATCGTATGACGCTCGGCACGGCCCTGCTTGCGGCACTGACGCTGGCGGCCTGCACCGACACCGCGACGACACCGCCCGATACGCCGCCGTCGACGACGATGACGTATCGCCAGGGCGCTCGCTATCAGTACGAGAGCTACCAGACCGAGCCGGCCACCGACGCGCGCCGCGACACCAGCGCCCGGCGCCGCACGTGGACGCTCGTCAACACGAATGCCTCCGTCGAGGGACGCACCGGCGTCGCCGTCTACGTCGACAGCCTGTTCACCACCGCCGGCGGCTTCGTCAACGTGACCGACAGCGTGCTGATCCATCAGCAGTCGGGCACCAACGACGTCTATCGCTTCTCGTCGCTCATCACCGAGGCGAACGAGGTCAGCATCGTCAGCGAAGTGCCGTTCCTCGGGGGTCTCGACTTCGGCAGCAAGTGGCAGCAGGAGGCACGTCTGAATTCGACCACCGGCATCTGGCGCGGCAACGAGCTCTCGGACACGGTCCCGAACACGTTCAACATCCCGCTGATCACCGGCTTCAAGCTCGCGATCGTCGACAGCGCCGTCGCCTCGTCGGTCGAGAACGTGACCATCGGCGGCGCGACGTACGCGGCGACGAAGTCGACGCATCACCTGCACCTCAGCGTCACTGCGCTGTTCGGCACCACGTTCCCTCCGCCGATCGAGGTCGCATCCTCGACGATCCTGCGGACCGTCTGGGTCGTGCCGGCGCTGGGCACCATCGTCAAGGAGCACCGCGAGGGCAAGGTGATCCAGGTCAACTACCAGGGCCAGGGCTTCACGATCCCGATTCCGGGGTATCACGCAGAGCTCACCTCAGTGCTCTCGGCGGGCATCTGAGCGACCGAGGTCGAACACCGAATCGAAACGACAACGCCCGATCGAGCATGGCTCGGTCGGGCGTCGTCTTTGGAGGATGATCGTTCAGGCTCGATCATCTTTGAATCGAAACGGCTATGCCGTCGCGCGGCTCGTGCGATGCTCGATGTCGTCGCGGATCGCCGGTGCCGCCGCGCGCGACATGCGCAGGATCGTCAGGTGCATCCACGCGAAGCTTGCGCCGGTGACCAGCAGCAACACTGCGAACGTCGACTGCGGCAGACCGCTCCACTGGTAGAGGTACGCGAACAGCGGAGGCAGCGCGAAGCCGCCGAGCGCGCCGATCATGCCGACGAGTCCGCCGACGGCGCCAACGTCCTTCGGGAAGTATTCGGGGATGTGCTTGTAGACCGCTGCCTTGCCGACACCCATGCCGACGCCGAGCAGGAAGACGAGGAACGTGAAGGGGATGGGTCCCATCGCGAAGTGCATGACCTCGCGCGTGCCGTCGCTCGCGACGGACTCGGGGACCTGCAGCACGATGTGTCCGCTCGGCGCCGCCAGCAGTATCAATGCAACCGTCATCACCGAGAAGACCGCGTACATCACGCGACGCGCGCCGTAGCGGTCGCTGAGCCAGCCACCGAGCGGGCGCAGAAGGCTCGCAGGGAAGATGAACAGCGCGGTCAGCAGCGCGGCCTCGCCGAGCGGCAGGCCGTAGACGTCGACGTAGTACTTCGGCAGCCACGCTGCGAGCGCGACGTAGGCGCCGAAGACGACGACGTAGTACAGGCTGAAGCGCCAGACGCGCATGCACTTCAGAGGCGCGAGCAGGTTACCGATCGACCGTCCGCGCGCCGGCGTGTGGTCGTGCTTCGGCGCGAGGAACCACACGGCCGCGGCCATGATGATCAGCAGCACGGTGTAGAGCATCGGCACGAACCGCCATCCGCCCGGCACCAGGCCGCCCATGATTCCCGCCGCGGGAACGAGCGCGATCAGCGCCGGTCCGATCAGCTTCGTCACCGACGCGCCCACGTTGCCGGCGCCGAGCACGCCGAGGGCGAAGCCCTGGCGGTTCTTCGGGAACCAGGCGGAGTTCCACGAGATGCCGACGTTGAACGAGTTGCCCGCCATGCCGAGCAGGAACCCGTAGACGATGAGCTCGGTGAACGAGCCCGCCGTCGTGATCAGGAACGTCGGGATCGCCGTGAACAGCAGAAGGAGCGTGAAGACGATGCGCCCGCCGAAGCGATCGGTGATGATGCCGAACGCCAGGCGCCAGAGCGAGCCGTTGAGGATCGCCGCGGCCGCGAGCCAGCTCAGCTCGATGTCGGTCAGCCCGAACTCCTTGCGGATCGGAATGCCGAGTACGCCGAACATCAGCCACACGGCGAACATCAGCGTGAACGCCAGGCTCGAGAGCGTGAGAATCCTGTTGCGGTCGCGCGGGCTGTCCTCGGGCGCGACGCCCGGAGCTGTGCCGCCAGTGAGCGGCTCGACGAGAGCGGAGCCCTTCGGCGTTGTCGCTGCTGCCACGCTCCCCGGCGTGGCCGTGCTCGAACTGTGCATGTCGGTCATGAATTGGTTCGTGTTGCTCTTCGGCGCTCGTGACGGATCAGCAGGGGACGGGTGCGTTGCGTCGCGAGTAGTAGTACCAGGTCATGAGTACGCAGCTTGCGTAAAAGCCGATGAAGCCGTAGAGAGCCGCCTGGACGCCTCCGGTCGCGCCGATCGACAGGCTGTAGGCCTGGGGGATGATGAACGCGCCGTACGCGCCGATGGCCGAGGAGAAACCGAGCACGGCCGCGGACTCCTTCTCGCCCTGGCGCACCGCGTCGGCGGCCGCCGCCTCGTCATGGCCGGCGACGTCGCGCAGCCGCTCGGTGCGGAAGATCACGGGGATCATCCGGAACGTCGAGCCGTTGCCGATGCCGGTGGCGAAGAACAGAACGAGGAACGAGGCGAGGAAGCCCGTGAAGGCTCCGGCGTCGGCCTTGTTGTCGAGGAAGTAGAGCACGCCGATGACGCCGACGATCATCAGCATGAAGTTCCAGAACGTCACCTTCGCGCCGCCGATCTTGTCGGAGAGCCAGCCGCCGACCGGACGGATGAGCGCGCCGACGAGCGGTCCAAGGAAGGCGTACTGCAGCGGGTTGACCTCCGGGAACTGCGTCTTGATGAGCATCGGGAACGCGGCAGAGTAGCCGATGAACGAGCCGAACGTGCCGATGTAGAGCCAGCTCATCAGCCACGTGTGCTTGCGCTTGAAGATGATCGACTGATCGCGGAAGGAGCTGCGGGCGGTCTCGAGATTGTTCATCCCGAAGTAGGCGGCGATGACGACGAGCACGACGACGGGGATCCAGACGAGCGCAGCGTTCTGCAGCCAGAGCTGCGAGGCGACGCCCTCCTTGACGGCCGTCTGCGGCGTGCCGCCGATCGCGCCGAAGACGCTCGCGCCGATGACCAGCGGGACGGTGAACTGCACGACGCTGACGCCGAGGTTGCCGAGGCCCGCGTTGATGCCGAGCGCCAGTCCCTTCCTCGACTTCGGGAAGAAGAAGCTGATGTTCGACATGCTCGAGGCGAAGTTCCCGCCGCCGAATCCGGCGAGCGCCGCGAGCACCACGAAGACGCCGTAGGGGAGCGAGGTATCCTGCACTGCCCACGCGATGCCCGCGAGCGGCAGCAGCAGCGATGCCGTGCTGAGCACCGTGAAGTTACGTCCGCCGAAGATCGGCACGAGGAAGGAGTAGAAGATCCGCAGCGTGGCCCCGGCCAGTCCCGGGATCGCGGTGAGCCAGAAGAGTTGTCCCGTCGTGAACTCGAAGCCGATCGCCGGCAGGTTCACGACGACGACGCTCCAGACCATCCACACCGCGAACGCCAGCAGCAGCGCCGGGACGGAGATCCAGAGGTTGCGCTGGGCAATGCGCTTACCCTGCGTGGTCCAGAACGACGGCTCTTCCGGCGTCCATGTCGTGAGCGTATGCGATCCGGCGCGCCGCGGCGCGGGCGGGGGGGCGCTGGAGGGGCGCTGCGCGCTGGACCTCGTCGTCGTTGCGGGCTGGCTCATGTCGGAAATCCCTGCTGGCAATGTGGACAATGACTGTTCGCATTGTCAACATACCGGGCCGCCGACGGGCATTACCTGACGTATGTCAGGTTTTCAATTATTGTATGGAGGTGGCTTCGGTCTCGGCGCGACCGCGATCGAGCCGGAAGAGGTAGCGCAGCAGACCTGCGTTGAGCAGCAGGCAGACGAGGCTCACCAGCGCCGCCGGCACCGGGATGTCGGACTCGCCGCCGAGGTAGGCGTTCATCGTGGCCGTCAGCAGCCAGAGCTGCAGGATCGTGATGAGCAGGACGATGCTGAGTATGCCGTAGACGATCGTCGTCTTCTGCGCGCGCGTGAACAGTCCCCGTGGTCTCATGTCGTCCTCTGCGTGACGCCGGTTGCGTAGATCGTTCCATTGCGCACCTCGAGCTCGACGACGTCGAGTGGCCGCCGCGGCGGTCCCGCCACCGGATGTCCCGTCGTCGCGTCGAACTTCCCGTTGTGACAGGGACAGACCAGCGTCCCGCTTTCGTGTCCCGGCTTGACCGGGCAGGACAGGTGCGTGCACTTCTGGCTGTACGCCACGAACGTCGACTCGCCGGTGCGCATCAGCAGGCAGTTGTCGTGCTCGTGCGGATAATCGAACGTCACCGTCGCGCCGATCGCCAGCGCATCGACCGTGGCGATCTCGCGAATCGGCGGACGGCCGGTGCGGTTGCGCACGAAATTCTTCGCGACGATCCAGAACTGGCCGACCGTGAACGCGAAGCTCGTCAGCACGAGGAACTTCGTGAAGTCCCGCCGCGCGACGTAATCGTCCTGCGCCCAGTCGATCGGGAAATCGCGCCGCCACTTCGGCTGCTCGGCCATCGGGGCGCCGTCGGGGGCGGTGGTCAGGTCGTCGGTGTCTTTCACGAGGGTGTCAGATGTCAGATGTCAGATGTCAGATGTCAAAAGTCAGATGTCACGAGGCGGGTTATTCTTCGGTGAAGATTCCTGCCAGCATTGGGTCGTAGGGGATCGTTATTCCGATGGGGCCCTGGTCGATGGCGCTGGTGATGTCGAGCGTCGTTGTCGATGCGGTGCGGGGGACCATCATGTTCACTTTCGTCGTGATCGTCTGGTGTCCGAACTGGAAGGAGTTGATCGGCTCGGAGCTCGGGCGCAGCACTTCGATCTCGTCGCGCGTTCCGAAGAAGAGCGCCTGGCTCGGACAGACCGATGCGCACATCGGCTTCAGTCCGACCGATGTGCGGTCGTAGCACATGTCGCACTTCATCATGAGGTTCAGTTCCGTCTTCATCTTCGGCACGCCGAAGGGACAGGCGATCACGCAGTTGCTGCACGCGATGCAGCGCGGCTTGCGCGCCGACTGCACGACGCCGTCGGCGGTGCGCTTGATCGCGTCCGCCGGACAGACCTCCGCGCACGTCGGAGAGTCGCAGTGCATGCAGATCACCGGCGTCGTCTGCGGCGACGCGCTGCGATCGATGTACTCGAGATGGATCATCGAAGTGCCCTTGTGCGTGTCGCACTCGCTGCAGCCCTGCACGCAGGCCTGGCAGCCGATACAACGGCTCGGGTCGATGAAGAACTCCATGTGCGCGGGAACGGGCATCTCGATAGTGCTGATTGCGGAATTCGGGTTTCCTGATTCTCTGACGATCGTCGGCGACCACGCGGTCGTTTGCGCTTCAGTCGGTGCGCTTCAGTCGGCGCGCTTCAGGCGTCGGCGCTTCAGGCGTCGGCGCTATTGCTGCGACTCCAGGATGCCGTCGTACTCGGGCGCCCCGTCGGCCTTTCGTACGCTGACGGCGCAGACCTTGTACTCGGGGATTTTCGAGATCGGGTCGCGCGCCGAGATCGTCAACTGGTTGGCGCTCTTGCGGCCGGCCCAGTGATAGGGGATGAAGATCGTGTCGGGCCGGATCGTCGTCACGACGTGCGCGCGCAACGTGGCGTCGCCGCGACGCGAGGCGACCGTTACCCAGTCCTTGTCGGCGATGCCGAGCTTCGCCGCCAGGATCGGATGCATCTCCACGAGCGGCTCCGGATACTGGTTCACCAGCGGACCGATGCGCCGCGTCTGCGTGCCGGAAAGGAAATGACTGACGACGCGACCGGTCGTCAGGATGATCGGGTACTCCGCATCGACCTCCTCGGCCGGAGGCGTGTACGGCGCGACGACGAAGCGCGCGCGGCCGTCGGGGAAGTAGAAGGGACCGCTGCCCTTCGCCACCGGATTCCACGAGCCGGGCTCGTACAGTCGCGGCGTTCCCGGATGATCGTCGCTCGGACACGGCCAGAAGACGCCGTGCTGCGCCTCGATCTTCTCGTAGGTGATTCCCGAATAATCGCAGACGCCGTCCTTCGACGCCACGCGCAGCTCGTCGAAAATCTCGCGGGGATTTTCGAACGTGAATCCCTTCTGCCGCTTCAGCGCCTTCGCTATATCCTGGATGATTTTCCAGTCCTGGCGTGCGTCACCCGGCGGATCGACCGCCTTGTTGATCTTGATCACCCGCCCTTCGACCTGCGTCACCGTGCCTTCGTCCTCCTCGTGCAGCGAGCCGGGGAGCACGACGTGCGCATGTCGCGCGGTCTCGTTCATGAAGAAGTCGATGACGACGAAGAACTCGAGCTTCTCGAGCATCCGACGGACGAAGTTGTTGTCGGGCAGCGAGACGACGGGATTGAAGCAGAGGCAGAGCATCCCCTTGATCTCGTCCGAGTCGATCCGGTTGAACAGCTCGAAGGCGTCGACGCCGGGCATCGGCATCTCCTCGACATCCATCCCCCAGATCTTCGCGATGTGCGCGCGATGCTCGGGGTTGGCGAGGTCGCGGCCGCCGGGGAGCTGATCTGCCTTCTGTCCGTGCTCGCGGCCGCCCTGGCCGTTGGCCTGACCGGTGATCATAGCGTAGCCGCAGCCCTCGCGGCCGATGCGGCCGGAGGCGAGCACGAGGTTGATCGCGCCGAGCACGTTCTGCACGCCGTGCGTGTGGTGCTCGATGCCGCGTGCGTGGAGCATGAAGCTCGTCGGCGCCTCGCCCCACATCTGCGCGGCGCGGCGGATGAGATCCTCGGTGATGCCGGTCTCCTTCGCGGTGCGCGCCGGCGTCCACTCGGCGACGTGCGCGGCGACCTCGTCGAAGCCGACGGTGTTCGCGTCGATGAAGTCGCGATCGACCCAGCCGTTCTCGATCATCAGATTGAGCACGCCGTTGAACAGCGCGATGTCGCGTCCGGGCTTGATCGGAAGGAACAGGTCGGCGGTGCGTGCGATCGGCGTGATGCGCGGATCGACGACGATGATTTTTGCGCCGTGCTCGCGCGCCTGCCAGATATAATCGGTCGTGATCGGCGAGCATTCGGCGACGTTCGATCCGGCGACCCAGATGACCTTGGCCGAAAGAATGTCGCTCCAGGGATTTGCCGAGCGATCGATGCCGAACGCCTTCTTGTTCGCCGCGCCGGCGCTGACCATGCAGAGCCGACCGTTGTAGTCGATGTGCTTCGTCTTCAGGCACATGCGGGCGAACTTGCCCATCAGGTACGTCTTCTCGGTCGTCAGGCTCGCGCCGCTGAGCATCGCAAACGCGTCGTTGCCGTAGGTCGACTGAATGCGATCGATCTCCGACGCCACCTTCGCGATCGCCTCCTCATACTGCATCTCCCGAAATCCGCCCGGCGCCGCCTCGTCGCGCGCATAGGCGTGCATCAGCCGATCCGGGTGCGCGCCCTGCAGATACCGCTTGACGCCCTTCGGACAGAGCTTCCCCTGATTGAACGGAAACTCCATCCACGGCTCGAACCCGATGACCTCGTTGTCCTTGACCTTCAACTGAATGCCGCACTGCTGTCCGCAGAAACAGCAATGCGTCTTGACGAGCCGATCGGCCTCGATGCCGGTCTCGAGCCGACTCCCGCTCGCATGCGCCAGATGCGGGCCGAACTGCTCGATGATGTTGAGAGGGAATTCTTGTACGTGAGGCATGGAGAAGTCAGATGTCAGAAGTCAGATGTCAAAGGTCAGATGTCACATGCAGTCGGGTGTCAGATGTCAGATGTCAGATGTTAGATGTTAGATGTCACATACAAGGAGGTTTGTCTTCTCTCTTTGCTTTTATCGCGGGCGGTGTGGGCGTATGCGCTTTGTGACATCTAACATTTGACGTCTAACATTTGACATCTAACCTCTAACCCCCAACCGCCCCTGCGCTATCGCCATCATCGCCCTCCGACAGGTCGGGCAGATTCTCTGATAATGGTCGATGGTCGGGTGGTCGAGCGTGTAGTCGTAGCCGAGCTGCTGTTCGACGACCATGAGGTCTTCGACGTGCATCAGCGAGGCGTATTCGGCGTCGCAGCGGGCGCAGTGGGCCATGTGCTCGCGCTCGCCGACGTCGCGGTAGAAGCCGACGCCGAGCTGGGCGGGGCGCTGGAAGATGTGGAAGAATTTTCCGAACGGCAGCCACAGCAGCGTGAAGATCACGGTGATCGCGTGGAGGATCGCGAGGAAGTCGTAGCCGAATCCCTTCATCCACGTGTAGCTCGCCGTCAGCATCAGTCCTGTGATGCTCACCGCGAAGAGCAGGATCAGCGGAAGGAAGTCCTCTCCGAACAACTGCACCGCTGCGGCGCCGTGGTCCTTCATGCGCCGGCGGAACGCGATCATCACGCCCGCGATCACCATGAACGAGCTCCAGACGAGTCCATGGAACATCATGAACGCCATCAGCGAGCTGGTGGGGAAAGTGAAGGTCGGGAAGCCGAAGACGAAGACGCGGTAGACCTCGATGTCGCCGCGCACGGTCTCGAAATGCAGCCAGCCGAAGACGAGCGGGATCGTGATGGCGAACGCGAGGATGCAGCCCCACATCAGCAGGAAGTGCGCGGCCCAGCGGATGCGATCGCGATTGGCGATGAATCGGTTCAGCGCGAAGTCGAGCGTCACGCGCTTGAACCAGTTGCCCGCGTTGAAGCCGCGGTGGCCTCGACGAAAGAAGACCTGCCAGCCTCGACGCCAGTACATCTGCGTCGGCGGTCGCTGCAGCCACATCGCGTAGCGATAGGTGATGCCGAAGACCGCGAAGAGCACGGCGAACGTGTAGCCGACGAGCGCCGCGTCGAAGTGCGCGAGGTTGCGCGAGCCGACCACGATGAGCACGGCCGTGACCGCCGTCAGGCCGACGCCCCACGCTCCCGCGGTGATGCTTTCCTGCTTCATTGATGTACGCGCGTGGTCCCGGCGAGCAGCCCGCTCCCGGAAAATGAAATCGAACTCAGGTCCAACTTAATACGAGTCAAAGCAGATCAAGTATGACGTTCATCATGGTCGGCCCTTCGGCGCCTCCGCAAGTTGCATAAGGCGCAAATGTCGCCGTCGTTCGCCGTACCTGATTCATGCCGGGCTCTCATGAAACACCTCGTTGCGTTCCTCCTGCTTCTCATCGCCTCGTCGCTCACGGCTCAGCAGCCAACCCCGATGCCGACTCCGGTCCCCACGAATGCACCCCCGGTAACGCCGGTGCCAACCGACACGCCCACGCCTCCCGCGCCCGCCCCACCGGCCGCCATGCCCGTCATGTCGACGGGTCCGTCACTGAAGATCACCGGCCAGGTGCGCGAGCGCACCGAGGTCGACAGTCGCTCGTTCTCGTTCGGGGTCACACCCGATGTCGTGCACCTGCTGCGCTCGCGTCTCGCGGTCAGCGCGACGATCGACTCGACGCTCGGCGCCCATGTCGAAGTCCAGGATGCGCGCGTGTTCGGCCAGACGAAGTCGACTTTGAACATCGGCGCCCCGGCGTTCGACCTGCGCCAGGCATGGCTCGAGATCAAGCAGATCGCCGGCGCGCCCCTGGCGCTGCGCGTCGGCCGGCAGGCGATCGGCTATGCCAACGAACGGCTCATTGGACGCATCGACTGGCGCAACGACGGACAGTCGTTCGACGGAGCCGTCGCGACGATCGGCGGGGGAGAGGCGAGCGTCGACCTGCTCGGTCTCGCGCTCGCGCGCAATGCGAACACGCCGGTCTACAATCGCGACGTCTTCCTCGCCGGCGCCTGGGCGCAGTGGAGGGGCAAGGAGTCGCCCGTCGGCGTCCAGGGGTACTTCCTCTTCGACGACCCGCGCCTCGACCCGACCCACCGGCAGAACCGCTTCACGACCGGACTCTATAGTAACGGTGCGGTGAGCGGCTTCGACTACGAGCTCGAAGGTACGTATCAGTTCGGCGACGACGTGCGTGAAGGACCGAGTCCGCGGACGGTGAAGATCGCCGCATCGATGATCGGCGCGCGCGTCGGCTACACGCTCAAGGAGCTCGCGTCGCTGCGCATCGGCGTCGGCTACGATCGACTCTCGGGCACCGATCCGCAGGACAGCCTCACCTACGGCGCGTTCCACACGCTCTACGGAACCAATCACAAGTTCTACGGCTTCATGGACTACCTGCTGAACATCCCCGTGCACACCAAGGGCATGGGTCTGCAGGACATGATGGTGAACCTCTCGATCGCCCCGCTGAAGACGGTGAAGGTCGGCGCGGATCTGCACCTGTTCGCGCTCGCGGTCGATCCCGCGAAGCTCGCGAACGCGCCCGCCGGCGCCAGCTCGACGATCGGCACCGAGCTCGACCTCAGTGTCTCGTATGCGCCGACGAAGGCGCTGAACGTCACGTGCAACTATGCGGTCTTTGATGGCGATCCCAACCGGCTGGTCCTCAACGGACCGCGCCGGACGACCCAGTGGGGCTTCGTCATGCTCACGGTCGGATTCTGACCTCTGCTCCGGTCCGCTGCTGCGCCGCTGTGACAACGCGTGCTCGCCCTCCATGCCGGGGCGGCTAAGCCGCGAATGCACAGCGGCGCGGCGCATTCGGGTCCAACATGACGTGCGTCATAGTCGCCCCAATCCAGACTGGGTACTTTTACTCCGTGCTTCGGCACCTTCCCGTCAAACACCAATCGCCGATCGGCGAACACCGATGAACGTCAATCTCGATCTCGCCCGCAAATACGACGTTGCCGGACCGCGCTACACGTCGTACCCGACCGCTCCTCAGTTCCGCCAGTGGTCTCCGGGGGAGTGGGTGGAGATCCTTCGTGAGAACGAGCGCACGAGCGTCCGCGACCTGTCGCTGTACTTCCACATCCCATTCTGCCAGACGCTGTGCTATTACTGCGGCTGCAACGTGGTGATCACGCACAACCACAATCGGATCTCCGACTATCTGAACTATCTCGACCGCGAGATGGCGCTGTTCCAGGAGCAGGTGGGCACGCGCCGCCGCGTGTCGCAGCTCCACTGGGGCGGTGGCTCTCCGAGCGGTCTGTCGCCGGAGGAGATCCGCACGCTGGGCGGGATGATTCGTCGCCGCTTCGACATCGCCGACGACGCCGAGATCGGAGTGGAGATCGACCCTCGCCGTCTGACGCGCGAGCACGTCGAGGCGTTCGCCGAAGTGGGCTTCAATCGCGCGTCGCTGGGCGTGCAGGACTTCGATCCGAAGGTGCAGCTCGCGATCAATCGCTGGCAGCCGGAGGAGGAGACGGTGCGCGCGATCGAGTGGTGCCGCGAGCTCGGGCTCGAGAGCATCAACGTCGACCTGATCTATGGTCTGCCGCACCAGACGCCGGAGAGCTTCCATCGCACGCTCGAGCGCGTGATCGAGCTGGCGCCGGATCGCCTCGCGGTCTTCAACTTCGCGTTCGTGCCGTGGGTCAAGCCGCACCAGAACGTCATCGACCAGACGACGCTGCCGACGGTCGACCAGAAGCTCGCGATGCTCAAGGACATCACCGAGACCTTGACGGCCGCGGGCTACGTCTACATCGGCATGGACCACTACGCGCGGCCCGACGACTCGATGGCGATCGCGCAGCGCGAGCGCGTGCTGCACCGGAACTTCCAGGGCTACTCGACCCACGCCGAGTGCGACCTGCTCTCGTTCGGCATGACCTCGATCGGCAACACCGACCGCGCCTACTCACAGAACCTCCGCAAGATCCACGAGTACTACGAGGCCATCGATCGCAACGAGCTGCCCTCGTCGGTCGGCATCCGCCTGAGCGACGACGACGTGCTGCGGCGCGACGTGATCATGTCGCTGATGTGCAACATGGAGCTCGATCGCGACGACGTCTCGCGGCGCTACGAGATCGACTTCGACGACTACTTCGAGGGGATCGACGAGAAGCTCGCGCCCTATGCTTCCGACCATCTCGTCGAGCTCGACGGCCGCGTGATCCGCATCACCGATGAGGGACGCCTGTTCCTGCGAAACATCGCGATGCAGTTCGATGCGTATCTCGAGAAGGGAGAGAAGCTCTACTCCCGAACGGTGTAGCGACCGCGATCGATCGAGCACGAACGACCAGGTAATCCAGACACCCGTACCAATCATGGCCTCCGTCAGCACTCTGCTCTCGCTTCTCGACTACCAGACCGAATCGGTCGTCAGTCGCGTTCTTCTGAAGAACAAGGGAGGCAACGTCACGCTCTTCGCCTTCGATCGCAACGAAGGCCTCAGCGAGCACACCGCGCCGTTCGACGCCCTCGTCATCGTCCTCGACGGCGAGGCCGAGGTGACGATCTCCGGCACGTCGCACACGCTGCGCGCCGGCGAGACGATCACGATGCCGGCCGGCGAGCCGCATTCGCTCAAGGCGCTGACGGCGTTCAAGATGCTGCTGGTGATGGTTCGCGAGTGAGGCTGCGCAGATAGCCGTAATGACGAAAGGCCGACACGCATGCGCGTCGGCCCTTCGTCATGAATCCTGTCTTGACGTCAGATCAATCCTCCGAACTCCGCCTTGCGGATGGCTTCGAGCCGGCTGTGCGCGTTGAGCTTCGACATCGCGTGCTGCACGTGGTTGTTCACCGTCGTGCGGCTGATGCCGAGCTGGCGCGCGATCTCACTGGTGGTCAGTCCCTGCGCGAGCAGGCGGAGCACGTCGATCTCGCGATCGGAGAGCGCGGCGTTCGCGATCGACGCGCGATTGACCGAGCGACCCGTCGGCTCATCGACCGTCGTATCGGTGCGCACGAAATCCCTCACGAGGATCTCGAGACGCTTGCGCGTGTCGATGGGGCGGGCCAGGTGGATGGTGTAGATGTCCGGCGAGCCGAACTCCGAGTAAATCAGCACCGAGATGTTGAACCAGCGTCGTCCGAGCGGCGTCGGCACCTGCAGGTCGAAGTTGCGAAGCGGGCGTCGCTGGTGCGCCGAGCGAAGGACGGTGCAGTCGACCGAGCAGACCGGACCGCACTCGTCGAAGCCACCGATCACCTCGCCGCAGATCCTCCCGACCGCATCGGCCTCATCGCGGCCGAACGCCGCCGCCGCCGCCGCATTCCACGCCACGATCATCCCTTCGGGGTCGACCGCGTACGACGCGTCGGCAGTGGATCGAACGAGCTCTATGACCTTCTGCGGCACCATGTGTCGGAATGAGTTCCTTCGAGCCCCGGTGCGCAGGAGCGCATCGGACGTTCCTTGACTCGAACAACCTACGAACGCTTCGGCGGCCGGAATATGACCCATGTCAGAACCGAAATCTTATGGGCGAGGTTACTTACCGATGAGGCGCGAATGCATCGCGCACAATTGAAACCTCTCGGAGGGTCGAAATGTCACCAACCGTCAAGCAATCCCTGTTTATCGGCCTCGCCGCGCTCGTCGGCGGCACCATCGCCGTCAGGGCGCAGCACAATCACGCTCCCGCCGCCACGGGCGGCCTCGGCGTGCCTTCCTCGCTGCAGGAGGAGCATCGCGAGCTGCACGTGCGTCTCGAGCGCGCGACGCGGGTGCCGGGGGAGATCGGCGAGGCCGCGCAGGTCGTCGCCCATCTGCTTCACGAGCACTTCGAGGCCGAGGAGCGCGTGGCCATGCCGCTGCTCGGACTGCTCGCGCCCCTGGCCGCGCACGAGGAGATCGCCGATCGCGATGAGGCGATCGCGATGGCGCGCGAGCTGCGGACCGAGCTGCCGCACATGCTCGAGGAGCACGCCGCGATCAAGAGTGCGCTCGACAACCTCAGGGCCGTCGCCACGCATCTCGGTGATCCCGAATCGATCGCGTTCGCCGAGGCGCTGATGCTGCATGCTCGCAACGAGGAGGAGGTGCTCTATCCGTCGGCGCTGCTCGTCGGCGATGTTCTCGAGGCGGGCGCCGCACATCATTGAGCCTGTCGCGCCACATGTCCCCGGCGACGCGCCGCACCCGTGATGTCCGGGCGCCGCGCGCCGCCGGGGACGTTCTGCGACGATAGCAATCACGAGCCGAAAGGAGAGACCGAGGCTGCCTGGCTAAATGTGATAACCATTGTCATCGACATCATCAAAATGATGCGAACGCATCAGCGGAGACCGCCCACCACGAGAGCGAAGTTCAGTGGAGAACGAGGTAAGGAGGTAGACGACCCCGATGATCCTCTCCAAGTCCACTGGCTACGGCATCCGCGCCCTTGCGTTCCTGGCTCGCCGCACCGACGGCCGCCCGTCGCTCGTGCACGAGATCGCCGAGCATGAAGGGATACCGCCGGTCTTCCTTCAGAAGATCCTCGGCGAGCTCCGCCGCCATAGGATGCTTCGATCGGCGAAGGGGATTCACGGCGGCTATGAGCTCGAGCGGCCGGCGGAGGAGATCACGCTCTGGGAGATCTTCAGCCTGCTGGAGCCCGACCCCCACCTCGACACCTGCATCCTGGGCCGCGGCATCTGCCGTCCTGAGAACGCGTGCGGGCTGCACGCGGACTGGCAGCGCATCCGCCACGATCTCGTCGGCGTGCTCCAGCAGACCACGCTCGCCCACTTCGCCGGCACGCCGGCACTCGCCGCACTGACTCCATTCCTGGAGGACCCCAAGCCATGACAGACCATCGTCCGGGACGCACGCTCGCCGGCGCGGCCCTCACGCTCCTCGTCGCGCTGACGCCGTCGACATCGCTGTGGTCGCAGGCGCCGACGCCCGCCGCAGCGCCCGCCGCGGCGCCGCGACCGGGCGCGACGACCTTCGAGAAGGGCTGCTACAGCTGCCACTCGATCGGCGGCGGCGACAAGCAGGGTCCCGATCTCAAGGGACTGACCACCCGGCGCAGCCACGACTGGATCCGCCGGTTCATCGCCTCGCCGAGCGCGGTCAAGGCGACCGGTGACGCCGCGGCGGCCGATCTCTTCCGTCGCTTCGCGCCCGTGGTGATGCCCGATCAGGCGCTCTCGCCGGATCAGATCGAGGAGCTCATCGGCTTCATCGACGAGATCTCCGCCAGCGGCCAGCCCTTCGTTCCCGCGGGCGCCAAGCTCGCGCGCGCGGTGAGGCCCGCCGACGCCGATCTCGGCATGCGGCTGTTCACCGGCGAGGACAGGCTGTCCAACGGCGGCGTCGCGTGTGTCTCGTGCCACGCGATCGAGGGAGCCGGCGTGCTGGGTGGCGGAACGCTCGGTCCCGACCTGACTGCCCTCAACGTCCGCTTTGCCGACCCCGAGGTGATCGGACTTCTACAGAACCCGAACCTGCCGACGATGCGACCGCTGTTCGCCGCCGGCAAGCTGACCGATGAGGAGATCGTGCGGCTCTTCGCCCTGTTCCAGCGCGAGGGAGCGCGCGTCTCGCACGCGCCGGTGCAGACCGCCGGTGGCGGGCTCGGCGGCGGAACGCGATTCGTCATCGCCGGCGGCGTCGTGATGCTCGGCGTGTTGATCGCCATGGACAGGATCTGGCGCCGGCGTCTTGCCGGCGTGCGCGAACACCTAGTGCGGAGAGCCAAGCCGTGAACTGGATCAAGGATCTCGTCAACCCGAAGGCGCGAGCCTGGGAGGAGTTCTACCGCAACCGCTGGCAGCATGACAAAGTCGTGCGCTCGACGCACGGCGTCAACTGCACCGGCGGCTGCTCCTGGAACATCTACGTCAAGCAGGGCATCGTCACCTGGGAGATGCAGGCGCTCGACTATCCGAAGCTCGAGGAGGGCCTGCCGCCGTACGAGCCTCGCGGCTGCCAGCGCGGCATCTCGTTCTCGTGGTACCTCTACAGTCCGATCCGCGTGCGCTACCCGTACGTCCGCGGCGCGCTGCTCGACATCTGGCGCGCCGCACGCGATCGCTACGACGATCCCGTCGACGCGTGGGAGTCGATCGTCAACAACCCGGAGCTGCGCTCGCGCTTCCAGCGGGCGCGCGGCAAGGGAGGCTTCCGCCGCGGCGACTGGGACGAGCTGCTGGAGCTCATCGCGGCCTCGACGATCCACACGATCCGCCGTCACGGTCCCGACCGCGTCACAGGCTTCTCGCCGATCCCCGCGATGTCGTTCTTGAGCTATGCGGCCGGCGCGCGCTTTCTGCAGTTGCTCGGCGGCGTCAACCTCAGCTTCTACGACTGGTACTGCGATCTGCCGCCGGCCTCGCCCGAGGTCTGGGGCGAGCAGACCGACGTGGCCGAGAGCGCCGACTGGTACAACTCGAAGTTCATCGCGGTGATGGGGTCGAACCTCAACATGACCCGCACGCCCGACTGCCATTTCGCCGCCGAGTCGCGGCACAACGGGACGAAGGTCGTCGTGCTGGCGCCGGACTTCAACCAGGTCGCGAAGTTCGCCGACCAGTGGATTCCGCTGCACGCCGGACAGGACGCGCCGTACTGGCTCGCGGTCAACCACGTCATCCTCACCGAGTTCCATCACCGCGCGCAGACGCCGTACTTCCTCGACTACGTCCGCCGCTACACCGACGCACCGTTCCTCGTCGAGCTCGAGCAGGTCGGCGACGTCTGGCGTCCGTCGCGCCTGGTGCGCGCCGGCGCGGTCGAGCGCTATGCGAGCGAGGAGAACGGCGAGTGGAAGTTCCTCGTGCACGACCGCACGACCGGCGAGGTGCGGATGCCGGCGGGATCGGTCGGACACCGCTGGGGCTCGACTGAAGGCAAGTGGAACCTGATGCTCGAGGACGCAGTCAGCGGCGAGCATATCGATCCGGCGCTGACGCTCATCGACGCGTCTGATGAGGTCGTGCTCGTGTCGATCGACGAGTTCGGCAGCGGCACGCGCTTCACGCGCGGCGTGCCGGCGCGCGCGATCGAGACCACCGACGGACGGCGCATTCTCGCGGCGACGGCGTACGACCTGATGATGGCGCAGTTCGGCGTCGATCGGGGATTGCCTGGCGAGTGGCCGACCGGCTACGACGATGCAGCGGGCTCGTTCACGCCCGCGTGGCAGGAGCAGTTCACCGGCGTCAGCGCCGAAACCGTCGTGAAGTTCGCGCGCGAGTGGGCGTCGACCGCCGAGAAGACCGGCGGACGCTGCTCGGTGATCATCGGCGCGGGCATCAACCACTGGTACCACAACAACCTGATGTACCGCTCGGCCATCACGGCCCTGATGCTCTGCGGATGCGTCGGACGCAACGGCGGCGGTCTCAATCACTACGTCGGCCAGGAGAAGCTCGCGCTCGTCGGCGCCTGGGGTCCGATCGCGTTCGCGCGCGACTGGGTGCCGGCCGTCCGGCTGCAGAACGCGCCGTCGTGGCACTACGTCCACAGCGAGCAGTGGCGCTATGAGGGCGAGTTCACCGAGTACCACCCGATGCCCGAGGAGACGCCGGTCGGTGAGGGCGCCGCGAGCATCGCGCGCGGACACACGATCGACATCCAGGCGAAGGCGGTGCGCAACGGATGGCTCCCGTTCTACCCGCAGTTCGATCGCGCGTGGCCGGCGCTGCTGGCCGAGGCGCGCGCCGCGGGCGCGACCTCCGATGAGGAGATCATCGCGTGGGTCGTCGGCGAGCTCAAGGCGAAGCGCCTGCGTTTCGCCAACGAGAACCCGTCGGATCGCGAGAGCTGGCCGCGCGTCTGGTTCATCTGGCGCGGCAACGCGCTTATGTCCAGCGCGAAGGGCCATGAGTTCTTCATGAAGCACTACCTCGGCACGCATCACAACGAGATCGCCGAGCAGCGCGCGGAGGAGTTCGTCAAGGAGGTCATCGTCGGGGATGCGCCCGAAGGCAAGCTCGACCTCGTGGTCGATCTGAACTTCAGGATGGATACGTCCGCGCTGTACTCCGACATCGTGCTGCCGGCCGCGACGTGGTACGAGAAGGCCGACCTCAACTCGACCGACATGCACTCGTTCATCCACCCGCTGTCGAAGGCCGTGCCGCCGTGCTGGGAGTCGCGCTCCGACTGGGACATCTTCCGCGCCCTGTCGGAGAAGGTCTCCGAGCTCGCGATCGATCACCTGCCGGATGTGATGAAGGACCTCGTGGTCTCGCCACTGGCGCACGACACGCCCGACGAGATCACGCAGCCGACGGTCAAGGACTGGGGAGCCGGAGAGTGCGAGCCGGTGCCGGGCAGGACGATGCCGCACATGAAAATGGTCGACCGCGACTACACGAAGCTCTACGACCGCTTCATCTCGCTTGGACCGAACGTGCGTGCCAACGGCATGGGAGCGCACGGCGTGAAGTACGCGATCGCCGATCTCTACGACGAGATCGTCGAGAGCCGCGCGCACCCGACCGTCGAGCACGGCGGGCAGCGCTATCCGTCGCTCTACGACGCCGAGCACGCCGCCGATCTGATCCTGCACCTGGCGCCGGAGACCAACGGCGAGCTCGCGTATCGCGCCTACGAGACGATGGAGAAGAAGGTGGGTCTCAGGCTCACCGATCTGGCCGAGGGATCGCGCGACGCCCGCACGAGCTACAAGGATCTGCAGGCGCAGCCGCGCCGGCTGCTCAACAGCCCGGTGTGGTCCGGACTGCTCGACGACGGGCGCGCGTACAGCGCGTTCACGTACAACGTCGAGCGGCTCGTGCCGTGGCGCACGCTCACGGGCCGGCAGCAGTTCTACCTCGATCACGAGGGATACATCGCCTACGGTGAGAGCCTTCCGACCTACAAGCCGATCCCCCCGATGGCGGCCTTCGGCGACGTGACCCGCAGCCAGTTCGAGGCGAAGGGGAAGGCGTTGAACTTCCTGACGCCGCACGGCAAGTGGCACATCCACTCGACCTACGGCGACAACCACCGGATGATGACGCTCTCGCGCGGCTGCGAGCCGCTGTGGATGAACGACCGCGACGCCGAGGAGCTCGAGATCGCCGACAACGACTGGGTCGAGATCTACAACGACAACGGCGTCGTCTGCACGCGCGCCGCGGTCAGCGCCCGCATCCCGCGCGGCATCTGCATCCAGTACCACTCCCCGGAGCGCACGCTCGGCGTGCCGAAGATGAACCTGCGCGATCGCCGCCGCGCCGGCGGGCACAACAGCCTGACGCGCGTGCGCCTGAAGCCCGTGCTCATGGTCGGCGGCTACGCACAGTTCACCTACCACTTCAACTACTGGGGACCGACCGGCGTGAACCGCGACACGACGGTGCTGGTGCGACGGATGGAGAAGGTCGAGTACTGACGGGCGGACGTCACGGAACCACGCGCAAGTCGCGACAGCAATCCAACAGCACAGAACGAAACCATGAACGTTCGTCTGCAGACCGCGATGGTCTTTCACCTCGACAAGTGCATCGGCTGCCATACCTGCTCTGTCGCGTGCAAGAACATCTGGACCGACCGCAAGGGCGCCGAGTACATGTGGTGGAACAACGTCGAGACCAAGCCGGGCACCGGCTTCCCGACGCAGTGGGAGGACCAGACGAAGTACGACGGCGGCTGGGAGATGGTCGACGGCACGCCGCGACTGAAAGTCGGTGGCAAGGGCTCTCGCCTGCTGAACCTCTTCCACAACCCCTCGATGCCGAAGATCGACGACTACTACGAGCCGTGGACCTATCGCTACGAGGACCTGTTCACCGCGCCGGAGGGCGCCGATCAGCCGACGGCGCGTCCGATCTCGATGATCACCGGCGAGACGATGAACATCGAGGCCGGCCCGAACTGGGACGACGACCTCGGCGGCTCGCCGGTCTACGCGGCGAACGATCCGAACCTCGACGCGCTGACGCCGGAGCAGCGCGAGGAGCTCTTCGAGCTCGACCGCCTGGTCTTCTTCTACCTGCCGCGCATCTGCAATCACTGCGTCAACGCGGCGTGCGTCGCGGCCTGTCCCTCGGGCGCGATCTACAAACGGGGAGAGGACGGCGTCGTGCTGATCAACCAGTCGGCGTGCCGCGGCTGGCGGATGTGCGTCACGGCCTGTCCATACAAGAAGAGCTTCTACAACTGGCAGACGGGCAAGTCGGAGAAGTGCATCCTCTGCTATCCGAGGCTCGAGAGCGGCCAGGCGCCGGCGTGCTTCCACTCGTGCGTCGGACGCATCCGCTATCTCGGCGGGCTGCTCTACGACGCCGACCGCATCGTCGACGCCGTCGCGGTGAGCGACGACAAGCTCGTCGACGCGCAGCGCGACATCATTCTCGATCCGCGCGATCCCGAAGTGCGTGCCGCGGCGAAGCGCAACGGCATCGATGAGTCGACGCTCGACGCGTGCGCGCGCTCGCCGGTCTACCGCTACGTCAAGGAGTGGAAGCTCGCGCTGCCGCTGCATTCCGAGTTCCGCACGCTGCCGATGCTCTTCTACGTTCCGCCGCTTCTGCCGGTGATGTCGCGCACCGAGGACGGACTCAACGACACCTCGAACGACGAGCTGTTCAGTCCGATCGAGCGCGCGCGCCTTCCGATCGAATACCTCGCGCGGCTCTTCGCCGCCGGCAACGCCGAGCCGGTCAAGGTCGCCCTGCGCAAGCAGTACGCGGTGCGCCTGTTCAAGCGCCAGCAGACCGTCGGCGATCTCGATCAGGCGACCGTGCGGCGCGCCCTCGCGCAGCTCGAGATGAGCGAGGAGGAGGCCGAGGCGATCTACCGACTCACCTCACTGGCGACGGTCGACGAGCGGTTCGTGATTCCTCCGGCGCATCGTGAGCAGGCGCTCGAGATGCTCAACGAGGACATGTGGGCGGAGAAGGGAGAGAACGGATTCGGATTCCGCGAGCGCCCGGCGCGCGGCCAGTAACGACACAGGTGCAACGATGATTCCCATGACCATCGACCGCGAGCTGCTCGACGCCCTGGCCGGGCTGCTGGAGTATCCCGAGCACGACTGGACCGACCGCCTCGACGCGTGCGAGCGCGTGGCCGCCGTCTCCGTCGAGTCCGTCGCCGCGCCGTTCCTCGCGTTCCGCGAGGCGACGTCGATGAGCGTCGACGCGCTGCAGGAGGGATACGTGAGGATCTTCGAGCTCTCGACCGACTGCACGCTCGAGTGCGGCTTCCATCTCTTCGGCGAGACATACAAGCGCGGGGAGTTCCTTGCCAGTCTCCGCGAGGAGGAGCAGCCCTACGACATCGGCCAGGAGCGCCAGCTTCCCGACTACCTGCCGGTGCTGCTGCGGCTCATCGGCCGTCTCGACGACGACGAGCTGCGCCGCGATCTCATCGGCGCCTGCGTGCTCCCGGCCGTCGAGAAACTGCAGACGACCCTTGCGACGAAGGAGGGACCGTACGGCGCGCTGATGACGGCGGTCGCCGGAGCGCTCGAGGATCTCCTGCGACGCGAGATCGAGGCGGCGCCCGACGCCGTGGTCGCGCCGGAGGCGACGATCGCAGCCGGTACCGAGGGCGAACCCCGGACCGACGGCGCGTCCGACGCCGGCGCCGAGACGACGTTCACCTGCAGCGGCGCGACGGCGCCGGCCTGCGCAATCGAGCACGGCCATGCTTGACACGATTCTCTTCAGCGTCCTGCCCTACGCCGTGATCGTGACCACGATCGTGGCCGTGACCTTCCGGCTGCGCAAGCGTCGCTTCGGCGTCTCGAGTCTCTCGTCGCAGTTCCTCGAGAGCGGCGAGCTGTTCTTCGGGTCGGTGCCGTGGCACTACGGGATCCTCGTCGTGCTCACCGGCCATCTCATCGGGTTTCTGGTGCCGCGCGAGCTGCTGCTGTTCAATAGCGCGCCCGTGCGGCTCTACATCCTCGAGGTCACGGGTCTGGCGTTCGGCCTGCTCTCGCTCGTCGGAATCGTCAGCCTCATCTGGCGGCGCGCGAGCTCCCCACGCATTCGCGCGGTGACCTCGAGGATGGATGTTCTCCTGCTCGCGCTCCTCGCGCTGCAGGTCGTCTTCGGGGTGTCGACGGCGATCTTCAATCGCTGGGGCTCGTCGTGGTACGCCTCCTCGGCGGTGCCCTACCTGTGGTCGGTGCTCGCGCTGCGACCCGATCCGGCGACAATCGCACCAATGCCGTGGACGATCAAGGCGCACATCGTCGGGTTCTATCTGCTGCTGGCGATCCTCCCGTTCTCGCGTCTGATCCATGCGCTCGTTCCGCCGCTGCGCTATCTGACGCGCCCCTATGAGCTCGTGATCTGGTATCGCCGCGACCTGCGCCCGGCCGACCGGCATGCGCGGTCGCGACCGGCGCACACGCCACGCGTGCGCACCGCGCCACCTGCGCCGCCGTCGATGCCGATCGTGCCCGAGCCGAAGACGCCGATCGCGCACGAGCCGACGACGCCGAATGTGCCCGAGCCGACGACGCCGATCGCGCACGAGACCGCGCAGACGGCGCCGGCCGAGGAGCTCGCAACGCTCACACCGCACGAGTGAGGCACGCCATGTCATTGCGCAGTGCCTTCATCATCTCGCTGGTCGTGACCGTCATCGGCGCGGCGGTCGTCATCGCCGGCTCGAGCTTTCGGATGCCGGGCGACCAGTCGGGCTACGCGCCGGTGCAGCCGATCGCCTACTCGCACAAGGTGCACGCGGGTGACAACAAGATCCCGTGCCTGTACTGCCACAGCTCGGCCGAGAAGGGACCCGTCGCGGGCATCCCCGCCGCGTCGACGTGCATGAACTGCCACACGAAGATCCGCGCGGACAGGCCCGAGGTAAAGAAGATCGCCGCCGCGCTCGCCCAGGGCCGGCCGATCCGCTGGGTGCGCGTGCACGATCTGCCCGATCACGCGGTGTTCGATCACAGCCGGCACGTCAACACGGGCGTGAGCTGCCAGAGCTGTCACGGACCGATCGAGACGATGCACCGCGTCGCGCGGTTCGACGCGATGACGATGGGCTTCTGCATCAACTGCCATCGCACGGAGAACGGCCGCACCGTCGTCGACACGGCCGCCGGAACGCGCATCGTGCGCGCGACATCGACCGATTGTTCGAGCTGCCATCATTAGGAGCGACGAAGCCATGAACGAGAAGAAACTCTGGTCGCGCATCGCCGGCGACGGGCATCGCGAGGATCCGCTCGCGTCGCTCGCGCTGCCGCGGCGCACGTTCCTGCAGATGGTCGGATTCTCCGCCGCCGCCCTGACGCTTGAAAGCTGCCGCGTGCCCGAGGCCCAGGTCGTCCCGTACCTGCGCCAGCCGGCGGAGTCGACGCCCGGCGTCGCCAACTGGTACGCCTCGACGTGCGGCGGCTGCAGCGCCGCGTGCGGCGTCCTCGTCAAGACGCGCGAGGGACGCCCGATCAAGCTCGAGGGCAATCCGGAGCATCCGCTGTCGCGCGGAGG
>DATLHO010000151.1:0-3146 GCA_035539855.1 Kapaibacterium sp. (SeqCode) | reverse complement strand
TCGCCGCTCGGGCGGTCGAGGGCCGTGTCGTGGTCAAGCTCACGCGTGACGCCGCAGGACTCGGCACGGCCGCGGCCGGCATGCTCGCATCGGCGCGTCCTGACCTGGGGATCTTCAGGAGCTCGGCGTGGATCCGGCCGTCCCTGACGGCCACGCCCGCACAGCTCCACCGTCGCAACGGCGCCGCGCGGGTCGACGACGGCCTCTCGCGCCTCGTCGTCGTCGAGTACTCGTCGCTCGCCTCCCCTGCCGCCGTCGCATCGGCGCTCGGCAGCGTCGCCGGCGTCGAATACGCCGAGCCGGTGTATCCTCGCCGCCTTCTGTACTCGCCGAACGATCCCGGCACGTCGCAGCAATGGTATCTCGACGTCATCGGCGCGCGCAATGCCTGGGACGATGTGCGCGCCGACAGCACGATCGTCGTCGCGGTCGTCGATGCGGGCATCGATCCGCAACACGAGGATCTGTCCGCGGCGCTCTGGCGCAACGCTGGCGAGATGGGCATCGTCGAGGGCGTGGACCGTCGCACCAACGGTGTCGATGACGACGCCAACGGCTACGTCGACGACTGGCAGGGATGGGATTTCTCGGGCGCCGACGGACGAACCCCTGACAACCTTCCGGATCCCGCACGCGAGAGCCACGGGACCGAGATGGCCGGCATCATCGGCGCGACCGGCGACAACGGCCGCGGCATCGCCGGCGTTGCCTATGGCGTGCGACTGATGAGTCTGAAAATCACCGACGAGCCGACGTCGGGCTTCGAGTCGCCCGGCCTGTTCAACACGCACGAAGCGATCCTCTACGCCGCGAAGATGGGCGCGGACGTCATCAACTGCAGCTGGGGAGACCAGGGCAGGATGCGCTCCGAGCAGGAGGTGATCGATGCTGCCACGGGCACCTACGGCGCGGTCGTGATCGCATCGGCGGGCAATTCGGGGAATGAGAACCTGTTCTATCCCGCCTCCTATCGCGGCGTGCTTTCGGTTGGCGCGGTCGAGAACGGTGACACGAAGGCGGGCTTCAGCAACTTCGGCTACCGCGTCGACATCTCGGCGCCCGGCACGCACATCTACGCCTCGAGCCTGTCGAACCAGTATGTCTACGGCCAGGGCACGTCCCACGCGGCCGCCGTCGTCTCCGGCGCCGCAGCGCTCGTGCGACGGAAGTTCCCGCAGCTCGACGCCGAGCAGGTCGCAGAGATGCTGCGCGCCACCGCCGACGACAACGGTCCGCTGCTCGGCGACTACGCGGGCAAGCTCGGTTCGGGTCGTGTCAACGTCTTCAATGCGATGCTCGACGGAGCGACGATGAGCTCCGCGCGCATGACCGAGTACGTCGTCGTCGACGCGGGCGGAGACGGGATCATCGATCCCGGCGAGAGCGTTTCGATCAGCGCACGCGTGCGCAACATCCTCGCGCCCGTCACGAGCGTGAGCGCGACGCTCGCCGCGGTCAGCCCTCTGATCGCGATCGAGGACGCCGAAGTGCAGATCGGCGCCATGGCGACCGGCGAATCGGTGATGACGCCGTCCGGATCGTTCCGATTCACCGTGCCGGCGAATGCGGCAGCGAACTCGACCATCACGCTCAAGGTCAGCGTCCGCACGGCGATGCGCGGCAACGACGCATACATCGTGCTGCGGGTCGCGCCGACGTTCATGACGACCGATCTCAATCGCATCGCCGCGACGTTCAACGGCAGCGGCAACATCGGATATCACGGCACCGACCGCCGGCTCGGCGACGGGTTCCGCGCCGCCGGCGGCAAGGACCTGCTCTATCACGGCGGACTGATGATCGGCACGAGCGCCGATCGTCTCTCCGACGCCGTCCGCGTCGGACCGCTCGGCATGGGAACGGCCGAGGGCTTCCGCACGATCGATCCGTACCGGCTCGAGACGCTCTCCGGCGGCACGCTCCAGCGCGGCGCCGCGCGATTCGATGACGGCCATCGTGGAGATTCCGCGAGGGTCGGCGTCGACGTCCGGCTGACGACGTATGAGTCGACCGCGGAGGCGGATCAGGACTACGTTCTCGCCGTCTACGCGATCACGAATACGACCGCGGCACCGCTGTCGAATCTTCATGCGGGACTGTATCTCGACTGGGACGTCGCGCTGCTGGGCGACGGCGACATCGCCGCGCTCGACGAGCCGCGCCGCCTTGGTCACGTGACCAATCCGAATGTGCCTGGCCTCGTCGCCGGCGCCGCGCTCGTCAGCGCCGGACAGGGCCTCGCGTTCAACGCGGTCGACAACGGCGAGCTCGAGGTCTCGTCGTCGTTTACGCCGCAGAAGAAATGGCAGCTGCTCGGCAACGGCATCGGCACCCGCACGACGCCGCCGGCCGATGCCGGGCTCGTCATCGGCGCCGGTCCTCTGGCGATCGATCCGGGCGCGACGGCTCGCGTCGCGTTCATGCTGTCGGCGTCGACGAGTCTCGAAGGACTTCACGCGAATGCCGACCGCGCGGTCGCGCGCTACAACGAGCTCGTCTCGGTTGGTGATGAGCGTACGCCGGTCGGCGCCGGATTCCTTGCGGTCGCGGCGCCGAGCCCGACGCCGGGCGCCGCGCATCTGTCCTTCGCGCTGTCGACACCATCCGCGGTCATCGTGCGCATCGTCGACGCGACCGGGCGAATCGTGCTCGTCCCGTACGACGGGCACCTGGGCGCTGGCGATCAGCGCATCGCCGTCGACGCCTCTGGTCTCGACGACGGTGTGTACTTCTTCGAGATCATCGCCGCCGGTCGAATCGCGCGCGGTCGGATCGTCAAGCTCGACGGTGTCGAACGGTAGCTCGCCACGAACAGGATTGCGCACAACGAACAACGGCCCGCCCTCGTTTCGAGAGCGGGCCGTGTGCGTTGCTGTTCATTCCGAACAGGCTTTGACGCGTCAGTGGCGCTGGCGTGCCGCCTCGTAGACCGTCGTATGTCCGGGGTCGATGTAGGCGAGCTTGCGCCAGACGGTCTCGTCCGCGTAGCCGACGAAGAGCTCGGAGAGCTCGACGTGCTTCGCATCGGTGAGCACGCGAAGCAGCGTGCTTCCCTCGACGAGCTTGTTCTTCGTGATGACCAGGTCGCCGAGCTGCGTGTTGATCGAGTCGAGGGCGGCGACGCGATTGGCGGCCATCAGGTCGAG
>DATLHO010000150.1:0-29799 GCA_035539855.1 Kapaibacterium sp. (SeqCode) | reverse complement strand
CACCTTCGCGATCTCGGCCATGAGCGATGCCTGCAACTGCTCCGGCGTGTTCTCCGCGGTCTGTCCGATCGCGTAGACGTACAGAAGCGAGCCGAGCTCTCCCTCCTCGACGAAGCACTCGGTCTCCGAGGCGATCTCCTGTTCGTACTCGAGCGCGCGGTAGAAGCGCGAGCTCTCGCCGTCGGCGAGGATCGTCACGAGGAGCTCGAGCGCATGGAAGTCGGGATCGTCGAGCGCCGGCGAATGATACGCGAGGAACACGGCGTCGAACGGAACGATCGCGCTCTCGATGCGCCGGCGCTGCCCGTAGTGATGCAGCGACGCCTCGCGACGCGGCCGCTCGATCGCGGCGCCTGCGGGGATCGGCCCGAAGTATCCGGCGATGAGGCGCATCGCCTCGTCGACGTCGAAGTCGCCGCCGATGACCAGCGTCGCGTTCGATGGCACGTAGAAGCGCTCGTAGAACGCGCGCACGTCGTCCATCGTCGCGGCGACGATGTCCTCGGCGCGGCCGATCGTGTCCCAACTGTACGGGTGGCGCTCGTCGAACGCGAGCTCGGCCATGACCTGCGTCACATCGCCGTACGGAGCGTCATCGCTGGTCTGGCGCTTCTCCTCGAGCACGACGTTCTTCTGCGTCTCGAGCGAGATCTCCTGGATCGCGAACTCGGCCATGCGATCGCTCTCGAGCCACAGCCCCAGCGCGAGCTGCTCGCTCGGCAGCGAGATGTAGTAGTCGGTGATGTCGAGGTTGGTGAACGCGTTGTTGTCGCCGCCGACCGACGTGCAGTGCAGGTCGTAGCCGCCTCGCAGCACGTTGCGCGAGCCGTCGAACATGAGGTGCTCGAACAGGTGCGCGAAGCCGGTGCGGCCGCGCTGCTCGTTCTTGGAGCCGACGTGGTACAACACGTTGATCGTCACCATCGGCGTCGAGTGATCCTCGTGCAGAAGCACCCGCAGGCCGTTGGCCAGCCGGTGCTCGACGTAGGACGCCGCGGCCGCACGCGTCGCGTCGGCCGCGAGCGTCAGCGGCGCGCGGAGCGATCCGTTGGCTGCGACGTCGCTCACTGCTTGATCTCCCAGTAGATCTCCTTGCGCAGCTCGGCGATCCACGCGGCGTACTCGCGCTGCTGCTTGAGCTGCTCGGCGAGCACCTCGAGCTGCGCGCGATCCTCGACGGGGTCGACCGCGTGCGGCGCGATCCGGCGCACGACGCGGATGATCCGGTAGCCCGTCTCCGTCGGCGTGGCCGCGAACGCGAGGGGCTCGGTGATCTCGCCGTCCTTCATGCCGGTGATCGTCGCCTTGAGATCGGGCGGGAGCTGCTCGGGCATGACCTTGCCGAGAATCCCTCCGACACCCGCGGTCTCATCGTCCTCGCTGTACTGCCGCGCAAGGTCGGCGAAGCTCTCGCCCGCGATCGCGCGCGCCTTGAGCTCGTGCAGGCGCGCCGTCAGCGAGTCGCGCTGCGAGCCGGTGCTGCGGATCGGCACGAGGATGTGCCGCGTGTGGAACGAGCCGTCGGGCTTGCGATCGAGAAGCTGGATGACGTGGAAGCCGAACTCGGACTCGACCGGCTCGGAGATGTCGTTGATGCCGAGACGCTTGACCGCGGCCTCGAACGGCGGAACGAACCGGCCCGGCGCGACCCATCCGAGATCACCGCCTTCACGCGCGGAGACCACGTCGGTCGAGTGCGTACGCGCCAGCGTCGCGAAGTCGGCGCCGGCGATCAGCGAGTCGCGCAGGCTCGCCGCAAACTCCTTCGCGGCGGTCTTCGCCTCGGACGACGGGCGGGATTTCAGCACGATCTGCTGTAGCTCGATCTGCTCGGGCACCTGCGGCAGCGAGTCGCGGTAGAGCGCGTAGAACTCCTGGATGTCGCGGTCGGAAACCTTCAGGCCGCTGAAGCGACGCTGCATCATCCGCTGCTCGAGAAGCTGCTGGCGGATGACCTCGCGGGCCTCGCTGCGGATGCGCGACATCGGCATCCCATACAGCTCCTCGACGCGCTTCTCGCTGCCGACCTGCGCGACGATCTGATCGAGACGGCGGTTGACCGCGTCGGTGACCTCCTCGTCCCGCACGACGACGCTGTCCTCGCGCGCGCGGGTCAGCACGAGCTTGCTGTCGATCAGGGAATTGAGCACTTCGGTCTGGAAGGCCGGATCGCGCGCGTCGGCGCGCTGCTGCTGCGCCAGAACGGTCGCGCGCTGCATGACCTCAGTCATCAGGATCACCTCGTTGCCGACGACCGCGGCGACGCCGTCGACGATCACCCTGTCGGAGCCCGGAGTGCCGCCGGCCATCGGCTGCGCGACGGCGGTCGCGGTCGCCACGAGTGCGGTCGCAAGGGCGCCGGCGACGCCCCTGAAGGAGAAGACGCGTGTAACGTTCATGAATCTCGGTTCGGTTGACTTTCGGAACGACGAACATACGGAGGACGTCGTGCCCGGCAGCATGTGACCCCCGTATGTGACGAAGCGTAAGGGCCTCCCCCCTATCGCGTCGGAGGGACTCCCTTACGCTTCGCCGTGATCGTCGCGATTACTTCGTCGCGAGCGCCTGGTTGAGCGTGCGATCGTCGATCCTGACGCGATACTTCAGCTTGAGCGTGTCGATCCACTCGTCCTGCAGCTTCTTCTGCAGGTAGTCGATGAAGTCGCTCATCACCTCGGGGCGCGCCTCCTCGTACGTCATCACGCGCGGGGCTTCGTACTCGTCGATGCGCACGAGGCTCTGTCCGCCCTGGTAGGCGAACGGCCCGACGATCGTGCCCGGACGCGGGTCCTTCGTGCGCTCGAGCACCTGGCGGACGATGTCGGCGTTCTTCGCGTTGCTGAGCGCCCACTTGCCACCCTTCTCACGATAGCCCGCGCGCTGGGTCATCTGCGCGGCGAGCGAATCGAACGCGGCGGGGTTCTCGGCCAGACGCGCCTGCGCGAGGCCGACCTCGTCGTCCTTGTAGAGGAATATCTCGGTCAGCGCGAGCTTCGGCTCGGTGCGGTAGTCGGCGCGGTGCTTCTCCCAGAACGCCTTCCCCTGCTCCTCGTCGTACTTGAGCCTGCTCCAGATCAGCTCGTCCTCGAGCTTGAAGATGAGGATGCCGTCGCGGAACTCGGCCATGAGCGAGGCGAACTCGGGATACTCGGCCTCGAGGTTGCGCGCCTCGGCGGCCATCGCGACCGGCTCGAGCAGGAAGTTGATCGAAGTGCGGATGCCGCGCGGGTGCAGCGGCGTGACCCGCAGCTCGCGTCGCGCCTCGATCGAATCGATCCACGCGCCGACGGTGTAGCTCGCGCCGCCGAACGTGTAGAGCGTCTCGCGGCGCAGCTCCTGCGGGATGCGCGCAGCCCACGCGGTGTCGGCCGTCGTGCCCGCCTGGTTGACCATCGCGAGCATGCGGTGCAGCGTCCCTTCGTTCATCGCGAAGCCATGCTTCTCGATCGTCCGGCGCACGAACTCCGCGCGATCGTCGTTGAGGAACTGCTGCTTGTACATGCTGCGGATGGTCTCCTTCTCGTCGGCGAAGACCGGCTGGCGGCTCTCGACGCGACGGATCAGATGCAGGCCCGCGTTGGTGCGAACAGGTCCGGAGACCTCGCCGTCCTTGAGCTTGTAGAGCGCGTCCTCGAACTCCGGCCAGAGCCGGCTGCTGGCCGCCTCGAAGCCGAGCGAGCGCGTGTAGAAGCTGCCGAGGTCGCCCCCGTTGGCGCCGCTGGTCTTGTCGTCGGACATGGCGCGCGCGACCGCGTCGAACTTCTCGCCGGCCGCAAGGCGGGCCTGGGCCTGGGCGAGGCGCTCGGCGGCCTTGGTGTATCCCTCGAGCGAGTCGTTGCCGTGCGTGTCGAAGAAGATGTGCGACGCCCGCACGCGCACGCGCGGCCGGCGGTCGACGACCTTCATGAGAACGAACCCGGCCGGAACGCGGATCGCTCCCTTGTAGATCTCGCCCGGCTTCGTCTCGTAGGCGGCCGCCTCCATCTCCGGAAACAGCATTCCGCCGGTGACCCAGATCGCACCGCCGCTCGTCGCGAACGCGCGGTCGTCGGTCGAATCGAAGACCATCTTCGCGAAGTCCGCGCCGGCGGCGAGGCGCTGCAGCATGTCGACGGTGCGACGGAATGCGCGCATCGTGTCGGCGGGATCGTTCGCGCGCATCGCCGAGAAGATCACGGCGACCTTGAGCTCCTCCTCGCGGAGCTTGAAGATCCGCTCGACCGCCGGGTCGACGACCTTGCGCTCGATGAGGTATCCGCTCTGCGGCGCGGCCGGGATCGCGAGCTGCCTGCGGTTGTCCTCGAGATCGGCGATGACCGCCTCCTGGCGGTCGAGACCCGCGTCGAGCGCGGCCTGGACCTTCAGACGATACCGCGAATACAGATCGAGGAACGCGAGCGCCGAGTCGCGCTCGAGCTCGTAGAACGAGCGGCCGCCGCGGTTGGCGTTCTTGCGATAGACGTCGGCGATCTGGCCGACGGAGAACTTCTCTGTGCCCACCTCGAGAACGACCGCGTCGGCGACCTTCTTCGGGACATCGCCCGCGGTCTTCGCTTCGGCCGCCGGCGTGGCGGTGGCCTTGCGGGACCGTCCCTTCTGGGCAACGGCCTCCGGCGCGAGCGCGAGCAGGGTGACGAGAGCCGCCAGGGCGACGGTCCCGCTAAGACGGAATCGGTTCATACGTGTCGAAAAGGGAGTATTCGGACAGCTCCGCTGCCCGGATGCTCTGGTTTGCCACTCGTGCAAATGCTGTGTTGAGCGGATGGGAGAAACGGGCCCCTGCGAAGGCCGGGATTCTCAGCAGATCGCAAGTTTACGGCGGCAGGGGGGACGTGTCAAGGCGATGGGACGATGGCGGTGCCCCGGGAATCCGCGCTTGCAGGATTTACTCGTCGGAACGTAATTGTCCCCCGCGTCCCCCGCCGCCCATCCCGACCCCCTTGTCCCTTAGTCCCTTAGTCCCGTTGTCCCTTAGTCCCTTTTTGTCCCTTACATCACCGTGCGCCTTCTCTACACCTATCTCCGCGGCTACTGGAAGCTCGTCGTCGTCGCACTGCTACTTGCGGCGACGAACCAGACGTTTTCGCTGCTCGACCCGCTGATCTTCCGTCACGTCATCGACGAGTATGCGACGCGGTCGGACCAGTACTCGACGCGCGAGTTCATCGAGGGCGTCAGCCTGCTGCTCGGTGCGGCCGTCGGCGCCGCGTTCGTCTCGCGCGTGGCGAAGAACTTCCAGGACTACGTCATCAACGTCATCACGCAGCGTCTCGGCGCGAAGCTGTACTCCGATGGCATCCGCCATTCGCTCGAGCTTCCGTACTCGGTCTTCGAGGACCAGCGCAGCGGCGAGACGCTCGGCAAGCTGCAGAAGGTCCGCACCGACGTCGAGCGCCTGATCGCCGTGTTCGTCAACGTCCTGTTCACGACGTTCGTCGGCATCATCTTCGTCACGATCTACGCGATCAACGTTCACTGGCTGATCGCGCCGATCTACTTTCTGACGGTCCCGCTGATCGCCTTCGTCAGCTCGACGATGAGCCGCAAGATCAAGAAGGTCCAGAAGACCATCGTCGCCGAGACCACCGCGCTGGCCGGCTCGACGACCGAGTCGCTGCGCAACATCGAGCTGGTCAAGAGCCTCGGCCTGGCGCAGCAGGAGATCGATCGACTGCACGGCACGACCGACAAGATCCTCAGCCTCGAGCTCAGGAAGGTGAAGTACATCCGCAGCCTCAGCTTCATCCAGGGCACGATGGTGAACTTCCTGCGCACGAGCATCCTCTTCCTGATGCTCTACCTGATCTTCGCGCACCAGATCACCGTCGGAGAGTTCTTCTCGCTGTTCATCTACTCGTTCTTCATCTTCGGACCGCTGCAGGAGCTCGGCAACATCATCAACACGTTCCGCGAGACCGAGGTGTCGCTCGCGGGCTTTCAGGAGATTCTCGACACGCCGCGCGAGCCGCGTCCGGAGCGGCCGGTGCGCCTCGATCGCATCGAGCGCTTCGAGTTCCGGGACGTCGGCTTCCGCCACCGCAGCGCCACACGCAATGCGCTCGAGGACATCTCCTTCTCGACCCGGCTCGGCGAGACGATCGCGTTCGTCGGTCCCTCCGGATCCGGAAAGACGACGCTCGTCAAGCTGCTCGTCGGACTCTATCAGCCGGTCGAGGGAGCGATCCTCTACAACGACGTGCGCCACGACCAGGTCGATCTCGAGAGTCTGCGCGAGCGCGTCGGGCTCGTGACCCAGGACACGCAGCTCTTCAGCGGAACGATCCGCGAGAATCTCCTGTTCGTCAGTCCCGGCGCCAGCGATGCCGAGTGCCTGCGCGCGCTCGAGAAGGCGGCCTGCCAGAGCCTGCTCGCGCGCGCCTCGGACGGGCTCGGAACGTTGATCGGTGAGGGCGGCGTGAAGGTCTCCGGTGGCGAGCGCCAGCGCCTGTCGATCGCGCGCGCGCTGCTGCGGCGTCCCGACCTGCTCGTGTTCGACGAGGCGACGTCCGCGCTCGACTCGCTCACCGAGGAGGAGATCAACAGGACGATCCGCGACGTTTCGTCGGCCGATCACATGATCACGATCCTCATCGCGCACCGGCTCTCGACGGTGATGCACGCCGATCGCATCCACGTCCTCGAGCGCGGGCGCATCGTCGAGTCGGGGCGACATTCGGAGCTCGTCGAGCAGAAGGGATTGTACTACGCGATGTGGCGCCAGCAGATCGGCGAGCGACCTGAGATCGCGGTGTAGGCTGCGGGCGTTTGCGGCGCGTGTTGCTGTGTTCTCTGGTCGTCGTGATGTCTTCGCTGCGCCCGCTACTTCCGCGTGCTCGCGGCGGCGACAACCGCGCGAATCTCACCCGCGGTGTCGGGGCCGAAGCCGCGCGCGGTGTGCAGCACGCGTCCGTCGGGGCCGATCACGATCATGCTCGGGTAGGCCGTGATGCCGTACGCGCGGGCGACCGGAGCACCGTCGAGTGCAAGCGCATAGGTCGCTCCCTTGCGCTTCATCATACCGGCGGGATCGGCTCCGCGCCGATGCTCGACGTTGACGCCGACGACGATCACGCCACGGTCGCGGAACTCGTCGTGGAGCTTCTGTATCTCGGGCATCGCCTTGACGCAGGGCTTGCACCACGTGCCCCAGAAGTCGAGCACGACGACCTTGCCGCGCATCGCCTCGAGCGAGATCTCCGCTCCCGACGGATCGCGCAGTGACCACGATGGAGCAACGTCGCCGACCGCCACCATCTCCACTTCACGACGTTCCGCGCCGGATTCGGCGACGACCGGCTTGACGGCACGGCGCTCCCTGCTCTCATCGAACGAGAACGTCGCCGGAGCGATCGCGGAGTCGACCGCAAGGTCGCCGACGGTGAAGACCATGCGCTGGGTGAGCCCCTCCCACTGCGTCTCGGAGATCAGGCGGCGCAGCACGTAATCGTCGGCGCCGAAGCTGTAGCGTCGCACGCGCCCGGTGTAATCCTCGACATCGGGCATCCGGACGGTCATCGCGTGGCAGACGACGCCGGCGATCGTGTCGAGGCCCTCGCACTCGATCTCGAGCGCGTCGGTGCCGATCTCGGTGAACGGATCGCCGAGGCCGAAGATCAGCCGCGTGACGAGGGTGGAGATCGTCTGCGAGCGCGCGGAGCCCTCGGCATCGGCGCGCACGTCGAACCGATCGAGCGGCGCATCGCCGAAGCCGATCCACATGGTGTCGCCGTTGTAGACTGCGAGATCACCGCCGTCGCCGGCAACGCGGTAGCGAACACCGATCGGGCTCGCGGTATCGCGCATCGCGGTGACGAACGACCGCGTCGTCTCGGTCTCGGAGCCGTCGAACTGCTTGAACTCGACAGTCGCTGCGAATCGAGCGCCGCGCAGCTCGGGGGCGCGCTTCGCCGCGATCTCGAGAACCTCGTAGGGATCGCGATGCCCGTACTTCGGCTGCGCGCCGGCCGCGCCGACGACGAGAACGAGAAGGATCGGAAGGCAGTATCGATGCATCGCGAGTGTCCTAGAGGTTTGCGGTCGGGGAGTCGGAAGCTGGAGCCCCAAGGTATCATCGCCACGCGACCGATGCGAGACCCTCGATGAACCCTGAGGCGCCGCCGTCATCCCCGAAGGGGACCCTTCCTAGGGTGCGTTTCGGCGCATGGCACGATGGGAGCACTGCGTGTTCTTCTCCACAGCAGGCGCAGGCGGCCGCCAACGCACAACCCCACCGACCCACATGCGGCCGTCGCACCGAAAGAGAGATCCCCTCCGGGGATGACAAGCGCGGACCCTGTTCGAGCGAGGCGACGTAGCGCGCGACGCGCGCTTCGTCGCCTCGCCCCCGGAAGACGCGATCCCTGTCATCCCCTCCGGGGATCTTTCCTTGGGTGCGTGTCTCCGCATGACACGATAGGAGCGCTGCGTGTTCTTCTTTGCAGCCGCCGCGGGCAGCCGCCAACGCACAACCCCACCGCCTCACATGCGGCCGTCGTGCCGTAAGAGAGATCCCCTCCGGGGATGACAAGCGCGGGCACTGTTCGAGCGAGGCGACGTAGCGCGCGACGCGCGCTTCGTCGCCTCGCCCCCGGAAGCCCCGACCTTGTCATCCCCGCAGGGGATCTTTCCTTGGGTGCGCATCGCCGCATGACACGATAGGAGCACTGCGTGTTCTTCTTCACAGCAGGCGCAGGCGGCCGCCATCGCACAACCCCACCGCCTCACATGCGGCCGTCGTGCCGTAAGAGAGATCCCCTCCGGGGATGACAAGCCCGGGCACTGTTCGAGCGAGGCGACGTAGCGCGCGACGCGCGCTTCGTCGCCTCGACGCGGAAGCCCCTACCCTGTCTTCCCGAAGGGGATCTTTCTTCGGGTGCGCATCGCCGCATGACACGATAGGACCACTACGTGTTCTTCCTCGAAGCCGCCACCGGCAGCCGCCAACGCACCACCCCACCGCCTCACACACGGCCGTCGCACCGAAAGAGAGATCCCCTTCGGAGATGACAGATGCCCGCGCGCTGAGGGGCCGGGGCGCCACTTTCACCCGCATCCGATCACCCGATCGGGTGAAAAACCTCACCCAGCCCCGCCTCTAGTTTCGTATCGCTCCCGGTAGCCTTTGGGAGGCCTCCCCTCGACACCGCGATACGAACGATTGAGGATTCCGATGAGATTGATGATGTCACGTTTTGCCCTGATGCTGGTCGCGCTCTGCGCACCGGTGGTCGCGAGCGCGCAATGGGAAAAGGTTCCGGGATTCGACGGACGGTTCTTCGACGAGGTCTTCTTCGTCGACGCAACCCATGGCTGGGCGGCCGAGTCGTTCAGCCCGAACATCGTGTACACGACCAACGGCGGCGCGAGCTGGAACACCGGCGTGATCCCGGGCTCGAACGGCTCGAAGATGCGCGACCTGTGCTTCGTCAACCGCTCCGTCGGCTTCGCAACCGGCACCGACGGACTCTTCAGGACGACCGACGGCGGTCGCACGTGGAGCGACATCACGCCGATCACGCTCGGCACGATCCCCGCCGTCTGGTTCCGAAATGTCAATGAAGGCGTCATCGCCGCCGGCGCCTGCGATGGCTCCGACGTGCTGTTCATGCACACCGTCGACGGCGGCGCGACGTGGACTCCCACGGCTTACACGGTCGATCTCGACGCGTCGGTCGGAGGCATCCGCTACGACGGCGGCCGGTGGTATGCGGCCGGCGGTCGCGGCAAGGTCTGGATCTCCGACGATGCCGAGAACTGGACGCTCTTCAACAGCGGCTCCGATGGCTGGCAGGAGGATCTCGACGTCGTCGACGGAACGATCTACACCGCCTCGACCACGGCCGGCAGTTGCGAGGAGGATGGCGGCGGCTACCTGCTCGTGCTGCCCGCGGGCTCGGTCACCTGGACGAAGACCGATCCCGTGCAGACGTATCCGTTCTGGGGCGTCTCGGCGCTCTCGGCGACCGAGGCATGGGCCGCCGGCGACCAGGGCCACATCTATCACACGACGAACGCGGGCGAGCGCTGGGATCGCGCCTCGTGCGGCCTGAGGCCGACCGATCACGTCGACGACATCGACTTCGTGGACGCGAACAATGGCTGGGCCGTAGGCGACGGCATCTTCCGCTATACCGGCCGCATCGACGTGCTGCCGGTGACCGTGACGCCGTCGCTCACCGTCTGCGCCGGATCGACCGTGCAGCTTCAGGCCGCCGGCGGCGCGGCGTATCGGTGGGAGCCCGCGACCGGACTGAGCGATCCGACGATCGCCAACCCGACGCTCGTCGCCACGACGACCACTACGTACACCGTGTATGTCATGAGCGACATGGGATGCACCGGCACGGCCAGCGTCACCGTGACGGTCGGCCCGGGCGGCGCCCAGGCGATCGAGCTTCCGCAGGTCACCGCCGACGTGCGCGACGACGACGTCGAGATCCCGATCCGGCTGCTCGGCCCGGTTACGCAGAGCGCGTGCGCTCCGGATTCGGTGACGCTGACGGTCGGCTTCAACGGTACGCTCTTCTTCCCCCGCAGCGTCTCGCGCGGGCGCATCACCGACAACCGACTCGACGGCGGCGAGCGTCGCGTGACGATCGAGCTCGACCGCGCCGCGCTCGCCGGCGCCGGCGACCTGCTCACGACGATCACCGGCAACGCGATGCTCGGCAATGCGCTCGAGACGCCGATCACCGTCGTCGCGATGACCTGGAACGGCACGCCGACCGCACCGTCGGCCGCGCCCGGACGCCTGTCGCTCACCGGCATCTGCATGACCGGCGATGGCCCGCGCCTTCTCGACGCGCAGATCTCCGGCATCTACAGGATCGCCCCCAACCCCGCGACGGGTCCGGCGACCGTCGACGTTCGCGCTGCCGAGCGCGGCACGCACGTGCTCGAGGTGTATTCGCTCGCCGGCGATCTCGTCTTCGAGGCGCGATGGGAATCCGTCGGCGGCGACGCGACGCGCCAGATCGTTCTGCCGGCCGAGCTCCCGAGCGGCGCCTACCAGGTCGTCCTCCGCAGCCCGAGCCATCGCGACACCGAGACCCTCTTCATCACGATGTAAGACCGACCACGCATGAACCGCACGATGAGATCGACGATGAATACGACATGGCGCATCGCGCGCCGTGTGATGATGACCGCCGCCGTCGCCGCGATCGCGGCCATAGCGGCGACACCCGCCGCGGCCCAGAACCAGCCCGCAGGCCAGAGTGCCGACGGCAACGGCACGGTGGGCAACGGCGCGGCCGGCCTCCGCTTCGGCGTCTATGGCTTCGGCTCCTGGATCAACCACCAGGCGGATTTCCGCTCGCTGCCGACGGTCGGCTGCTGCGGACCCGGCTTCGAGAGCGGCTCGGGCTTCGGCTACGGCGAAGGACTGATGCTGCAACTGCCGGTCTCGAGCCATCTGGCGGTGCAGTTGCGCGCGGGCTACTCGCAGATCGGCGGAAAGCTCACGACGACCGAGCACATCGGCAATGTGCTCGACGGCGAGACCGTCGTCGACGGCTACTCCGAGCACCGGATCGCGCCGACCCTGCGCAGCTATGCGCTCGAGCCACTGCTCTCGATTCGGCCGTTCACGTTCCCCCTGTCGATCAACGTCGGCGGCGAGGTCGGCTACGTCGACACGCGCGACTACGAGCAGGACGAGACGCTCACGACCCCGTCGAGCGCGACGTTCGTCGGAGGCTCGCGCGTGCGCAACCGGTCGCAGGGCGCGATCCCGGAGTCGAGCCCGCTGCGGCTGGCCGCCGTCGGCGGATTGAGCTACGACATCATGATCGCGGAGAACCTCTTCCTCTCGCCCGAGGTCTCCTACCATCATCAGCTCAACGACGTGCTCGAGGACTCGACCTGGAAGGCGCACACCGTGCGCGTCGGCGCCTCGCTCTCGCTTCGGATGCCGTCGTCGTCGACGCCGGTGAGCCCGACCCCGACTGACGCGGGCGTGCTGTCGGCCGAAGTGACGGCCTCCGGCGTGCAGAGCGATGGAGTCGAGTCGGCGATCGTCCAGATGCGCGTCGAGGAGTTCGCGAGCACGCAGCTTCGACCCCTGCTGAACTACGTCTTCTTCGATGAGGGCTCGGCCTCGCTGCCGGTGCGCTACAATCGCATCGACGCTGCCTCGCGCGCCGGATTCTCGATCGACGGACTCTACAATCGCGACGTCATCGAGACCTATCACGACGTGCTCAACATCGTCGGCCGCCGCATGGTCGATGACCCGAAGGCGAGGATCAGGCTGATCGGCACCAACGACGGGGAGTCCGAGAAGGGCAACGCGACGCTCTCACGCCGCCGTGCCGAGGCGGTGCGCGACTACCTGCGGGCAACCTGGGGGATTGCCGACGCCCGCATGTCGGTCGAAACGCGAAACCTGCCGGACGTGCCGTCGAATGGCGCCGACGCCGATGGCCGCGCCGAGAATCGCCGCGTCGAAATCATCCCCGATCGCCGCGCGATCACCGCGCCGGTCGTCACCAACGACACGCTGCGCGTCTCCGACCCGCCCGTCGTGCGCTTCCGCACGAACGTCGGCTCCGACGCCGGCATCGCGAGCTGGCGCGTCGTCGCGACGCAGGCCGGACGGGTGCTGCGTGAGATCGACGGACGAGGCGCGGTGCCGCAGGTCGTCGACTGGTCGCTGGCGTCGAGCGACGGTGTGATGCCGTCCGGCGATACGCCGATCGAGTATCGTCTCGAGCTCGTCGACAACGAGGGCCGGTCGTTCGTGACGCCGGGAGGATCGATTGCCGTCGAGCAGCTCACCCTTCGCCACAAGCGGGCCCGGCGCATCGCCGATCGTGAGATCGATCGCTACAGCCTGATCCTGTTCGACTTCGATCGCGCCGAGCTCGGCGAGGCCAACCGCTCGATCGTCGACCTCGTGCGCTCGCGCATCGCGCGCGGCTCGACGGTGACGATCACCGGGCACACCGACAGGGTTGGCGACAGCGAGCACAATCACGACCTCTCCCGCGATCGTGCGCTGACCGTCGCACGGTCGCTCGGCGTCAGCCAGGACAGAGCGCGCGGTCTCGGCGAGTCGCCGGAGAAATACGACAACGATCTGCCCGAAGGCCGCTTCTACTGCCGCGTCGTCGACGTCACCGTCGAAACGCCCGTGCGCTGATCGCCAACACGCGATGCTTGCGACGAAGGGCTCCGGAGATTTTTCTCCGGAGCCCTTCGCGCATTCTCGAGAATATTCTTCGACTCGTCCGAGGCCGGTACAACAACGGCCGTGCGACGATTGCCGCACGGCCGTTGACCTGTTCACTTGCGAGTCTCTTCGTCCACTCCGGGTATCGCCGGTGAAGGCCTCTCCCTTTTTTTGCCTTCACGCGGCGATACCCCGGTGGATGTGCTTCATCGGAAAAACGTCCTGGGACGCCCACACCGCCAAGTGCGGCACCCCGCCACGTCGTTTCTCGGATGCGCCATTCGATCGAAGCTCAACACATCATCATCGGCAACATGCTCATCATGAGACATCGGTTCGGATAAGTCACGACAGCGACGGCCACCTACCAACTCGTTTCCTGTTTCGCCGACACTCTCGCTGACTCTCCTACAAATATCGTGTCGCTCCTTAACGCGCATTTAACAGCGCGAGGATCTTCTCCGGCGGTTCCTCGTCGAGCTCGCGTCGAAACGCCGCGCGGCACTCCTCGACGACACGCCGGGCCTCGGCGTGACGGCCTCGCGCCACGAGCGATGCGATGAGAACTTCGTGCGCACGCTCACTCGTGCTGTCGTGCGCGAGAATCCGTCGCGATGCATCGATCGCAGCATCGAGCTCGCCGGCGCGGTGATATTCGACGGCGAGAAATTCCACCGCCTCGAGAAATGCATCCTTCAGCAGATCGCGCTCGGTCGCCGTCCACGGCTCGTAAAGATCCTCCTTCAGAAAATCGCCTCGGTACAGATCGATCGCCTGCTCGTAGAGATCACGCCGCTCGCGTGCGCTGCCCGCACGACGGGCCGAGACGATGAGCTCCTTGAATCCGAGGAAATCGATCCAGCCTCCGTCGCCGAGGTGCAGCGCGTAGCTGCGATCGTTGCCGATGAGATACTTCGAGCTCGCGCCGCGGCGTCGCTCGGGCTCGAGCGCGCTGCGGATGTGCGAGATCGCGTTCATCACGAGCATCTCCGACTTGCGATCGGCGCGGCCTCCCCACAGCGTTTCGATGATCTCGTCGATGGTCATCGACCGGCGATGGTTGATCAGCAGCAGCTTGAACAGATCGCGCGCGCGGCGTCGCTTCCACTGGGCCGTGCCGAGATCGCGACCGCCGACCGAGACGCGAAACTCGCCGAACGTTCGCACGACGATGCCCGCCGGATCGGCGTCGACGATGCCATCGCGCACGATGGTCGTTTCACCGTCGCTCGCGCGGGGCATGCCGATGGAGACGATCCGGCTTGCGACCTCGCGCTCGACCGCTGCGTTGATCTCCAGAAGATCGGCGTCATCGAGCCCGAGCATCGCCGCATGCCGGCGCGCGGACTCACCCTCGAAACCGACGAGCAGCTCGGAGACCCGTCGCGTCGCCTCGGCGTTGAAGATCTCCTCGGCGCAGGCCTGGTACTCCGCACGGTGCGCGGTCGCGCCGGCCTCGTCGCCGAGTCGGTCGTAGACGCCGGCAAGCGTCAGATGCAGGCTACGCAGCACGTCACGGTTGCCGATCTCGACCGCGATCGCGAGCGACTGCGACAGGTACTCGAGCCCGGCCCGATCGGGCCGCTCGCGCGTGAGCATCTCCCCCATCGTCCAGAGCGAGGTCGCCTCACCGAGTCGATCCCCGGTCGTGCGGCTGAGCTCGATCGCGCGGCGGAGGTACTCGGCCGCCCTGTCGAGGTCGCCGAGATGACTGTAGGCGCGCGCGACCTCGTCGAGCGCCGAGCGCTCGAGATAACGCTCGCCGCTCTGCTCGGCCATGCGCAGGCAGCGTATGTAGTAGGCGAGCGCGCGCGGCATGTCGCCGATGTGCGCGTGGAAGCGACCGAGATGCGACAGCGAATACGCCTCGCCCTGTTTGAATCCGATCGTCTTGGAGATCTCGAGGCTCGAGCTGAAGCATCCGAAGACCTTCGTCATGTCCCCGATCTCCTCGTAGACCTGGCCGATGCAGTTGAGAGCGACGGACTCGCCCTCGCGGTCGCCGATCTCGCGCGTGACCGCGAGCGACGCGACGAGCGCCTCGAGCGCGCTCGCGTAGTTGCCGAGGTAGCGGTAGATGATGCCGAGGTTGTTGTAGGAGATACCGAGGCCCCATCGATCGCCGGCGCGCTGCTTCATCGCGAGCGAGCGCAGCTCGTACTCGAGCGCCTCGCCGACGCGACCGAGTCGCTCGAGCGTCGTGCCGATGTTGCCGGCCGCGTAGGCCTCCATGCGCGTGTGCCCGGTGCGCTGGGCGATCGCGAGCGCTTCGTGGTACACCTCGAGCGCCTCGGTGAAGCTGCCGAGTCGCTCGAGCGACCCGCCGATGCCGAGCGTCGCCGAGCACTCCTCCTCGAGACTGCCATACTCACGCGCGAGATCGCGCGCCTGTCGATGCAGTTGCAGCGAGAGCGTGTACTCGCCGGTCGAGCGGTGGAGATTTCCGAAGCCGTTGAGGCAGATGGTGACGGCCTCGCCCGAGCCGCTGCGCTGCGCGCGCTCGAGCGCCTGGCCGAGTAGCTCGCGCGCGCTGGCGACTTCGCCGATGCGGCGCGCCGACGTCGCCATCGTCGCGAGCGCGACGGCCGCGCCGGCGGCATCGCCCAGACGCTCGAAGAGCGCGAGCGCCTCCGCGGCCCGCGCGTTCCCTTCGTCATACTCCGCCAGTGCGACATGAGCGATCGCGATCGTGCGCAACGAAAGCGCCGCCGCCTGCTCATCGCCGGATTCGCGGGCGAGCGCGAGCGCCTCGGAGGCGAGCTCGATCGAGCCCGCAGCGTCGGCCGAACGCAGGTGCCAGGCGCGATCGATGATCGCACCGAGAGCGGGCGGAGAGGTCGATGGAGAGCCAGATGCCGGCGACTCACTCGTGGACGACGGCATGGTGACGTCGCCCGGGGATGGTGCGTTGAGCTGGGACATGCGTGACGGTTATGGATCCGGTGTGCGCTCAGGAACCCTCGCCGGTCGCCGATGTTTCGCGACGTGTGAAGCGGGGGGACGGGCATTGCCCATCCCCCCGGTTGCTTTCGAGCGTGATCGTCGCTCGGCTCTATCGAACGATCTCGAGCGGCGTCGTGACGGTCCCGGCCTCGCCGGCGGCGCGCACGAGGTAGCGTCCGGGGGCGATCGCCGAGCAGTCGAGCGTCAGCCGGTGCGCACCGGCGTCGAGCCGTCCGCTGGCGAGCGTCGTCACGACCGTTCCGAGCATGTCGACGAGCTCGACACGCATCTCGCCCGCGTGCCGCAGGGTGAGCTCGACGAGACTCGTCACGGCGGCGGGATTCGGCGCGGCCGAGAGCTGCGCCGAGGCGATGACCTCGTGCAGCACCTCGACGCCGCTCGGCGACTCGCGCAGAGGGACGAAGGCCGCGAAGATGTCGAGGTTGCCGTCGTTGCCGCGGCCGTCGACCCAGATCGGAATCGCGTAGCCGTTCGTGCTCAGGCACTTGGTGTAATCGCCGATCCCGAAGTTGCCGATGACGTACGCGTTGCTGTTCGACGATTCGGTCGAGACCCGGATGTTCGGCTTGAGCGTCGCACCGCCGTCGAGCGAGTAGGCGGTGTAATGATGGAGATCGCTGTTGCCCGGGCTCTGCCGGCCGTCGTACCACGTCAGCACGACCGCGCCGTTCGGGGCGACATCGATGCTCGGATAGAGGTGATCGACGCCCTCCATCGTCGTGTCGTCGTTGACCCGCATCGGCGAGCTCCAGCTCGCGCCGCCGTCGACCGAGCGCGCGAAGTAGACCTGGAAGGGACTGAAGTGCGTTCCCGGTCCCTGCTCGCTCAGATCGTTCGAGAACCAGACGGCGTAGAGGTTGCCCCTGTGCGGACTCGCCTCGCCGCCGTCGACGGCGAACTGCGGAAGCGCGCCGAGCCGCTGCGGCAGGTGCTCGGGCACGTTGTTCGAGCGAGCCGGAAACCGGATCGGCCCGACCGGTCGCGGCGTCTCGAACGATTCTGCGCCGTCGCGCGAGACCGAGTGCCACAGCCGGTGCTCCGCGTCGCCGTCGCGCTGACCGAAGAAGAACGCATGCACGTCTCCGCGATGGTCGACGCCGATGCTCGCGAACTGCATGTCGATGAACGACGCGTCGGTCACCGGAACCGGCTCGCGAATGAACTTCGCCGCGCCGGCGGGCTTGCGCTTCACGACGATCGCCAGGTCTGCCGAGATCCCCGTCATCTCCATCTGCAGGAACACCGTGTACAGCGTTCCCCGTCGCGTGGAGCTCGAGCGGTCGACGGCCATCCACTGTTTGTCGGACATCTTGCCGGTCGTGCCGTTGGCGCCCTGCGTCATCTGCCCGTAGGCGATCGTGTCCGCTCGCGCCCACGTCGCGCCGCCGTCGGTCGAGCGCGACCAGAGAATCCCCTCGTCGATGCGAGTCTGCGAGCGGAGGACGAGCTCGATCCACGAGTAGTACAGCGTGCCGTCGGCATCGGCGGTGAAGACCGGATCTCCGCCGCCCATCGCGCGCGGCATGAAGCTCGAGAGCCGCCACGTTTCGCCGAAATCCCGCGAGTAGTAGATCGGCAGCGCAAGACCCGCCTGTTGCGCGGAGGTGCGGATTGCCGAGATCACGATGTTGTTGCTGTCGGTCGGATTGATCACCGCGTGCAGCTCCGCCTCCTGCGCCGAATGGCTGCTGACGGTGACCTCCGACGGCGCGCGCATCAACGGCGCGGCGTCGCGCTTGGACTCCGGAGCCACCGGAGCCTTGCGGTCGAGCTTCTCGGCGAAGATCCTCTCGAGCCGGCGCTCGATGACCGCGCGGCGGCGCTCGACGGCGCTCGGCCGGTCGGCCTCCTGCGCGAGGGCGGCGGTCGTCGTGCCGATGATGGCAATCAGTGGAAGGAGTCGGGGAAACGTTCTCATGGGATTTGCCCTGAAGGGTGAAACCGGGGATGAGGCTCGGGGACGGTTCGGTCGGGGTCCTGTTCAGCGAGACACGCGCTCTCGGCGTCGCCTGACAGTGGGGAGAGGGAATCTACAGACGGGGAGGGATTTCCTCGCGGCCAAATGCGGCCGTCCCGAAGGATCGGCGACGGGCAGACGTACCTTGCGCGCGAGCGTTGGGCTTCTGCGCCGGCGCAGCGTGCGCGGGAGTAGCGGGGCTGCCCGACGCATCGGCGTACCGACGCACGATGCGCGCCCGGTTCGTGCGCCCGCGGCCTCGCTTGCGAATTGAGAACGTCGCGGCTGCCCTTTGGAGTCCACTCGATCGTCTCCAACCAGCCACGCCATGTCCGGTGTCGGAGCCTCCGCGCCATACATTCAGACCGTCCGACGCGAAACGACCGAGAACACGCAATGCCCGCCACCCTCGACGACATCCAGAACGACCGGCTCTACGGCGCGCTGCAGACGCACTTCGGCTACAGTGAGTTCAGGCCGCTGCAGGAGGAGATCATCCGCGCGGTGCTCGCCGGCCGCGACGCGTTCGTGCTGATGCCGACCGGCGGCGGCAAGTCGCTGTGCTTCCAGTTGCCGGCGCTGCTGATGCCGGGCGTGACCGTCGTCGTCAGTCCGCTCATCGCGCTGATGAAGGACCAGGTCGACGCGCTCGTCGAGAACGGCATCGCGGCGACGTTCATCAACAGCTCGCTGTCGCCCGCCGAGAACTCGGCGCGCCGGCGGAAGATCATCGACGGCGAGGTCAAGCTCGTCTACGTCGCGCCCGAGCGACTCGTCGGCGGGGAGATGGCGGACTTCCTGTCGCGGATCGACGTGAGTCTCTTCGCGATCGACGAGGCGCACTGCATCAGCGAGTGGGGCCACGACTTCCGCAGCGACTATCGCCAGTTGCGTCTGCTGCGCGATCGCTTCCCGGCGGTGCCCATCATCGCGATGACCGCGACGGCGAACAACCGGGTGCAGGAGGATATCCTTCAACAGCTCGACCTGGGCGCGGAGACCGCTCGCTTCGTCGCGAGCTTCGACCGTCCGAATCTCTACTACGAGGTCGTGCCGAAGTCAGGTGGCACCGATCAGGTGCTCGACGTCATCGGGCGTCATCGGGGCGAGTCCGGCATCATCTATTGCCAGTCGCGCGCGCGCACCGAGGCCGTCGCGGACTTCCTGAACCGCCAGGGGCTGCGGGCGCTTCCGTACCACGCCGGTCTCGAGAACGAGACGCGCGCGGGCAACCAGGAGAAGTTCGTCCGCGACGACGTCGACATCATCTGCGCGACCATTGCGTTCGGGATGGGGATCGACAAGTCCGATGTGCGCTTCGTGATCCACTACGACCTTCCGAAGAACCTGATGAGCTACTATCAGGAGACCGGACGCGCCGGTCGTGACGGGCTGCCGTCGGAGTGCGTGCTGTTCTACAGTCCGGGCGATCGCGTCAAGATCCAGCGCTTCATCGACGAGAAGACCGACCGCGTCGAGCGGATGGTCGCGATGCAGCAGCTCAACGAGATGACGAACTACGCCGAGAACGGCGTCTGTCGGCGCGTGACGCTGCTCGGGCACTTCGGCGAGACCTACGGCGCGGAGCGGTGCGGCAACTGCGACAACTGCACCGAGCCCGACCGGCTCGAGACCTTCGACGCGACGCGGCCGGCGCAGATGCTGCTGTCATGCGTCATCAGGCTGCGCGAGGGCTTCGGCCTCTCGCATGTCGTCGACGTGCTGCGCGGCTCCGAGGGCGCACGCGTGCTCAACTACCGGCACAACCTCCTGCCCACCTACGGTATCGGCAAGGAGTACTCGAAGGACGACTTCCGGGCGGTGGCCCAGGCGCTGTTCGCCCAGGGGATCCTCGTGCAGAACGCCGACGAATACAACGTGCTGCGGGTGACCGAGCGTGGCGCGGAGTTTCTGCGCAACCGCGAGCCGCTCGTGCTGCGCCGCATGCGGCCGCCGCAGAAGGCGCCCGCCGCATCGCGCGTCGGAATCGATCTGCCGGCGGAGCACATGGGCCTCTTCGAGCGGCTGCGCGCGCTGCGCAAGCGCATCGCCGACGCGCACGACGTGCCGGCGTACGTGATCTTCGACAACAAGACTCTCGTGCAGATGGCCGCCCGCGTACCGCGCGACGAGACGGCGCTGCGCGCGGTACACGGCATCGGCGAGGCGAAGGCCAGGACGTTCGGACCGGAGTTCCTCGCCGAGATCGAGCGCTACGTCGCCGAGCACCCGGAGCTCTCGGCGACATCTCGACCGATCCAGCAACGCGAGCGCACGCGACGCACGACGGCCGCGCCGAAGCGTGCCGGCACGATCGACGAGACGCTCGTCCTCTTCGACGAGGGACTCGGACCCGAGCAGATCGCGCGCCAGCGCAAGCTCTCGCGCGGCACGATCACCGCGCACCTCGAGGAGCTCGTCGCCGCCGGCCAGATCTCCGCGATCGACCGCCTCGTCGACGCCGACAAGGTCGCCGCGATCGCGACCGCCTTCAACGAACACGGCGCGCTCGGCCTGCGGCCGGTCATGGACGCGCTCGGAGAGGGCTTCACCTACGACGAGCTCAAGCTCGTGCGCGCGTGGCTGGCCGCCGAAGGCGGCGAGTGATGTCTTCGGTCGCCGAACGTAGCCGGGCTCCAGATGCATGAAGGGGAGAGCCGCGTGCGCGACTCTCCCCTTCGTCATCATCATCGATCATCGGTCGGCGCGAGGCCTGGCCGGCGATCCCGTTCGCGGCGTCGATGCGAACTCATTGTCGGCAGTGTATCCGATGCGGGAGCTTTCGTCCAATTACTCCCACGGCTGATCGCCCCCGGCATCGAATCCACCAACGCAATGCTGTCGCGCATCGAGCGCCACGAGCAGGACCACCGCCCGCTTCCCGCCTCGCGCCCAAACGGGCACCTGTTCATCGTCTGTCGGCTCGGCGTGCACGGGGGGTGATGCCGTGCATCCGATCATCATCATCGTGTCTCAGTCAGTCGTCTCAGGTCATCATCATCGTCGAGCAGGTCCTTGTGCGTCTCAAAGCACCATCACATGTCGATCATCAGTCGGTCATCGAGTCAGTCAGTCATCGATCAGTCAGTCATCGATCAGTTCATCATCACGTCAGCCGTCAACGCTATCGGTTGCCTTCGGGCTTCGGCGGCACGGTCTTGAGGTAGGCCCAGAGCGCCTTGATCTCGAGGTCCTTCATGAGCTTCGTCGCATTCCACGGCATATAGGTCGGGTCGAGATGATCCCCGGTCGGGGTGACACCGGTTCGCAGTGCGCGGAAGAAGTCCTCCTCGCTCCACCCGGCCAGGCCGCTCTCGTGCGGGGTGATGTTGCGCGGCGCCTTGAAGTGCGGCGGAGCGCCGGGGATCGGACCACCCGAGAGGCTCGGGCCGTGGCAGCCGATGCAGCCGCCGGTCTTGACGACGTGCGCGCCGTACTCCGCGGTCGGTGCCTCCGGCGGGGTCGCCGGGCGATCGGCCTCGTGGTCGATCTTCTGGGCCGCGAACTCGACCTGGCCGAGGACGTTCATCAGGCGGATCACCGGACCGACCGAGACCTCGGGCATCGTGCGATTGACCGGCGGCACCGACTTGATGTAGGCGACGACCGCCGCAACCTCCTCGTCGTCGTAGTGCCAGTAGTCCTCCGAGGGCATCAGCGCGATCGGCCGGCCGTCGTGCTTGATGCCGTGGCGGATGGCGCGAACCCAGTCGCTGTCATGGAGCGTCGGGGCGAGTCCGCCGGCGCCACTGGTGAGGTTCGGTCCGGCGAGAAGTCCGACCGCGGCGTCGTCGATGACGATCTTGCCGCCGAAGTCCTCGCCGTGGCAGTCGATGCACTTGCCGATGGCCACCGCCAGGTGCCGGCCGCGCTCGATCGACATCGCGTCCGTCGGGATCGAGACCCGGGTCTCGGGGATCTCGTACGTCGTCTGCAGATTCACTTCGCTGAGACCGTAGGTGGTCCCAACGATCAGGACCAGAAGCAGGACGAGGCCCCCTGCTATGCGTCGCGTCCATTTCCAGAAGCCGTTCATCGCGTCGTTCCGTGTTTCGTCGTTGCGTTGCGTTGCCAGTCGTATCGTGCGCCGTTGCTGCGCTCTTCGTGGTACAAACGTAGCCCCCGGCAAGGGTGAGCTGCCTCACCCGGATGGGTGAACCGACAGGGTGAAAGTGTCTATCCCCCACGCCGTATCTTCCAGGCTATGGCAAAGGACAAGACGCCGCTGATGCGGCAGTACCATCAGATCAAGGCGAAGTATCCGGATACGGTGCTGCTGTTTCGGCTCGGGGATTTCTACGAGACCTTCGAGGAGGATGCCGCGATCACCGCGCGCGTCTGCGGCATCGTGCTGACGAAGCGCGGCAACGGGTCGGAGTCGGATACGCCGCTGGCCGGCTTCCCCTATCACCAGCTCGACAACTACCTGCCGAAGCTCGTCAAGGCGGGCTATCGCGTCGCGGTCTGCGAGCAGCTCGAGGACCCGAAGCTCGCGCGCGGCATCGTCCGCCGCGACGTCGTCGAGGTCGTCACCCCCGGCGTCGCGATGAGCGACAAGCTGCTCGACGCCGGCAGGAACAACTACCTCGCGGCCGTCGTCATCGACCGCGACGTGGCCGGCATCTCGTTCTGCGACATCTCCACCGGCGAGTTCGCCGCGGCCGAGGCCTCGGTCGACGAGCTCACCGAGGTGCTCGAGTCGATCGCTCCGGCCGAGATCGTCGTCAGCCGCGCACAGAAGGACCTCTTCGCGTCGATGCGCCTCTCTTCGGAGCCCAGGATCACGCGTCTGGAGGAGTGGATCTTCGATCACGACTACGCCACCGAGCGCCTTCGCGAGCACTTCGGAACCCATTCGCTCAAGGGCTTCGGGATCGAGGGATTGCGTGTCGGCACGATGGCTGCCGGCGCGGTGATGCATTACCTGCTCGAGACCCAGCGCTCGCGCCTTTCGCACATCCGCAGGATCTCGCGCTACAGCCACGGCGAGTACATCGCGCTCGATCCGGCGACCAAGCGCAATCTCGAGATCGTCTTCTCGAGCACCGAAGGCGCCCGCGGCGGCTCGCTGCTGTCGGTCATCGATCGCACGTCGACGCCCATGGGCGGACGCCTGCTCAAGCGCTGGATCATCCACCCGTTGAAATCCCGCGAGCAGATCGAGAAGCGACTCACCGCCGTCGAGACGCTGTACCGCGAGACGTCGGTCCTGGCCGAGCTCGAGAAGGCGCTGCGCTCGGTCTGCGACCTCGAGCGCATCGTCTCGCGCGTCGCGACGATGCGAGCAACGCCGCGCGATCTCGGGAACATCCGCACGACCCTCGAGCACCTGCCGCGCATCGTCGATCTGCTCGGCCGCGTCGACACGCCGACGCTCTCGGCGATCGCCCGTGGACTCGCTGTGCCCGACGAGCTGCTCGAGCGGCTGCAGCTCGCGCTGCCGGAGGAGCCCGCGGCGACGCTCGGCGACGGAGGTGTCATCCGCAGCGGGTTCTCGCCGGAGGTCGACGAGCTGCGCGACCTGCGCGCCAGCGGCAAGAGCTACATCGAGAGCCTGCAGGAGCGCGAGCGCGGACGCACCGGCATCGGCTCGCTCAAGGTCGGCTTCAACAACGTCTTCGGGTACTACATCGAGATCACGAACGCCAATCGCGATCGCGTCCCCGAAGACTACACGCGCAAACAGACCCTCGCCAACGCCGAGCGCTACATCACGCCGGAGCTCAAGGAGTACGAGGAGAAGGTTCTCAACGCCGAGGAGAAGCTCGCGTCGCTCGAGCGCGAGCTGTTCAACGAGCTGCAGGCATTCACCGCCGAGCGCGCCGACGCGATCCTGCGCAACGCGCAATTGCTCGCGATGCTCGACTGCTTCGTCGGCTTCGCGCGCGTCGCGCTCGAGCGCGACTACGCCCGTCCGGTGATCGAGGACTCGACGCGCCTCGAGATCATCGCGGGACGGCATCCCGTCGTCGAGACGATGCTGCCGGCCGGCGAGCGCTACGTTCCGAACGACACGCGACTCGACACCGACGAGCACCAGATCGCGATCATCACCGGTCCGAACATGTCGGGCAAGAGCTCGCTGCTGCGGCAGGTCGGCCTGATCGTGCTGCTGGCGCAGATCGGCTCGTTCGTGCCCGCCGCGAGCGCGACGATCGGGATCGTCGACAAGATCTTCACGCGCGTCGGCGCGCAGGACAACCTCGCCGCCGGTGAGAGCACGTTCCTCGTCGAGATGCACGAGTCGGCGAACATCCTCAACAACGCGACGACGCAGAGCCTGATCCTGCTCGACGAGGTCGGCCGCGGCACGTCGACGTTCGATGGCATCTCGATCGCGTGGGCGATGACCGAGTTCATCCACGACCGCCTCGGCGCCCGCACGCTCTTCGCGACCCACTACCATGAGCTCAACGGGCTCGCCCAGGTCTTCGACCGCATCGAAAACCACAAGGTCGAGGTCCGCGAGCACGATGACCGCGTGATCTTCCTGCGCACCGTCACCCCCGGCACCGCCGATCACAGCTACGGCATCCAGGTCGCGCAGATGGCGGGACTTCCGGAGGAGGTCACCACCCGCGCCAAGGCGATCATGGCGCAGCTCGAGAGCGCCTCGGAGGAGAGCCCGATCGGCGGAACCGAGGAGGGATTGCACCGCGCGACGCAGGGACCCGCCGTGCGGGCCATTCCACAGGGAACGATCACTGCGCCGCCTCCGCAGATCTCGATGTTCGAGGTCGCCGCGAATCCCGCCCTCGAGAAGCTGCGTGAGGAGCTGGCAAAGCTCGACATCACGGGTCTGACGCCGATCCAGGCGCTGGTCGAGCTCGAGCGCCTGCAGCGAATGCTCGACTGAGACAGCCACGCCGGACCCGATCAGTGGGATCGAAAGACACCCGCACCGGAAAGCCCCATTCCGGCCGGCTATCGAGGGATTTTCCCGCAGGAATCGGTTTCCCTCCCGCTGTGGCGCCGAAGCCAGCCAAGACAATTGTAACCGGCCGTAACACCACCGCATCGTCCGAAGTCTCGCTCTTCGGATCCCTCCGTCCGGCCGTCCCTCCCCGCGCCTGATCCCGATCCACCATGTCCGACACGGGCGACCCATCGGTCGGGTCGTCGCTCCGTCATCCCATACACCTCCGCGGAGTCCCTCATGCCTCCACGTCTTCTGCGTACCGCAGCGCTTCTCTTCGCCCTGCTCGCCGCGCCGGGCGCGTCTCTGCTCGCCCAGGTCGGCACGACCTACTTGTTCACGCAGGGAAGCAGGACCTTTTCGACGATCACAGGAACGTCGATTCTGTCGAACCAGGCGACATTCGCCAACGACCCGAGCTTCGGCTATGGGTACGATCTGGCCGTGACCTCGGCCACGAGCATCGGCTTCAACTTCCGGTTCCAGGGCGTGCCGTACACGCAGTTCCGGGCCTCGTCGAGCGGGCTGCTGATCTTCGGCAATCCGACGGTTCCCGACATTCGCACCAACCAGTTGAATGCGCCGCAGATCACCGCGCCGATCGCCGCGCCGTTCTGGGAGCACCAGCACGTCTACGACCAGAACTGCGTCGCATTGACCGCGGGGATCCGCTACGAGCTCACCGGGAGCGCGCCCGATCGCGTGCTGACGGTGCAGTGGCGGACCGGCCTGGTGATGTCGGGCTCGAGCTACTACTCGTACACGTGCCCGACGACGAACACGATGTACACCTACCAGGTGCGCCTGTACGAGGCGAACAACTCGATCGAGTTCCACTACGGCGGGATGTACACCGGCTCGCTGACGAGCAATGCCTCGATCGGCCTGGCCGCGGGCTCGAACAACTTTCTGAGCGTCACGCCGGGATCGCCCGCGTCGACGAGCTCCTCGAGCGCGAACAACGCGGTGACGATGTACACGACGCCGATCACCAGCGGAACGACCTACGCCTTCACGCCGTGCGGCTTCGAGCTCACCGGCCGCACGGGACCATCCGACGGCGGCACGGCATCGCTTGCCAACGGTGACGTGTTCTTCCAGGGCTTCTCGCTCGCGCGCGGCAGCGCCGCGGTCTATACGCCCTTCGATATCGCGGTTCCGGGTGGTGTCTGTCCGTCGCGCAGCTACAGCGCGCAGATCGTCGGACCCGCAGCGGCCGACTACGCGTTCACGTCGTCGGGCACGACGACGACGAGCGTCTCGGTGGCGGCCGGCGCGGCCGCGCAGCCGCTGGCGATCCGCTTTGCGCCGCTCGGCACCGGCGTTCGCAACGCGACGCTCATGTTCACCGACGCGGTCACCGGAGCCACGCGCACGTTCACGCTCGCAGCCTCGGCCACGCCGCGTCTGCGCTACATCGGCAATCCCGCCGACGGCGGCACGTCGCCGGTGCTCGACAACGACTCGCTGATGCTGTCGATCGCGGTCACGCGCCGCCAGCAGCAGAGCTTCCGTCCGGTCACGGTCGAGAACTTCAACCTCGCCGCGAACTTCGACGCGTCGCCGCAGATGGTGACCGCGACGATCGACTCGGCCGGAGGATCGTCGTACCAGTACAAGCTCGTCGATCCGACCACCGGCGCGCTCGTCGACAGCTACACGAAGGCGCTGGCGCCGGGCGACACGTTCGCGCCGCGCATCCTCTTCCGCGCCACCAGCGCCGGCAAGCAGGTCGCGCGCCTGCGGATCACCAACCCCGACGGCGAGAACCGCACGCTCTGGCTGGCGGCCACCTCGGCGGCTCCGGCCGGACGTTTCGAGATCGCCGGAGTCTCGGTGATCAACACGGCACAGTTCACGACGATGGCCACGTGCGCCGGCGAGTTCGCGACGACGCTGCCGATGGTCGTGACCAACAGCGGCTTCGGACCGCTGGTGCTCAACGGGCTCGACGTCTACGAGACCGACACGCTGTACCAGCAGGGCACGCCGGCCTATCCGCTGGTGCGTGACGGCGCCGTGCGTCCGGTCGCCTCGCGGGCCTACGGCCTGTTCACGACCCCGGGCATCGCGCCGCTGTCCGCGAACCCCGTCAGCTTCCCGGTGGTGATTCCCGAGGGAGGCTCGAGGACGCTGTACCTGACGTTCGTCGCCGACCGCCCCGGCAAGCGCTGGGGCCGCGCCTACCTGCGCACCAACGCGCAGAACGTTCAGGGCACCGACACCGCGATCGCGGCGATGCCAGGCGCGGTCGAGGGACTCGTCACGTTCGACCTCGTCGGCACGGGCCTCGGCAGCCAGCTTGCGGCGACGCCGGCCGGACTGAAGCTGCGGACGGCGACGTTCGGCGCGGTGCGCGTCGACGACTCGGTCGACGTCGCGATCGCGATCGCCAACGCCGGAGCCTGCGAGCTCCGGATCAACCGCAACAAGCTCCGGATCTTCTCCGGCGACGTCAACGAGTTCCGCATGATCAACGCGCTACCGAGCGCGACGATCGATCAGGGAACCGGCGACTACGTGCTCGCTCCGGGCGCGGTCGACGCGATCACGGTCCGCTTCAAGCCGTCGCGGCCGGGCACGCGCATGGCGACGCTCTGGCTGCAGACGAACGACTCGACGCTGCACCTGCCCGGACTCGCCGAGCGCGGCGCCTACTACCTCGACCTGACCGGCCGCGGACTGGCCGGACTCGACGCGCACGATCTGGTGCTCGATCCGGTCGTCATCGGAAGCTCGGTCGCGGGCGCGGCTCGGCTCGAGAACTCGGGCACGTCGATCGTCGGAATTGCGAGCATCGAATTCCTCGGCGGTGACGCCGCGGAATACAGCGAGGACGCGACGCGGCCGTGGCCGACGCGTCCGTTCACTGTCCTTCCGGGCGCGAAGCTCGAGCTCGGCGTGCGCCTGACGCCCGTCGGCGCCGACGGTCCGCGCCGCACGACGCTGCTGCTGGTGACCACCGGCGGCGACAGCGTGCGCCTGTCGGTGCGCGGCGAGGCCGGCACGCAGACGCTCGTCGTCTCGCCGAGCGCGCTGTTCGAGGACGTGACGATCGCCGTCGGACAGTCGAAGCGGCAGACGGTGATGATCTCGAACACCGGAACGCTTCCGTTGCGCATCACCGATATCGCGATCACCGGCGCCGACGCGTCGAGCTATCGCATGGGGCTGCTGCCCCGCCGCGATCTCGACGCCGGACAGACTGAGTATCTCGAGCTCACGTACGCGCCGACGGCGCCGGGACAGACGAGCGCCGAGCTCGTCGTCACCGCGAGCAACGGGACGACCGCGTCGGTGACCCTCGGCGGCACGGCGCTGAAGATCCGTCGCGACCCGATCGATCCGGTGATGACTGGCGCGCCGAACGCCGAGGGCACGCCCGAGGCGCGCACGCGCGGCGGGCGCCCGGCCACGCTTCGATGATCGCATGGGCCGGCGCATGACGCCGGTTGTCGGATGACAAGAGGGCCGGATCGGGCATTGCCCGACCGGCCCTTTTCCATTGGAGCGCGTGCGCGAGCACTCCGACGACCTACAGACGGTGAGCGATTGTAGCAATCGCAACAAATCTTCGTCGAGGGGGTAACCTCGCGCCTCGTCGTGGGTTGTGTCGTTGCGGTTGGTCGAATGCCTCTGCGGATCGCCTCCGATTCGTAGATTGCGCACCGGTCCCGATTCCAGCTACGCGACGGAATCCCGATTCGTCCAACGACGCGTTCGGATTCCTGCGTCGAGCATCGACACTGCCCCTCGCGCTCTCCCACGGCCGCGTGCAGTCACGGAACCCGAATAGAATTTCCGGCTCGAGCCATCGAGCCGGCATGATTGCGCTGCGATCGAGCCATCCCCCCGCTCATCCAGATCCGCATCGGCATAGCCGCGTGCACGCTCCTCTGCGTGCGCATGGCGCGCACGTTCACATGTTCTTTGAATCATGAATCCAATGATGACGCCGCGGCGTCGACGGCGCAGGCCATTGCACCGTCGGCTCCATCCGGCGATTCACCCTTTCTCACCCCTCACCCCTTTCGGAGGATTCTCCTGTATGTATCGTTACCTCACCGCGCTCTGCGTGCTGGCCAGCCTGATGCTGGGCGGCCCCCGGGCGCTGGCGACGCTCGGCGACTACACCTTCGAGGTGTCGTCGGGTTCCGCCGCAAGTATGAGCAATGCTACCTCGCTCTGGCGTGGCTACGCCGGCTCGCGTAGGGGCTCGGACGTCAATAACGTCGTTACCGGCGTCGACCTTCCGTTCACGTTTCGCTTCGATGGCATCGACTACCGCCGTATCTCGGTCAGCAGCAACGGACTGATCGGCTTCGGCGGCAACGACGTCTCGTCCACCAACGGAAACTCGCTCTACAACACCGGATCGTATCCGGCGATCACCGCGTGGTGGGATCAGTTGACCCTCACCGGTGGAGCGCAGAATTACTGCACGGCCGCACCCGAGGTCCTCTGGTCGGTCAACGGCAGCGCTCCCAACCGCGTCGTCGCCATCGAGTGGCGCGACGTCGAGGTCACCTATGGCACCGCCGCGTTCTCGACCTTCCAGGTGCGCCTGTACGAGGGCTCGAACGCCATCGAGTTCTACTATGACGACATGACCTCGGTCGGCTGTCAGTCCTGGAACTCTGGCTGGAACTGGACCGGAGCCACGATCGGCCTGGCCACGAGCGATGCCGACGTCATGACGGTCATCCCGGACTACTCGAGCGCGTATCTCAATCGCGGCGGCAGCTACGACTGGGTCGACATGTCGCAGGAGCAGTTCCGGATTCCCGCGAA
>DATLHO010000149.1:0-1748 GCA_035539855.1 Kapaibacterium sp. (SeqCode) | reverse complement strand
GCCAGGCGCGCCATCGCCAGCGATGCGCGGCCGTCGGAGAAGACGCCGTGATCGTCGGGTCCGCGATGCGACAATCGCGCGACCATCCTTTCGACGGTCGCCCGGTTGCCGGTGCGATATGTGCCACAGATGCCGCACATGGGATTTCGCGAACAGGAACGTGAGACTCGGACGTAGCCTGTGCTTACGCCTGCTTCCAATAGTATTCGATGAGCGCGGCGAACCGATCGACCATGACGGATTCGGCGAACTCGGTTTCGATCCGGCGACGGTTGCTCGCGCCGAGGCTCGCACGCAGTTGCGCGCTGTCGCAGAGAGCGAGAATCCTCTCGGCAAGTCCGGCGACGTCACCGATCGGTGCGAGCAGCCGATCGTCGTCGACGCCGAGAGCATCGCGGATTCCGGGCAGCGCGGTCGCGACAACCGGGAGACCCGCGGCCATCCCCTCGAGCACGCCGTTCGGCATTCCCTCGCTGAGCGAGCTGAAGACCGCGAGGTCCGAAGAGTGCAACAAGCCGTTGACATCGCGGACGGCGCCGAGGAATCGAACGCAATCGGTTATGCCGAGCTCGGTTGCCAACTCCTCAAGCGAGGAGTGCGTCGACACCGGCCGACCGGCCAGCGCGAGGATCGCACGCCGTCCGGATGCAGGAAGTCGGTCGGCGACGATCCGCCACGCGCGAAGCAGCGTCGCATGATCCTTCGGGGGATGAAGGTTCGCGATCATCGTCGCCACGAGCGTCTCCTCGTCGGCGCCGAGCTCGGCGCGCCATTCCGTGCGCTCCCGTTCGGGAGGGGCCAGTCGCACCCCATTGTGCACGACGTGCAGGCGCTCTCCGGCGATGTCGAAGCGACGGCGCAGATAGTCGGCGCCCACGACGCTGTTCGAGACGAACGCGGTCGCCAGCCGCGCCGCGAGTCGCGCACTGTAGGTGATGTTGAGCTCGTCGGCGTCGGAGCCGTCGGAGCGCTGGTTCCAGATGCACACGCGCGCCGACGTCAGTCGCCAGACGAGCGACAGGACGGTGTTCGGCAGCGTCATGAACGGGAGCATCACGTCGAAGCGCTCGGAGCGCAGGCTGCGCGTGAAGCTCAGCAGCAGCTTTACCTGCCGGGCTCGCCATCGCCACGGCGCGCGCGCGCCGATGACCGGCCCGTGAACGATGCGCCAGGGGATCTCGTATCGATCGAGCTCGTCGACGAGCTGTCCGCCGTCGCCGTAGATGCCCCAGAACTCGACGTGCGCACCGTGGCGCTCGCGGAGCTGCCGCGCCAGCATGATCGCCTGGCGCTCCGCTCCGCCGAGGACCATCGGTCCGACGACGATGAGGATCCTCAGACCCTCGAGAAGGCGTGGCGCTTCGGTCACGGCATGCGGCTCCGCCGCGTTGAATGATTCGTCGAGGGTCGAGGCCCGAAGGGGTGATTCGGGAGTGTACAACGGTTCGCGGTGCATTGGGCTGCGATATCGGCCGGAGGTGCTCAGCCGAATCTCACGTCGGGATTTGCCTCCAGCCACAGCCCGAGCACGAGGAGCAGCCAGAGTGGACCTGAATTGTCGAAGGACTCGCTGTGCAGCGCGAGGTTGCGCTCGATCGCCGCGGGCTCGAAGAGCTCGCGAAGCCGCGAGCCGCCGTCGAGCAGCACCGATTCGAGCATCGCGCGTCCGCGCTCGCCGGGCAGGAACCAGACCGCGCGAGGCATGCCGAAGCCCATCTTGTGCCGGTGCGTGAACTCGCGACCGAACG
>DATLHO010000148.1:0-1595 GCA_035539855.1 Kapaibacterium sp. (SeqCode) | reverse complement strand
CCGCTGGAACGTGGACCGTGGGAATCACCGACGGTGTCGCGACCGACTCGATCGAGGTGCTCGTCTCGCTCGCACACCGCCCGCTCGACCTCACGGCAGCGCAGCAGGGGCGCACGGTGACCGCGCGCTGGAACGCCGACGGCGCTCCGGCCGGCTCACGGATCGAGCTCTATCTCGACACCGACGCACACGGCTACGACGGGATCCCGATCGGCGCGCTCGACGAGGCCGTCGGGGAGCTCTCCTACACGCTCGCGGACTCGCTGCCGGAGTGCCGCTACCATCTCTTCGCGATCCGCGACGAGAACGACCGCCTCGACTACGGCTATGCGTCGTTGCCGATCGACAACGCGAAGGCGGGGCTCGCTGCGCCGGGAGCGATCACCGTCAACTACCAGCAGGCGACGCGGGCTGCGGTCCTGACGTGGACGCGCTCGAGCGATCCGTCGGCGGTCGGCTACATGGTCCGGCTCACGAACGCGCGCGGCGAGGACTCGCTCTACGCGATGCCGTTCGCGCACCAGACGACGACCTCGTTCACCGTCGACACCGCGTCAGGCGCGACGATCGCGATGGCGACGTACGACTCGCTCGGACGCACCGGCTGCTGGTCGGCCGAGGTGTCGCTGCTGCCGACATCCGGCATCGAGCGAGACGCCGTCACCGGCGGTCGACTGTCGCTCACGCTCGGCGTCGCGCCGAATCCGATGCGCGGCGAGGCCGACGTTCGCATCACGCTCGCGGCGCATGCATCGGTGGAGGTCATCGTCGTTGATCTGTCCGGTCGCGAAGTGCTCCGTCACGATGCCGGGACGCTCGAGGCAGGCGAGCGCACGCTGCATCTGGAGACCGCCGGGCTCGCGAGCGGCAGCTACATGCTGATCGTGCGCGCCGGCGCTCTGGCAGGCGCCGAACGGATCACCGTCGAGCGCTGATCGGCTCGAGCGCGAGCCATCGCATGCACGCATGACAGAGGGCCGGCACCGGATGGTGTCGGCCCTCTGTCGTGGCGAGCAGTACGGTATATCGAAGGAGCCATCGGCGATGCGGCTGAATCAACGCTGACTCGTCTTCGCCGGCGCGATGCGCGGCAGCACAGTTGGCTGGAGCTCATACCGCTCGCAGCGCTCGACCAGCGCTCCGGCGATCACACCGCCCAGGCCCCCGACGAGACCGGAGAGCGATCCGTACAGCAGAGCCTTCTCTCCGGCCCTGAAGCGCGGAACGAACAGCGCCGGCAACGTCAGCAGCGCCTCGAATCCATTGCTGGGTCGATACAGCGGCTTGTCGTCGCCATCCATGAATCCTCCCACCGCACCGACGAAGGCGCCGGTGAGCAATCCGATCCCCAGACCCTGGACGGCCGCGCTGCCGTCCGGAAACTCGACGCTGACCAGATGCCGTGTCGGCGCCGATCGTAGCTGGAGCGATGCCTCGTCGATCCAGGTCGTCGAGTCGAGACCGATGCGGAGATTGATGGCGGTGTACGGTCCGCGGACGCGTGCGGTCGCGCTGTCTCTGAGACAGATGCGGGCCGGGGCGAACAGCGCGCGCGCGTTGATGTCGTCGCCGGCGGTCGCGACGGTGACGTGTCG
>DATLHO010000147.1:0-31455 GCA_035539855.1 Kapaibacterium sp. (SeqCode) | reverse complement strand
CGATAGCCACCGTTGCCCGTTATCGTGCAGGCGTTGTCGACGGCAGAGTAGATGTACAGCGCGAACGTGTCGCACAACACCGACGGATGCCGCGGGTCGCTGAGATTGCCGACGGTGTCTGGAAAGGCAATGATGAACGTGTGGCCCGTCTGCGTCTCGTCAAACTGCTGCCCACGAGCGCCGGAAGCAGTCAGGAGCGCAAGGAGCGCCACAAAAGAAACGAGCCATCCGGCCGCCCTATATCGCGAGGAATTGTCTCCAGACTGCATCGAAACTCCGCATTGAAAATCCGGCTACGTGTGCTGAAGAACCCCCTCCGCCGTTCGAGCCGCCCCATGCGAAGCTGTCCCCTGGCGCAGCCTGTCCCCTGCAAAGCTGTCCCCTGGCGCAGCCTGTCCCCTGCGAAGCTGTCCCCTGGCGCAGCCTGTCCCTGGGCCTCCGGCCCAGTCCCCAGGGGGCCAAAGGCCCCCTAGCGAAGCGACTCCTCGAGACGACCGATTTCGTCGCGGAGCTCGGCGGCGCGCTCGAACTCGAGCTCCTTGGCCGCGCGCTTCATCTCGTCGCGGAGGTGGGCGATCAGGTCCTGCTTCTGCTCGGTGCTCATGTACTTGAACACCGGCTCCTCGACGATCGACGGCGTCGAGCGGCGCTCGGCGTCCTTGCGCTTCTGGTCGCGCGAGGTCTTGACGTCGGCGATTGCGGTCGACTCCATGATCGCCGCGCGCGACTTGCGCACGGTCGTCGGCGTGATGCCGTGCTCGGTGTTGTACTCGGTCTGCAGTTGACGGCGCCTGGTGCTCTCTTCGATCACCGCCTTCATCGAGTCGGTCATCTTGTCGGCATACATGATCACCAGTCCGTTCTGGTGACGCGCGGTGCGCCCGGCCGTCTGCATCAGCGAGCGCTCGCTGCGCAGGAATCCCTCCTTGTCGGCGTCGAGGATCGCGACCAGCGAGACCTCGGGCATGTCGAGTCCCTCGCGCAACAGGTTGACGCCGATGAGCACGTCGTACTCGCCGAGCCGCAGGTCGCGCAGAATCTCGACGCGCTCGAGCGCGTCGATCTCGGAGTGGATGTAGCGCGTCTTGATGCCAAGCTCGGTCAGGTAGTCCGCGAGATCCTCCGCCATCCGCTTCGTCAGCGTCGTCACCAGCACCCGCTCCTTCTCCTCCATCTTCACCCGGTCCTGGATCTCGGCAATCAGGTCGTCGATCTGATTACGCACGGGGCGTACTTCGATGCGCGGATCGAGAAGGCCGGTCGGTCGGATGATCTGCTCGACGAACACGCCTCCGGAGAGCTGGAGCTCGATGTCCGCCGGAGTCGCCGAGACGAAGATCGACTGGCCCACGCGGTCGAGGAACTCGTCGAACTTCAGCGGTCGGTTGTCGAGCGCCGACGGCAGGCGGAAGCCGTGCTCGACGAGCGTGAGCTTGCGCGCACGGTCGCCGTTGAACATCCCACGGATCTGCGGCAGCGTCACGTGGCTCTCGTCGACGACCAGCAGAAAATCGTCGGGGAAGTAGTCGATGAGCGTCTCCGGCGCGGAGCCAGGCGGACGACCCGCGAGGATCCGCGAGTAGTTCTCGATCCCCGAGCAGTAGCCGAGCTCCTTCATCATCTCCAGGTCGAAGAGCGTGCGCTGCTCGAGCCGCTGCGCCTCGAGGAGCTTTCCCCCTTCTCGTAGCTCCGCGAGCTGCACGTAGAGCTCGTCGCGGATCTCGTTGATCGAGCGCGCGAGCTCTGGCTGCGTCGTGACGAAGTGCTTCGCGGGGTAGATCGTGATGTGGTCGACCTCCTCGATCGTGCGCCCGGTGACGCGGTCGAAGCGGCTGATGCGCTCGATCTCCTCGCCGAAGAGCTCGACACGCACGCCGAGGTCCTCTTCGTAGGCGGGGATCACTTCCACGACATCGCCGCGGACGCGGAAGTTGCCGCGGAAGAAGTCGACGTCGTTGCGCGAGTAGTGAATGTCGGCGAGCTTGTACAGCAGCTTGTTCCGCTCGATCGACTCTCCCTTGCGCAGCCGCACCATCATGCCGCCGTAGTTTTCCTTCGAGCCGATGCCGTAGATGCACGAGACCGACGAGACGATGATGACGTCGCGGCGGCCGTCGAGCAGGGCGCTCGTCGCCTTGAGCCGCAGTCGATCGATCTCATCGTTGATGTTGAAATCCTTCTCGATGTACGTGTCGGTGCTCGGGATGTAGGCTTCGGGCTGGTAGTAGTCGTAGTAGGAGATGAAGAACTCGACCGCGTTGTGCGGAAAGAATCCCTTGAACTCGCCGTAGAGCTGCGCGGCGAGCGTCTTGTTGTGCGAGATCACGAGCGTCGGCTTGCCGAGCTCGGCGATCGCGCGGGAGATCGTGTGGGTTTTGCCGGAGCCGGTGACGCCGAGCAGCACCTGGTACTGGTCGCCGCGGTGCACGCCCTCGACGAGCTGGCGGATTGCCTCCGGCTGATCGCCGGCGGGCTCGAACGGTGCCTCGATCCTGAAATCCATCGCTTCGCGCTCACCTGAATGGAGTGATCCCGAAGATACGAACGCACCGCAACCGTTGGGGTCCGAAAGCGGCACGCCCCGTTCCCTGCGAGTCGGAACGGGGCGTGTCGTTTCGAGGCGACGGCCGATGCCGCCGATCAGAAGTTGTAGATGACGTTGAACGCCATCGACAGGCCGTTGTAGTCGTCGTAGCCGTAGAAGCGACGCGGGACATTGATGCCCTCGTCGATCAGCGTCTCCTCGTCCTGCATCGCGTACATCAGGTTGACGCCGATACCGAACTCCGGCGTGATGTCGAAGCCGACGTTGCCGGTGAAGATCGTTCGGTTGAACGGTCCCCCGACGCGTGTGACGTCGCCCTGCCGTGTCGGCGTCGACGTGACGTTCTTGACCTCCGGCGAGATCGTCGGCTCGCCGGTGACGGCGAGGTACGAGACGCCGGCGCCGAGCGAGAGCATGTCGATGAGCCGCGTCTGCACGCCGAAGTCGATGTACAGGTCGTCGGTCTGCTGGTCGATCACGACCGTCGAGGAATCGAACTCGTTGGTGCCGCTCGGCGGACCCGACGGATCGACCGGGAAGATCGGCGTGATCAGCTCCTGCCCGCGCGTCCACGTCACCGGGATGCTGAAGTGGCTCGAGCGCGTCTCGCCCGAAAGCCGCACGAGCGTGTTGTCGTCGACGCGATAACTGAGCAGTCCAGAGATCACCGTGTTGTCGTCGACGAGCTCAACGGGCTGCGTGCCATCGAGCACCCACATGCTCTCGTTGAGATCGGCCTTTGCGTCCTGCATGCCGAAGCGGACGCCGGCGCTGAACTGCTCGGTGATGTCCCAGTCGGCCGAGACGTTGACGCGCATGCGGTCCTCCGGCGCGGTGCGCGGCTCCAGATCGGTGACCGTGCCGGCGGCGGGTCCGCCGGCGAGCGGATCGTCGGAGAACGTCGCCTCGCGGCTCATCATCTCGAAGCGCGCGCGCAGGCGCAGATCACTCATCAGCCGCAGGCTCGCGCCGAAGTCGAATCCGAGTCCGCTCGTCTCCTTCGACATGTTCGTCGCGATCACCGAGTCGGACTCGCCATCCTCGCTGCGCGTCACCTCGGGCGAGCGGAGCGTCGAGCGGATGCCGGCGCTGAGGGTCAGATCGTGGATCGGCGTGAAGATCACGCTGCCGAACAGTGTCTGCGAGGGCTGTTTGTTCGTCGCCACCCATTCCATCACGTGGAGGCTGTCATTGGCCGCCCGCGTCGAGCGGAACTCGCCGCTCGTCAGGCTCGTCGTGGAGTCGAAGTACATCCGGTAGGTCGAGTGCGAACTGAGCTCGTCGGTCTGCAGGCGCCAGCCCGCAGTGATCGACAGGGCATCGATCGGCATCACGGTCGCCGAGAACGAGGTTCGGAGCCTCTCGAGCGTGTTGGTGACGTCTCCACTGTACGCGCCGCGATACAGTTGAAACGCGCGCGCAGCGTTGGTCTTGCGCGCCTCGGCGACCTGGTTCGTTGCCACGATTGTGGTGCCGTCGAGGTTGTCCATGCGAAAGTCCGCCGTCAGCCGGAGCAGGCCGATCGGCTTGATGACCGCCTGGCCGAAGAAGTATGGACCGGAAAGCTCGCGGGCCTCGGTATGCGAGTACGACAGCAGTCGCTCGCGGGCCGTCTGGTCTCCGACGATTCCGAATTCGTTGGCGAATCCGCCGGCAGTGTTGGTCGTGTCGCGGAAGGCGAGCGAGAAGGATTCGCCGCCGCCGGCGTCGGAGACGACGTAGTCCTCGGTGAAGCTCGTCACGCCGCCGCCGACGGTGACGTCGACGAAATGCAGATCCGCATTGATCGAGCCGGAGAAGTCACTGTTCCAGTCAGTGCGCGGCAGCTCCGTGAGGTAGTACAGACGACTGACGGCCATGTAGCTCGCGAGGCCTCCTGCTCCTTCGATGAACATCGGACGCGGCATCTGCTGCGTGCCGCCGTGGCCGACGCCGCGGTAGCTGACTCCGACGCCGAGAAAGCCCAGCAGAGACACGTCGAGCGAGGCATTGAGCGTGCTGCGATTGGTCTCGTAGCGACGCAGGTCGTGGAAGAGTGAATCGTATCGGTCGTAGAAGTAGTCGACGTTGCTGTAGCCCAGCTTGAGATCGTACGTGCCGAACCGGCGCAGACGCACCGAGCCGCCGGCCACCGTGGGATTGACCTCCGCGTTGACGAAGAGCTGGTCGAAGAACCCGGCCTCTCCCTCGCGTCGCGACGCGAACAGGTCGAGGCTCAACGGCAGTTGCTTGCCGAGAGCGAAGCCGGAGTCGGTGAGGTTGAACTGTTCCTGGAAGAGGTTCTCGGCATTGCGGCTGAACCACTCGCCGTCCTGGTCACCGGCATTGACGCTGACGACGCGGTAGCCCGCGGTCAGCGTGCCGAAGAGTTCATAGGCTCCGACCTGGTTCGGTGGCGGGGCATCGACGGGCGCATTGGTCTGCGCCATCACCGCCGCCGGCAGCGCAACCGCGAGCGCCGCGGTCCTGAGAATCGATGAAGCGTTCATGAGCGTGCTCCTGGATCTTCGCGCGTGGCAGGTTGGTGTCAGTGCAACAGGAACGGGTCGACGTTCGAGCCGTGCACCGCCGTATGGCAGCGCGTGCAGTCGCCCATCGTCGTTGTGCTCGCGCGTCCATGCGGGACGCCCTTGCCCATCTCGCGGGAATGGCAGCTCAGGCACAGTGCGCGCGGATCGCGCTCCTTGAGCATGTGCCGACCGGCCGATCCATGCGGAGCGTGACAGGAGACGCAGCCATCGAGTGCGCCGGCCTCGTGCTCGAACATGAACGGTCCCCGCTTGTCCTGATGACACGTAAGGCACTGGTCCTTGCCTTCGTTGCGAACCTGTCGGTCGTTGGTGGAGCCATGCACGTTGTGGCAGCTCGAGCAGTCCATCGCGCCCTCATGCAGGCGATGCCGCGACGGCATCGAGAACTCGGCGGCGACCTGCGAGTGGCAGCGCAGGCACGCGTCACTCGTCGCCGGAACCATGGCTCCCTTGCCGCTGCGATGCGCCACCTGCGCGGTATGCTCGCTCGGATGCGTCTCGTGGCAATCGATGCACGAGACGCCGGCGCGCGTATGCTCTCCGAGGCGCGTGTGCGCCTGCTCTCCGGCCTTCTCGTGACAGTCGAGGCAGAGATCGCTCTGCTGCTGTGCCGAGAGCTCGCGGCGCGGGTGGGTCATCGTCTCCTGGCCGCCGCCGGCCTCGACGTGCGCGGTCGCGTCGCCATGACACGAGCTGCACTCGTCGCCGGTGCCGGCCATGGCATGTCGATGCTCGCTGCGATCGAACGACGCGACCTGGTCCTCATGGCACGCGGCGCACGTCTCCTTGGTGACGTCGTCGGGCATCGGGGCGGCAAGGGGCGGAGTCTGGTGGGCTGCGAGGGGACGGATGAGACGATCGGGTCGATCGGGTCGCACCGGCGCCGAATCCTGCAACGAGGACTGCACGAGAGCGACGCCGAGTCCGGCGACCACGGTGAACATGGTAATGATGGACATGCTGTACGCACTCCGAAGTGGCTGGGAACGGATGCCGCACGTGGGGAACAGGGCACGTTTGGAGGGCCTGGCAGACGGGTGGGGATGGTGAGCGCCTGCGAAGGCGGTTGTAGTTACGAAGTAACGGTCTGTGATCCTAGCGCCATGAACGAGCGCGCCCCGCTTCGATTGCTCGAAGCGGGGCGCGCTTGTGATGACTGCCGGCGTATCCAGGGGCGTGGGTGCCGGCCGTCGCGACTAGAAGTTGTAGACCGCGTTGAGCGCGGCCGAGAACCCGTTGTAGTCATTCAATCCGTAGAAGCGAACCTCTGCCGGCGCGTTGCCCTGCAGCTCGAGGTCGACTTCCTTCTCGTCCTGCATCGCGTAGAGCACGTCCAGCAGAATGCCGAACTGCTGCGTGATGTCGTAGCCGATCTTGCCGTTGACCGTGATGCGGCTGAACGGACCGCCGGTGCGCGTGACGTCACCCTGGCGGGTCGGCGTCGATGCGTACGAGCCCGAGCCGCCGACCTGCGGCGTGATCGACGGGTTGCCCGTCACGTCGAGGAACGAGAAGCCCGCACCGAGCGTCAGCTTCTCGGCCACCTTCGTATCGAATCCGAGGTCGATGAACAGATCGTTGGTCTCCTGCGCGAGAATCACGCTCGCCGAGTCGACCTGGTTCTGATACACCGGCGTGCCGGGCTCGGCTCCGAAGATCGGAACGAGCTTCTGCCCGCGCGTCCACGTGATCGGCATGCTCAGCTTCTGGCTGCGAGACTCGCCCATCAGGCGGATGTGCGTGTTCTCGTCGAGCGCATAGCCGAGATTGGCTGCGATCGTCAGGTCGTCGTTCTTGTACTCGACGGCATTGCCCAGGTCGGCTGTGATCCACATCGACTCGGTGAGATCCGACTTGCCGTTGTTCATGAGGAACCGCAGGCCGACATCGAGGCCATCGGTGACGCCCCAGTCGAGGTTCGCGCCGATGCGCATGACGTCTTCCGGAGCCGTGCGAGGCTCGAGATCGGTAACCGTTCCGGCGGCCGGTCCTGCGAAGAACGTCTGATCGCTAAAGGTCGCCTCACGCTGCAGCATCTCGAAGCGCGCGCGAACGCGGAGCTCCGGCATGATGCGGTAGCCGACGCCGACGTTGAAGCCGAGCGACGAGGTCGCCTTCGACATGTTGTTCGCGATGACCGAGTCGGCGTCACCGTGATGCGTGCGATTGACTTCCGGCGTCCGCGAGATCATCGTGACGCCCGCGGTGAGCGTGAGGTCCTGCATCGGAGCCACGTTGACGTTGCCGAAGACCGTCATCACCGGCTGCTTGTTCGTCGAGACGAACGCGAGGTGCATCGGCTGTCCGGTCGAATCGAGACCGCTCGCAAACGTCGGGTTCGCCGCGATCGAGGCGGTGTCCAGACGGATGTGATAGTCCGCGATCGACTCGAGGTCATGGTTGGTCATCTTGATGCCGGCATTGACGTCGAGCTCCGGGATCGGAGCGATCGTCGCAACGGCCGAGAGCATCAGGCGATCGAGCGTGCTCGTGATCTCGCCGGTCTGCGAGCCGCGCATGAACAGGTTGTACCGCCGCATGCTCGCGCCGGATCCTGCTGTACGACGAATCTCCGCCTGCTCGCCAAGGTCGAGCGTCGTCTCTCCCTCGAGCTGCTCCATCCTGAAGTTCGCCGAGAGCGAGAAGATGTCGGCCGGCTTGATGACCGCGCTTCCGAAGAAGAACGGACCGGAGAGCTCGCGTGCTTCGTTGTGGAAGAAGTACGTGAGGTGCTCGGCGTTCGTGTTGTCACCGACGATGCCGAACTCGTTGCGATAGCCCGAGAGCGAATCGCGGGTGCGGAAGTTCAACGGGAGCGCGTCGCGCGTCTGCGCCGGCGTCAACTCGAACTCCTCGGTGAAGTCGGTGAATCCACCGCCAGCACTGATGGAGACCATGTCGAAGTTGGCGTTGATTCCGAGGTGCAACTCCTTGTTCAGGTCCGTGCGCGGAAGCTCCTGAAGGAAGTAGTTCCGATAGACGTTGAAGTAGACACGATCCGGTCCTTCGACCGGTGCGGTCTCGAGATACAGCGGCCGCGGAAGTTGAACGAAGCCACCGTGTCCGATCGCGCGATAGCCGAACTCCAGGCCGATGTTCTCGGTCGCGTGAATGTCGAGCGTCGCGCTGAGATCCTGCCGGGTCGACTCGTGATGACGCAGGTCGTTGTAGAGCGAGTCGTACCGGTCGTAGTAGTAGTTGACGTTCTTGTAGCTCACGTTGAGATCGTACGCTCCGAAGTCGCGCAGGCGCAGCGAGCCACCCTGGACGGTCGGATTGACCTCGGCGTTGACGAAGAATTGATCGAAGACACCGGCCTTCCTGCCGAAGAGATTCAGACTCATCGGGATGACGTTGCCGAGAGCCGGACCATCCTTCGAGAGCGAGAACTGCTCACGGAAGAGGTTGTTGGCGTTGTTCTGGTCCCAGTCGCTCTCAGTCTTTCCTGAGACATCGAGCAGGCGATAGCCGATCGTAAAGATCCCGGAGATATCGCTTCCTCCCTGGTTCGGTGCTGGTGTTTCCTGTGCGTTAACAACGCCGGCCAGCAGAACCGATACTCCAAGAAGAAGTAGGATTCGAGTTTTCATGGATGTAGCTCTGTTTGATTGTCGGTAGAACCGACTGGCGCGTTAGTGCAGGAGGAAAGGATCGACGTTGGAGCCATGGATTGCCGAATGGCAGCGCTGGCAGTCGCCCATCGTCGTCGAACTGGCACGGCCGTGCGGGACGCCCTTGCCCATTTCCTTCGAGTGGCACGAGATGCACAGCGAGCGCGCATCGCGCATTTTCAGCATGTGATTGCCGGCCGAGCCGTGCGGCGCGTGGCATGCGGTGCAGCCGTCGAGGTTGCCCGCTTCGTGCTCGAACATGAACGGTCCCCGCTTGTCGGTATGACAGGTCAGGCACTGCTCCTTTCCTTCATTGCGCACCTGGCGCGCATTCTCCGAGCCGTGCACGTTGTGGCAGCTCGAGCAGCTCATCGCGCCTTCACTCAGGCGATGGCGTGACGGCATCGCGAACTCGGCGGCGACGTTCGAATGGCACTTCACGCACGCATCGGTGCCGTCCGGCATCATCGTGCCGTGGCCGCTCTTCTGTGCGGTCACCGCCTCCTTGGCGCTCGGATGGACGCTGTGACAATCGACGCAGCCAACGCCGGCGCGGCTGTGCTCGCTGAGCTTCGCGTGCATCTGCTCGCCGGTCTTCTCATGGCAGGTCAGGCAGACCTTGTCCGCCGCCTTCACCGTGAGATCCTTCTTCGGGTTGACCATCGTCTCAGCGCTGCCGCCGGCCTCGATGTGGGCCGTCGCGTCGCCGTGACACGACGAGCACTCGGATCCGCCGCCCATTGCGACGTTGTGCTCGCTGCGATCGAACGAAGCGACCTGATCCTCGTGACAGGAGGCGCAGGTCTCCTTCGTCACCTCGTCCGCCGGCATCGCCAGCGCGGCCTTCGCGACGACATGCGCCGCAATCGGCTTCGAAGGGACGGTGGAGAGGGACGGATTGCCGGCACCGGCAGTCGGCGGAGCGGGAGCGCTCCACAGGCCGATCGCCAGGTTTCCGACCACGGTTATGATTTGGATGATTGACATGGAACGCACCCTCCAGAGTGCTGTCAGAGGTCTGCCGTGATCCTGCGTGGGACGTCGATCACGAGCGAAGGGATAGTGTGAGGAGAACCATCGATTGCAACTTAGCGGGGCTCGCTCGGCGGGCGAATGACGGTTGTCATGTTGGTCCGGTGCAACGGAAGACATCGGCCTGAACGATGCCTTCCGCTTCGTCGCACCTGGCTGTTTCGCTTGCCAGCTCCCCCTCTCTCCGGCAGGAGCGAACTCGCGACACCGCCGAATTTTGCCGAACGCAACCTATATCGTCGCGACCAACGCCGATATGACGGCGATCATGTTTGCCGTCCGCCGCGATATTCTCCGGTCAGGCTCCGGTCCGTTCGTGTGTCACCTCCGCGACGACACGATCCACATGAAAACCGGAGTGACCACAATGCGACCCTTCTCGACCACGATCCTCATGTGTCTTGCCGCGACCGGGCTGCTTGCCGGCGGCTGCGGCGACCTCTTCGACGGCTCCGGCCCCTCGACGACGCCGGCGCCGCCGCTCAATTCGGCGCCTTTCGACCGCGATCTTCCCGCGGAGGCCACGCTGGCGACCGTCCTCCAGACTGGTGACACGATCTACTTCTTTGGCGGGCGTCGCACGGACGGCCGCGCCGTCGACAGCGTCTGGGCGTTCCATCTCGGCAGCCGGACGTGGCTCGCGCCGGCGCCGATGCCCACGGCCCGCTTCAGCGCCGGCGCCGTGGCGGTCGGCGGCGCGATCTACGTCATCGGGGGGCGTGACAACACGCCTGGCGCCGAGGCCGCCGATCGGCTTCAGCGCGTCGTCGAGCGCTACGATCCGCTGCAGAATCGCTGGACGACGCTGCCGCCGGTCGATGCCGCGAGCTTCGACGGCACCAATCCCACGTTCATGACGACCGCCCGCGGACGGCTCTACGCGATCTCGACCGGGCGCACGTCGCGCGGGACCTGGCTCTTCGAATCGCTCGACGGGACGTCGTGGACATCCCACCGCCTGGCGGTCGAGATCGGTCTGGAGCCGACCCTCATGTCCGACGGCGAGGATCTGCTGCTGATCAATGGGCGCAACGAGTATCTCGGTGGCTTCTACCGGATCGATCCGGCGACCAGACGCGTCGACCGCGACGCTCCCGCGTACCACTGGCGGCGCGGCTCGGCCGTTCGCTGGATCGAGCTCGACGGCTCGCTCTACACCGTCAACGGCGCCGACGGAGAGGACGACGTGCTGGGCGTCTATGACACCTACGGCACGATGTGGGGCTTCAACGGCATCCCCTACGACGTCACGACGAACCGGCACTTCGCGCCGATCGTGACCGATCGCGGAGTCGGCACGCTCTACCTCTTCGCGCCGCCGCAACTGCGCATCGGCCTGCACTACTCGACGATCGAGAATCGCTTCTTCTCGCGATGAGTCGATCGACTCACGTTGAGTCGATCAATGAGCGATTGGGTCTCTATGACAAACGCGCCGGCACTCCTTTCGAATGCCGGCGCGTTTCGTTTTCGGGTTCGCGCCTCGGGGCGCTGTCTGCTATCGCATGACCGTCACGGGCGCCACCACGCTCGCACCGTCGGTCGTCATCCGCACGAAGTAGACGCCGGCGGGAAGCGTCGAGCAGTCGGCGCTCAGCGTGCGGTCTTCATTGAGCGGTTCGTCGAGAAGCGTGCGCAGCTCGCGACCGAGCGCGTCGAACAACGCGATCGTGACGCGACCGGCGCCGCTCGGCACGACGTCGATACTCAGGTGATCGGTCGCGACGTTCGGTCGCAGCGTCAGGCGCGCGTCGGGCGTCGAGCGCGTCGTCGGCGCGCTCGAGCTTCCGAGGATCGCGCGGTAGATGTCGAGCTTCCCATGGCCCCAGTGTGCGTTTGGCAGCGCGCCGTGCGTCGTCGTGAACGTGTCGCGCAGCGCCGTCGTGGTGATGGCCTCTTTGACCTGTCGCCACGTCGCCTCGGGATAGCGCTGGAGGTACAGTGCGATCGACCCAACGGTGACCGGCGTCGACATGCTCGTTCCGCTCATCGCGATGTGCCGGCCTCCCTCGACGATGAGCGAGTCGAGGCCCTGGTTGCGGAGCAGGTCGGCGGCCCACGTCGAGAGCGACGAGATGACACCCTTGCCAGGCGCGACGATCTCTGGTTTCAAACGGCCGTCGAGCGTCGGACCGGCCGAAGAGAAGATCGCGAGCGCGCCGTCGACGCCACCGGCGGGCGACGTCATGGTCGTGACGCCGAGGTGGTTTCGAAACGTCGTCAGGTTGTTGTAGGCGCCGACGGTGATGACGTTGCGCGCCGAGCCGGGCGATCGTACGGCGTATCCGGATCCCCAGTCGCGGTAATCCTCGCCCACAGGATCGCTCAGGCTCGCGAGCGCGACGCTCGTGCCCTCCGATCGCCACAGGTGCATCTCTCCCTGCCCGCGCACCATGATGCGGAACAGATCCATGCCGTCGGGATCGGGTCTCGCGCTGTCGAACGGATCCACGATCTGATCGGCGATCATCACCTGGAAGGTGATCTCGCGCGTGTTCAATGACGCGCCGTAGAGGCTCGCGATGGCCGCGGTCGTGGCGTTGCGGTAGCGCAGCGTGTAGCTGCCGCTGCCGGAGGAGACGAGCTGATCGAGCCGGATCCACGGCGTCTTCATGACGGTCGTCGGCGTCAGGGTCGAGCCCGAGCGGGCGATGCTGTCCAGACCGATCGCCAGCCACAGGCGCGACGCGTCGGCGTCGCGTACGATGCCGCGGATTGACACGGGTACGGTGCGGCGCCCGATTTCCGAGCGCGTCGACGGCACCGACGGGATGCGCAGGTACGTCCACTGCGTCGAGTCGACGAGCTGCGCGCCCCAGTGATCCATGCTCATGCCGCTGTTGCCGGCCGACGCGCAGACCACGCGTCCGGCGCGCGCGTCGAGCAGGTTGTCGAGTCCCTCGTCGATCAGCGAGTTGCCGTCGTGCGGATAGGAGTCGAAGCCGAGACTGATGTTGATGACCGCCGGACGACCGCGACGGGAGGCCTCGCCGAAGATGAACGCGGCGGCATCGAAGACCGCGGTCGAGAGCTGGAAGCGCGTCGCGACCGCGATGATCTCCGCGTCGGGAGCCATGCCGCCGAAGCGGCCTACGGCCGCACCGTTGCCGGCCGCGGTGCCCGCGACGTGCGTTCCGTGTCCCTGCAGGTCGCGATGGGTGACGACGCCGCGCAGCGGATCGGCCAGCGACGCCTCGATCTGCTCGCGCGTCCAGAGCTCGCCGTAGTCGAAGCCTTCGGGTGTCGGCCCGCCGAACGTGTTCTGATCCCAGATCGCGATGATGCGGGACTTCATCGAGTCGAGGCGGTCGCGGAAGTCGGGGTGGGTGAAGTCGATGCCGGTGTCGATCGTGCCGACGATGACGCCCTTGCCGGTGTACCCTGCGGCGCCGCCATCGGTCATCGTCCAGACGCGACTGGCGCCGACGGAGACGGCGGCGACGTCGTTGTCGCGAGCGAGCGGGCGCGCGCCCTCGACGCGGGCGACGGCATCCTCGCCGGCGAGTGCATGAAGAGCGGCGCGAGGAATCCGCGCCGTTGCGATGTCGCCGGCCACGGCGCCGAGGCGGCCGCCATGCCGCTCGACCGCCGTGCGAAGCCGCGCCGGGTCACCCTTGAGGAACACGTGCAGCACCGGATCGTCGGTCGCACCGAACAGCCGCGCCGCCTCGCGGTCGCCAGCGGCCTCGGCCCGCAGTTGCATGCGCAGGCGCACATCGATCTTCATCATCGGATCCTGCGCCGACGCAGACGTCGCGACGATCAGGACCAGAACGGGCACGAGGAGGAATCGAACGTTCATGGTGAGCTCCGACAGGGATGATCGAGCAGAACGGGGGGCGGCGAAAGGTACGACGAACCGGAGCCCCCCCCCCTACCCGGTTGCGCGCCACCGTCATCCTCGATCGCGAAGCGATCGGGGATCTTTCTTCGGCGGTAGCCGTGCCGGACGGTACCGCTACCGCGGAAGACAGATCCCCGGCTGCGCCTAGGATGACGAAGACTCGGTCATTGGGAGGAGAAGAGAGCCCCCGCCACTCGTCTCAGCTCTCCGGCAGCTTCCCGGCACTGGTCTCCACCACCACCTCCGGCAATCCCAGCGCCCTGCGGATGACCTCCTCCTGCTCGGTCTTGTGCGTACGGCCGCTGCCGGCCGCCGGGCTTCCCGACGCGGGCCGGCCGAGGAACGACAGCCGCTGTCCCGGTCCGAGCACTTCGATGATCCAGTGCGCGATCGTCGGCCAGGCGCCCATGTTCTTCGGCTCCTCCTGGACCCAGAGCACGTCGGTGGCGTTGCGGTAGAGCGCGAACTGCTCGCGCACCTCCTGCTCGGGGAACGGATAGAGGTTCTCGACGCGCACGAGCGCGACGTCGCCGGCGCCGCCCTTGCGGCGCGCCTTGAGCAGGTCGAAGTACATCTTCCCGGTGCACAGGACGATGCGCCGCACGCCGGCGGGCTCGATCGGGTCGACCTCACCGATGACGCGGCGGAACGTGCCGCCGGTCAGATCGGCAAGCGGACTGGCCACCAGCGGATCGCGCAACAGGCTCTTCGGCGTCAGCACGACCAGCGGCTTGCGCGGCTCGCGCTTGGCCTGCATGCGGAGCAGGTGGAAGTACTGCGCGGCGGTCGAGGGGTAGGCGACGACCATGTTGTCCTCGGCGCACAGCGTCATGAAGCGCTCCAGACGCGCCGACGAATGCTCCGGTCCCTGTCCCTCGAACCCGTGCGGCAGGAGCATCGCGACGGAGCTCTGCTGGCCCCACTTGTCCTCGCCCGAGGAGATGAACTGGTCGATGACGATCTGCGCGCCGTTGACGAAGTCTCCGAACTGCGCCTCCCACAGCACGAGCGCGCCGGGATCGACGACGGAGTACCCGTACTCGAAGCCGAGCACTGCGTACTCCGACAGCGGGGAGTCGAAGACATGGAACTTCGCCTGGGTCTCGCTCAGGTGATTGAGCTGCACGAAGCTCGCGCCGCTCTGCTGATCGCGGATGACCGAGTGACGGTGAGAGAACGTGCCGCGCTTGGAGTCCTGACCGGACAGGCGCACGGGATGGCCCTCGAGGCAGAGGGTGCCGAAGGCGAGGAGCTCGGCGAGCGCCCAGTCGATGCGATCGTCGACGATCTGCTTCGCGCGCGCCTCGATCTGCCGGGCGAGCTTCGGGTGCACGTCGACCTCGGTCGGGACCGTCGACAGAACTCCCACGACGTGCTCGATCATGAACTCCGGCGCGCCGGTCTGCGGGGTGCGGGCCATGTCGAGAGGATTGACGGCCTGGTCGGCAAGCGGATCACCGCTTGGCGCCGGCGCAGGGACGGCCTTGGTCGAGGCCAGCAGCGATTCGAGCCGCCCGCGCAGCTCCTGCTCCATCGCCTCGGCCTCCTCGTTCGACAGCGTCCCGTTGCGCACGAGGCGCTGCGTGTAGACGACGTGGATCGGCGGATGCTCCTTGATGCGGCGATACAGCAGCGGGTTGGTGAAGCTCGGCTCGTCGGTCTCGTTGTGACCGTGACGGCGGAAGCAGAACAGGTCGACGACGACGTCGCGATGGAACCGCTGGCGATACTCGAGCGCCAATGCCATGACGTGCACGGCCGCTTCCGGATCGTCGCCGTTGACGTGGAAGATCGGGGCCTGGACGATCTTCGCGACGTCGGTCGCGTAGATGCCCGACTTGGTGTCCAGCGGCGACGCGGTGAAGCCGATCTGGTTGTTGACGACGAGGTGGATCGTGCCGCCGGTGTGGTAGCCGTCGAGCTGGCTCATGTTGAACGTCTCGGCGACGACTCCCTGTCCGGCGAACGCGGCGTCGCCGTGGATGAGCACGGGGATGAACTCGTCGAGCTTGTTCTCGCCGGATCGATCCTGCCGCGCGCGGGCCATCCCCTCGACGACCGGATCGACCGCCTCGAGATGACTGGGGTTCGGCGCCAGCCAGATGTTCAGGCGCACGTCGTTGTCGGCGGTGACCGTCGCGCGCTCGCCGAGATGGTACTTGACGTCGCCGGAGCCCTGGACCGAGTTCGGGTCGAGGCGGATGTCCTCGAACTCCGCGAAGATCTTGTGGGCGCTCTTGCCGAGGACGTTGGCCAGCACGTTGAGTCGCCCGCGGTGGGCCATGCCGATGAAGATCTCGCGCGCGCCGCCGCGGGCCGCGCCGCTGACGAGCTCGTCGAGCATCGGGATCATCGTCTCGGATCCCTCGAGCGAGAAGCGCTTGTGGCCGGTGTACTTCGTCTGCAGGAACTTCTCGAAGATCTCCGCCTCGCTGAGCTTGCGCAGCACGCGACGCTTCTGGTCCTTCGAGAGCTTCGGCTGGTTGCGCGTGCTCTCCATCCGATCGCGCAGCCAGAACTTCTGCTCGCGATCCTGGATGTGCATGTACTCGACGCCGATGCGCTGCGTATAGGTGTCGCGGAGGATCGAGAGGATCGTGCGAAGGTTCGCCTTCTCGAGTCCGGCGACGCCGCCGGTCATGAACGTGCGGTCGAAGTCCCAGATCGTCAGCCCGTACGTCGCCGGGTCGAGCTCCTCGTGGTAGATCGGCTCGGTGCCGAGGGGATCGAGGTGCGCCTGGAGGTGGCCGCGGACACGATAGCTCGTGATCATCCGCATGACCGCCTGCTGCTTCTGGATGTACTCGGTGCGATCGGCGCCGAAGAGCGCGGGGTTGCGATCACGCTGCAGCGCGAGCGGACGGTACGGGATGCGGAGGCTTCGGAAGATCTCGTCGTAGAACCCGTCGCCGCCGGTCAGCAGCTCGTGCACCTTCTGCAGGAACAGTCCCGACTCGGCGCCCTGGATGATGCGGTGGTCGTACGTGGAGGTGATCTCCATGACCTTGCTGATGCCGAGCTCGCTGAGCGTCTCGGCATCCATCGCCTGGTAGGCCGCCGGGTAGTTGATCGCGCCGGTGGCGATGATCGTTCCCTGTCCCATCATCAGCCGTGGCACCGAGGCGATCGTGCCGATCGTGCCGGGGTTGGTCAGCGTGATGGTCGTGCCGCTGAAGTCGTCGGGTCCGAGCTTGCCGGTGCGCGCCTTGTAGACGAGGTCCTCGTAGGTCTCGAAGAACTGCCGGAAGGTCATCCGGTTGGCGCCCTTGATGCTCGGCACGACGAGCGAGCGGCCGCCGTCGGGACGCTCGAGGTCGATCGCCAGACCGAAGTTCACATCCCCCCGCTCGACGAGATACGATTTGCCGTCGGTCTCCAGGAAGCTGTTGTTGAGCGACGGGAAGCGCGCGATCGCACGGACGATCGCCCAGCCGATGATGTGCGTGAAGCTGAGCTTGCCCTCGTCGACCGCCTTGAGGTAGCCGTTGACGAGCGTGCGGTTCTCCTCCAGGAGCTTCACCGGGATCTCGCGGAACGACGTCGCCGTCGGCACCGTGAGACTCATCGCCATGTTCTGCGCGATCTTCAGCGACACGCTCCTGAGCTCGCGCGCGCCCTCGGGCACGGGCACTGCCGCGCGCGGGCCGGCCGGCTTCGACTCCGGCGTCGTCTGCGCGGCTGGCTGCGCGGTCGCGGCGGGCGACGAGGCTGCCGGCGGAGGCGCGGCGACCTGGCCGTTGGGACCGGGGGCGCCGTTGCTCGGCGGAGTGCCGGCGGGAGCCTGCTGGGTCCCGGCCGTGCCGCTCGCCGCCGGTGCGCTCGCCGCCGGTGCGCTGGCCATCGGCGTGCTCGCCGTCGGCGCGACGAGATCCGCGGGGATCTCATCCGACGTCGGGTCGTACTTCGCGAAGAACGCCTGCCAGGTCGGGTCGAACGACCCCGGATTTCTCAGGTATTCGTAGTAGAGATCGTTGATGTAGGCGGCATTCAGCCCAAACGTGCTCATAGCGTTCGCCCCCGGCCGGGCGGATCTGTAATCGGACGATGTTCCTCGAGGCGGGTGTCGGTGATCGCTCCAGCCCGCGCCGAACGGGAAGGGACGCTGGGGGAGGTCACCGGACAAACGGCACAATTTAACGGACAGTCCAGACTCGGCGCGTGATCCATTACAGATCGTGATACTCGACGAGCCGATAGGCGCCGGTCCTCGACTCGTCGACGAAGACGAACTCGCGGCTCAACAGCGTCCGGCCCTGCCGCGACAGGCGGTAGGTCCACACTTCGCGGGGATAGGAGTTCGGCTGCATGCTGCGGTCGACCTCGGTCGGCGCGCCGTAGAGCATGTAGATCTTTCCGCGATCGGTGAACGCGCCATCCTTCTGTCCGATGCTCCGGAAGTTGAACAGCGCGTAGTCGACGCGCCGGTAGTACTCGGCCATGGCCTCGTTGAACTCGGTTCCCGGCGTCGGGTCGCGCTCGGCCCAGAAGCGCTCCAGCGCGCGTGTCTGGCGCTCGGTGTTGCCGGTCGTCAGCGAGTCGATGGCCTCGTCACTGGCGATCGGGTAGAGCGAGCGGATCGCGTAGCTCGTCTTGCTGAGTGAGACCGGCTGGTCGATCCACCGGAGTCGGAAGCGGACGCTGTCGGTGACCGAGCCGTGTCCGGAGCCGAAGGTCAGCATCAGCAGGTAGTCGCCCTGGGCGAGATCGTCGATGCGCGCGTCGATGATCGCGCCGGCCGAGCGCTCGCCGCCGGGGACCAGCGTGAATCGGATGTCGCGCTCGCCGACGATCGCCGGCGAGAGCGTCCTGCCGGGGCGCAGCTCGGCGATGCCGCTCTGCAGCATCCTGCCGACGGCGCCCTCGCCCTTCGGCGCGCTGAGCAGATCGTACCGCAGAGTCCCTCCCGCGCTCGCGCCGCCGAGGGGCACGAACACGCGCAGTCGCTCGCCGAAGTACGCCGCGCCGCCGATCGCTCCGGCGACCAGCGTGTCTCCGTTGATCGCGCGCAGGAATAGGGGCATGCCGATCGCGGGCGACGGCGAGCCGAAGTCGTCGACGCGCATCGCGGCCGTCTGCTCGGTCATGCCGCTGCCCGGTCCTTCGTCGGCCAGAACGTAGCGAAAGCGATACGCGCCCGGACGCAGCATCAGCTCGACGGCGCCGGGCACGAACAGATCCTTCGCGTTGGTCAACGAGAACGAGGCGACGGCGACCGTGTCGCGCCAGAGCGCGCGGTCGGCGATGACGCCGTCGGCGGCGATCGCCTCGACGTAGATCTCCGGCGTCGCGACGAAGCTCTCGCCGTCGCGGCGCGAGGCCGACTGCGTGCGCCGGAACGTGAGCAGGTCGTGCGCCAGGCGGAACGGGACGATCGTGCGAGCCTTGCCGGAGGTGCCCGGCAGCGTCACGACCTCGAGGTAGTAGCGGTCGCCGTAACTGTAGAACTCACCGAGACTCTCGCCCAGCGCCGGCTGTGCCGTGGCGGCCGGTGCGACGAGCAGCAGGAGGAGGACGATGGAGGTGAATCGGTTGCGCATGGGCTCGTCCGGATCGTCTGTTGGCTGTGGCTGGTCGAGCGCGACGTCGGCGCCGGATCGATCGCGTCATCGATGAGCGGCGCCGCCCCGCGTTGACAAACAAGGGACGAACCACAACGGCTCCGCAGTGCCTGTGGCGACGGGGAAAAAGCGTCTCAGCGTGCCTCGCCGCCCCCGAATCCGATCGCGATCGAGAGGGTGAGCGTGTTGTAGAAGGGCGTGTGCCCGCCGTTGTTGACGGCCTCGCCGTCGTGCTCCCATTCGGGACGCGTGAACATGCGACCGTACGAGACGCGGGCTCCGACGAGAAATCCGCTCGTCGAGCCACTGCCGACGACGCTCTCGAGTCCCACGCCGATCGCGACGCGCGGCGCCGCGCCCGTGTACGTCGCGGTCTGCCCGGGAGCCACCGGCTCGCCTTCGAAGAAGGGGATCGAGTCGGACTGGTTGTTGGCGAAGTCGAGGCCGTAGCCCGCGTACGCCAGGTGCACGAACGGATAGACGATCGTCGCGTTGGCGTTGGCGAGGGTCCAGCCGATGTCGAGGCCTCCCTCCCATCCGGAGAGCGTGTACTCGTCGCGCTCGTTGCCGAGGCCCGTGATCGACTCGACCACGGGGAACATGACGATCTCGCCGCTGGCGCCGACGAGCAGTCCCGACTCGAGCATGAGCCCGGCGGCGCCGCCGATCGAGTAGCCGACATTCGAGAACTCGGCGCTCTCGTAGACGAACAGCTCGCCGTTGGCCTGCCGCGGCGAGTACGACTGCAGCCGTCGCGAGAACGGTCCGTTGTCGTGCGCGCCGACGCCGCCGCCGGCCTGGACGAACCACAGCGAGCCGAGCGTCTGCGCCGAGAGCGAGCCGCCGGCCAGAAGCAGGAGCGAGACGAGGGCGCAGAGTCGGGAGAAGGTCATGGTTCGAGCCGGAGAGTTACCGAGAGTATGGTCGCCGAAGATGACGATCTGCCGGCGCCGGTGCAAGGGGTGGGACCGACGATAGCGCCAGGCCGCCCGCGCGACGGATTTTAATGCTCCCGCGGCGGCAATCAGGCGCCGACCGCCGCGTCGATAGAAAGGTCCGATGGCACCCGCCTTGCGCGATGAGTTCTCCGTGATTTCCTGATTCGACGAGGTACCGATGAAGCGTCCGACGATCCTACTGCAGAACGAGCGCGTGGCCGTGGCCACGGGATTCCTCGGTGCGGTCATTCTGCTGTTCTCGCTCGCGCCGTACGCGCCGACGAACGACGCGCCGTCGCTGTTTGCGGCGCGTCCGAGCATCTCGGCGATCGAGACGCCGACGAGCCTCGAGTTCGGTGGCGAGCCGATGCCGATCGAGGATCCGGAGATCCGCAAGCGCTTCGAGCGCGAGCTGCTGCTCAACCTCCAGTCCGAAGGGCAGATCATGCTCTATCTGAAGCGCTCGGGCGAGGTCTTCGAGATGTACGATCGCATCCTGAAGGAGGAGGGCGTGCCGACCGACCTGAAGTACCTCTCGGTCGCCGAGAGCGCGCTGTTCCAGTCGCAGTCGAGCGCCGGGGCGGTCGGGCTCTGGCAGTTCATTCCCGCCACCGGTCGCCGCTATGGACTGCGCATCGACGACTTCGTCGACGAGCGCCGTCATCCCGAGAAGTCGACCCGGGCGGCCGCGCGGTATCTGCGCGACAACTACGCGCGCTACAACAGCTGGTACCTGGCGATGGCCGCCTATAACATGGGCGAGGGCGCGACCAACGACGACCTGACGTTCCAGCGGCAGCGCAGCTTCTTCGATCTCTACGTCAACGAGGAGACCTCGCGCTATCCGTTCCGGATCATGGCGATCAAGGAGATCATGTCGAATCCGGCGAAGTACGGATTCACTCTTCGCGAGCGCGATTACTATCGCAACCCGAAGTCGAAGTCGGTCACGGTCACCGAGTCCATTGGCAACCTCGCCGAGTGGGCGCAGGGACAGGGCTCGACCTACAAGAAGGTGAAGCTCGCCAACCCGTGGATCCTCAAGCGCTCGCTGCCGGCGCCCGGAGGCGCTCCGTACGAGATCCTGGTCCCCGTCGACTAGCGTCGCGGCAGTTGCGACGCCGCGCTCGCGATCGGTCGAGAGTCCATCTGAAGAGTTCTGCGACGAAGTGCCCCGGGAGTCCCGGGGCACTTCGTCGTTTGTCGGGTCGACGCCGCACCCGCATTTCGCTCTTCGCACTCTGGCCCGCCGCCGCTACCTTCCGACAGATCAACTCGAGGTCTCAATGATCGGCGATGGCGTTGCCGCGGTCGGACGTGGCGTGACAGGGTTCTTTGCGGAGCTCGGACGTATCATGATGCTGCTGCTGAGCGTGCTGCGATTCTTCCCGACGGCGCTTCGCAGCCGCAAGCTGGTCGTCGAGCAGATGTGGCAGATCGGCGTGCAGTCGCTGACGCTCGTGACGCTCGTCGGCGCGTTCACCGGGGCGATCGCGGCGCTGCAGGCGACGAATCTCTTCGCGAAGTTCAACCTGATGGCGCTCGCGCGGCCGTTCATCGGCGGCTCGATCAGCACGGTCGTCTTCACCGAGCTCTCGCCGGTGCTCACCGCGCTGGTGATCGCCGGACGCATGGGCGGCTCGATCGCGGCGCAGATCGGCACCATGCAGGTCTCCGAGCAGATCGACGCGCTCGAGATGATGGCGATCCACCCGAGCCGCTACCTGGCGATGCCGCGCGTGCTGGCGGCAATGGCGATGATGCCGGTGCTCATCATCTACGCGAACGCCGTGGCGATCTTCGGCGCCTACATGCTGATGATCATGAAGTTCGGATTCAGCTCCGACGACTTCTTCGGCTCGATCCGCAACCACTTCAGCGCGTACGACATCCTGATCGGCATCATCAAGTCTCTCGTCTTCGGCGGAGCCACCGCGTTGATCGGCTGCTACATCGGCTTCCGGACGACCGGCGGCGCCGAGGGCGTCGGCGCCGCGGCGGTGCGCTCGTTCACGATCGCCTCGGCGGCAATCCTCGTGCTCGATGCGCTCTTCGGGTACATCCTCTGACCGATGCCGGTGCACACGCTTCTCCGACGACCACCGCATGATCATCATCGACAACCTTCAGAAATCCTTCGGCTCGCGGCAGGTGCTGCGCGGGGTCTCGTTCGAGATCGAGACCGGCGCGACGACCGTGATCATCGGTCGCTCGGGCACGGGCAAGAGCGTGCTGCTGAAGCTCATGGTCGGCCTGCTCAAGCCCGACGCCGGCTCGGTGACGATCGATGGCCGGCGCATCGCCGAGCTCTCGACCGACGAGCTCTTCGAGATGCGCCGCACGATCGGCTACGTCTTCCAGGGCGCGGCGCTCTTCGACTCGATGAGCGTCGCCGACAACCTGATCCTCGGCATGTGGGAGCACGGTGATCGCGACGTGCCGAAGCTCGAGCAGGAGGTCCGTCGCAATCTCTCGAACGTCGGCCTTCTGCCCGATCCGTCGAGCGTCAGCGCGGCCGTCTTCGAGGAGGCGTATCATCAGCTCTCCTCGAAGATGCCTTCGGAGCTCTCCGGCGGCATGCGCAAGCGCGTCGGCGTCGCGCGCGCGCTGATGGGCACTCCGCGCTACGTCTTCTACGACGAGCCCACGACCGGTCTCGACCCGGTCACCTCCGAGCAGATCGACAACCTCGTCTGCGATCTGACGCAGAAGCTCGACGTGACGTCGGTGGTGATCACGCACGACATCTTCTCGGTCTACAAGGTCGCCGACAAGGTGGTGATGCTCGACGAGGGCGCGATCCAGTTCATCGGCACGCCGCAGGAGCTGCAGCGCTCGAGCGATCCTGTCGTGCAGGAGTTCATCGAGCGCTACGCGATGACCCATGCCGCGCGCGACGTGCACACGAACGACTGAGCCAGGTCGCGCCCGAGTGAGCACCGTCGCGCTCGACGGGCCGCGTCCTACGGACGCGTGAGCATACATCGCTCTCCGAAAAATCAGAGGCCCGTCCCGGCAATGCCGGGACGGGCCTTGATGTTCCTCTCTGGAGGCTCTCTCTCACGTCGTTTCGCGTGATGGTGATGCTTTGATTAATACAAGCATCATGCCAGCGGATCCTTTCTGCTCACACGGTTTTGATCCAGTGGCGGAGCACGTCGGCGAACGCGGCTCCCTTCGCCGCGACATCCGCCTGATCACGGAACCGGACGCTCGCGCGATCCTCTCCGAGCCATTCGAGCAGGCCGTGAGGGTCCGGTATCGCGATCGGTCCATCGCTGCGACGCTTCGCGCCCCGGTGCAGGATGATCTGCACGCCCTCCTTCGCCCGCAGGTGAAACGTCGCGAAGTATTCGGTGGTGCGGAAGCTGGGCGCGTTCCACTTGATGCCCTCGGCCACGGACGGATCGACGCCGAGAATCAGCGCGCGCAGCGAGAGGATCTCGGACTTCGCGGGATGATCGAGTGCCGCGAGGAATGTCTCGACGTCGTTTCCGGCCGTCGTCGCGCCGGATGCCTTCGGAGCCATGCTGTCGTGCCTCCCTGGTTGAGTGTCTCCGAGCTCTCTGCCGCGGCCCGCCGAAATCTACGATCGAAAGCCCGCTTCGGCGAACCGAAGCGGGCTTTTGATGTTCCTCCCTTGAGGTTTCTCTCTCACGCCTTGCGTGTGGTGGTTACTCTCTATCATTCAATGTTCGTGCCACTACGCCGGTCACCAGGCGGGGTTGCGGGACGAATCCACCGAATCTGTATCGAAGTTTTCTCGAGAAACGACCGCGCCCCCGTACCATGCATGAGGCCCGCTCCGGAATTCCGGAACGGGCCTCATATCATCCTGAGATCCCCTCTACTTCTCCCCTGCTCACAGTCGCTGCGGTGGTTTCCGTAGTTGTTGCAACGGCCATACCAACGGCAAACAGAGCTCGAATCGCCGACTTGGAGCCGTGCACCGGCCCCGCTAAGAAAGACGGGCGTTCAGAACGCAATGAGACCGGGGGATTTCGCCGCCGATCAGTCGACGACGACGAATGGCACACGGGCGATCGCGCGGCCGACGCCAACGATCGCGACGTACCGTCCGGGCTCGAGCGGGACGGCGTCGAGGCGAACGGATCGCGCGCCGTCGGGGACGTCGATCGCGAGCCGGCGTCGGCCGAGCACGTCGACGACGACGATCTCGCGCGCGCCGGCGAGCCTCGCGCCGAGGTCGATGCGGGCGCCTTCGGATCTGACGGGATTCGGTCGGATGGACAGTCCTTCGACCGGCACCTCGACCGTAACCGACGAGAGCGGCTCGATCGAGGCCATGCGCCATCGCGCGGCGCGGTTGCCCGGGACGGTGAAGTAGAGGTAGCGTCCGTCGGTCGCGGCGATGGGCGCCCGGGTGACGTAGCCGGGGATCAGGTCGAGCGGCGTCTGCCAGTATCCGGCGGCGGTGTCGCGCAGCAGGTAGAAGAGCTCCCCGCCGTCGGCGGCATGCTGCAGGATCGCGCCGTCGCTGACAACGTGCAGGTCGGTCGTGTCGCGCCAGAACGCCACGCCGTAGAGCGGCCGGCGCGCCTGCCTCCCCCGGTAGTCACCCCACGTGCGCCCGGCATCGCTGGAGCGCAGCAGGCGCCAGTCCATGTAGTTCTGGAAGCGCTCCGGCACGAACGCGCGGTACTGCGTGCTCGAGAACGTCTTGAGCGTCAGGTGCTGGTAGAAGCCTCCGTCGGAGAACCCGTACGTCTGCGTCCACGTCGCTCCGCCGTCGGAGGTCCACGCGATGCCGCCCGGTGTCGCGCTGATCGCGGTCCCCGTTCGGTAGTCGCCGAGCGCGGCGATGCCGTTGGCTTCGTCACGCATCGCAAGCGCCCTGAACGCCCGCGCGCTGCCGCGGCGCGACCACGTCGCGCCGTTGTCGGTGCTCGCGAACAATCCCGCGGCGCTGTAGAGGAATCCGGTGCGGCCCGAGCCCGACGCGTTGTCGACGAAGAGCATCGCGGGCGGACCGTACAGGCGCATCGTGTCGGTCGGAACGGTGAAGAGCACGTCGAGCTCCGCGAGTCGCCCGGCGTCGCGCCAGGTGTCGCCGCCGTCGGTGCTCTCGATCAGGCGCACCTGCGCTCCGCTGGCTCCGGTCGCAGCGACGCCGAGGATCCGCTGCGGCGCGTTGAGCGTGTCCGGATGCGCAAGCGCCCAGACGGTCTGCAGGTCGGCCGGCAGCGCGCCGCCGGTGTTGCGCCACGTCTCGCCGGAATCCCGGCTGACCAGCACGCTGCGTCCCTCCCGTCCGATGACCACGTGGCCGCGCAGCGCGACCATGGCCCGCGGCGCGATCTGTGGACTCGAGCCGCCGGGAAGCGTGAGCGACTTCCAGCGTCCCGCCGTGTCGAGAAATTCCTGCGCTCCCGCGGGCGCGACGACCAGCACGATGAGGGCGAGGGTCAGATGGATCGCTTTCATCGAATCACCTCCACGAGCATGGTCTCGACGACGGCGCCGCTCGAAAGCCGGCAGAGATACGCGCCCGGCGCCAGGGTCGACACGGGAAGCGATCGCTCGTGCTCGCCCGGATCGAAGTGCTCATCGGCCAGCAGCGCGAGCGGACGACCGTCGACCGCGAAGAGCTCGAGCCGCACGTGCGCGGCGCTCGCGAGCGTGAAGCGCACGGCGCCCTCGTACGACGACGGATTCGGGACGATCGCGCGAAGCACTCCAGAGGTCGCTACGACGGGTCGCGGCGTCTCGACGCCGGAGATCTGCAGGCTCGGCACCCACCGCGCGAAGTAGAACGATGGGCGACGTCCCGCGACGGTGAAGTTCCCCCCGACGTAGATCGCCGAGTCGTCGACCGCGAGCGCGTAGGCGCCGCTGAAGGCGTAGGGATTGGTCACGCCGCTGCCCAGACCGAGCCATCGCTGGCCCGTCCAGCGCGCGACGCCGTAGGCCTCCTCGTCGTCGACGGTGAGGAACTCGCCGGCGGCGTAGAGCACGCCGCGATGCATCGCCAGGGAGTAGACGCGGCGGTCGAATCCGTCGCCGCCGAGCTTCTGCCAGTCGGCGCCATCCCAGCGCGCGATGCGACGCACGGCGACGCGGCCGGCGCGTAGAAACTCTCCGGTCGCGTAGAGGCTCGTCCCGTCGATCGCGATGTCGTAGACGGCGTTGTTGAGTCCCTCACCGAGCGGATGCCACGCGGCGCCGTCCCATCGCGCGATGTTGTTGACGCGCGTGCCTCCGGCGAAGGGAAAAATCCCTCCTGCATACAGGCCACCGCTCGAGTCCAGCGCGATCGCCGAGACGTAGGTGTAGTAGCCGCTGCCGGCGATGCCGCCGCCCACCGGTGACCATGTCCCGCCCGATCGGCTCCACCGCGCGATGCGGGCGGTCGCTTCGACGCCGCCCGCGCGACTGAAGCTTCCGCCGACGTAGAGTTCGTCGCCACGGACAGCGAGGGCGAAGGCGTACGGACCGGTGCCTTCGAGACCCGAGCCGAGGCCGCTCCAGCGCCTGGCGCTGCGGCTCCAGCGGGCGATGCCCGGAGAGGCGACGCCGCCGGCGCTCGAGAACTCTCCGGCGAAGAACACCTCGTCGCCGGCGATGGCGATCGAGCGGACCGGACCGTCGACGCCGGCGCCCATGGGGCGCCACGTGTTGCCGTCCCAATGCGCGGCGCCGCTGGCGCGCACGCCGCCGGCGCTGGCGAACAAGCCGCCGATATAGACGTCGCCGTCGTCGATCGCGGCGGCGAGCACGGTGCCGATGAGACCGGAGGCCGGGTCGCTGCCGAGCGAGGTCCAGCCGACGAAGTCGTAGAGCGCGATGTTGTTCGCCTTCTGTCCGTTGGCCAGTGTGAAATCGCCGCCGGCGTGCACGCCGAGGACGCCGGCCGCGAGCGCGCGGACGGGACCGTTGGTGCCGGTCAGGTAGGTCGACCAGGCGCCGGCGTTCCAGCGCGCGACGTAGCCGACGCGGGTCGAGCCGGCGCGGGTAAACTCCCCGCCGACGACGAGCGCGCCGCCGGCCTCGAGCGCGAGGCTCGATGCGGGCGCGGCCAGTCCGGCGCCGAGCGGGCGCCACCGATCGCCGACGAGCTCGGCGACGTAGCGCGCGCTGTCGCCGCCGGCGAGCGTGAAGGTGCCCGCGGCATAGACGACGCCGGGACGCGTGACGATCGCGGCGACGGGGGCGTTCATCCCCGTGCGCGATCCGACGCCGGCCGGCGAATAGGTCGTGCCGACGAGCCGCACGAGGTTCGGAGAGCGAACGCCGCCGGCGCCGTCGAAGCTGCCGCCGAAGTACAGCGTGTCGGCCTGTACGCCGATCGCCGTGACGAAGGAGTAGATGGAATCCTCGGCGCCGATCCCTTCACCCAGCGGCGCCCACGAACCCGAAGCGATATCCCATGCTGCGACGTGACTCGCGGCGACGCCGCCGGCGCTGTTGAACGCGCCGCCAGCGATGAGCCGGCCGCCCTGCACCGCGAGCGCGAAGACGTAAGGATTGTCTCCGCCGACGCCGCCGGCCATCGACGACCAGCGCGCGCCATCCCACCGGGCGATGCCGCTGGCGGTGGCACCGCCGGCGCTCGTGAGGATGCCGCCGACATAGACGGAGCCCGCGGAGTCGACCGCGAGCGCTCGCACGAGCGCGTCGGCTCCGCCGATGCCCGTGCCGAGCGCGCTCCACTCCTCGCCGTTCCAGCGCGCGACGCGACTCGCGGGCACGCCGCCTGCGACCGTGAAATCGCCGGCGACGAAGACGTCGGAGCCGCGCACGGCGACCGCGTGGACGGGACCGTTGACGCCGTTGCGGTCGACGTTCTCGGAGCCGCCGCGGCGCACCGCGCGCCAGGCGGAGCCGTTCCAGTAGCCGATGTTGTGCGCGGTGACGCGCCCGGCGATGCGGAAGCGTCCGCCGGCGTAGAGACCGCCGGCGACCGGCAGCACCGTGCGCACCGACGCCCCGGCACTGTCGACGAGTCCGTCGCCGATCGGCACCCAGACGCCGTCGCTCCACCGCGCGATCGCGGCGGCGCGCTGGAATCCGGCGCTCGAGAATCGACCACCGGCATAGAGATCGTCGCCCTCGACGGCGAGCGCGTAGACCGGCGCGTCGAACCCGGCGCCGAGCGCCGACCAGGTCTCGGCCGCCAGATCGAGCCGCGCGACCCGCGCCGCGTCGATGCCGCCGGCGCGCGTGAACTGCCCGCCGACGTAGAGCGCGCCGCCGGCCGGAGCGATCGCGAAGACCGTGTCGGAGGTCCCTCCGCCGATCGGCGCGGACCAGGCTCCGGCACGATATCGGCGCAGGCCGCCGGTGAATCCTCCGCCGGCATAGAGGTCGCTTCCGATGACCGTCAACGCGTAGACCGCGGGTCCGCTCGCTCCGGCTCCGCCCGGGTTGAGCCCGGCGAGCTCCGACCACGTGCGTGCGGAGCGGCTGAAGCGCGCGATGCTGTTGGAGCGGATCGACGGGCCGACCTCGTAGAAGAGTCCGCCGACGAAGACCGTATCGCCGCGCACGGCCAGCGCGTGCACGCGGCCGACGGGGAAGTTGGTCCGGATGACGAAGCCGCCCCAGACGCCCTCGCCCATCGGCGTGAACTGTCTGGTCCGCGTGTTGAACTGCACCACCGAGCGCGACGCCGCGCCGCCGGCGGAGAGGAACTGACCGCCGATGAACATGTCGTCGCCGTCGATCGCGAAGACATAGACCGGGCCGCTGGCGCCGTCGCCAACCGCGCTCCAGGTCGTTCCGTTCCAGACGGCGAGGTTCGCGGCGAGCGCGTTGCCTGCGATGGTGAACGCGCCGCCGACGTAGAGATCGCCACCGACCATCGCGAGCGCATAGACCGGACCGTTGATCCCCGGGGGACCGAACCGGTCGTCCCATGCCTCGTCGCCCGGCACCGGCGCGTCGAGCAATCCGCTCCCGTCGGACTTCGGCATCGTGGTCGTCACTCCCGCGTCCGGCGCTCCGAGGAGCGTCGCGCCGGCCGCCTCGCTCACGAACCGGGGCTCGCCGCGGGGACCGAGCACCATGCGCCAGCCGCGCAGGTCGATCGCGCCGCGCGCCGCGTGGTCGCGATTGAGTGTGCCGTCGGGCAGCAGCAGCGATTCGATCGCGATGCCGGCTGACGCATCCGGCGACGCGCCCTGCTGCGCGCGCGCGCTCGCGACGAGGAGTGCGAGCAGCGGGAGCATGGGAAGGAGGAGTCGGTAGAAACGTCTCATGAGGGGTGCCGGGGAGTATCGAATGGAAGCCGCCCTTGCGCGGCGCGTCGCTCCGGAGTCTAATTTGACGATCGACATCAGAATGGCAAACCGCGTGACCACCCAACGAAGACCAATGCCGTATCGCCGTGCCGTCGTTTCGCTCGCTCTGCTTCTCGCCGTCGTCTCGTCATCGCGCTCGCAGCCGGGCGCGATCGAGGCCGAAGTCATTCCGTACGGCATCGCCGCCGACGGCGCGCACGACGACCGGGTGACGCTCCGCATCGAGGAGGAACCGACCGGTCGGCTCGTCCCGCTGCTGCCGTACGTCTTCTTCGACGAGGGATCCTCCGCAGTGCCTGCCCGCTACGGCGGCGGCGACTCGGCGGCCTCGAACGATCCCTTCGTGCGCCGCTACCGCATGATCCTCTCGATCGTCGGCGAGCGCATGCGGGCGAATCCCTCCGAGCGCCTCGTGATCACCGGGACGAGCTCGATGACGCCGGCTGAGCGCCGCGTCGACGGCCTGGCCCGGCGGCGCGCCGAGGCGGTGGCAGCGCTGCTCGCGAGTCGTTTCGGGATCGACCGATCGCGGCTCGTCGTTCGGTCGACCGGTCTTCCCTCGCGCGCGTCGAACAATGCGCACGCCGAGGGCCGCGCGGAGAATCGGCGCGTCGAGCTCTCCGGCAGCGACGTGCTCCTGGCTCCCGTCGCGATCGCCGACACGCTCGTGCGCGCGAGCTCGACGGGAATGCGCCTGGTCACCGCCGCGATGGCGACGACGCCGCTGGACACCTATAACATCGAGCTGCGGCACGAGGGCAAGGTCTTCCGCCGTCTCAGCGGATCGCAGTTGCAGCCGATGTACACGGAGTCGTTCACCGAGTCGGAGCTGCGCTGGTTCGCGGCGAATCCCGACGGCATCGACGTGACCATGATGGCGCGCACCGCCGGGGGTGACTCGATCACGACACCCCGACGCACCATTCTGTTTCGGGTCGAGCGCGTTCGCCGCGCATTGATGCCGGCTGAAGGCCGTCCGCAGGATCGCGAGTCTATCGTGCTCTTCGACTTCGACAGCGCCGAGCTCGGCGACGACGCGCGCACGATCCTGCGCGATCTCGTCGCGCGGATCCCCGCGACCGCAACGCTCGCGGTGACGGGGTTCACCGACGAGACCGGCGACAGCGTGCGCAACCACGACCTGTCGCAGCGTCGCGCGGCCAGCGTGCAGGCGGCGCTGCCCGATCGCGTCGCCTCGGCGGGCGGCGCCGGCGAGAGCGGAGGCCATCACTGGAACACGACGCCGGAGGATCGCTTCTACTCCCGAGTCGCGCGGATCATGGTGCGCTGGTAGGAGCCGGCGCCAACGGACACCACCCACCGCCGACAGTGTCCACCGCACCAGACAAAAAAGGCCCCGTCCCGATTGCTCGGGACGGGGCCGTCGTGCGTGCGCGAAGAGCGCGGGCGCCCTACTTCTTGTGCACCTTGATCGCCGCCTTGATGTTGTTGTCGATCTCGTTCTCGTTGCGCGGGTCGCGCGGATCGAGAAGCTCGCCAGCCTTGGTGAAGACGTCGGCGGGATCGACCATCATCATGATGGTGTTGTTGGAGCCTTCGGCGAACGTGATCTCCTGCTCGAGGTTGAGCGAGAGGTTCGCGGTCATGTCGCTGCGATAGGTGAACGGGATCGCGGTGCCGGTGCCGTCCATGTAGACGTTGCCCTCATAGATCACCGAGTAGCGATCGTTCGTGACGAAGTCGACGAACTCGGGGATGCCGAGATACTCCGTGATCTGGCTCGACTCCGGACGATGGAACTCGAACTTCACCTTGTCATAGGTGCCGGGCGGGATCTGGAGGCTCACGAACGTCTTCGCCTGGTTCTCGAACGTGATGACGAACGGCGCGGTCTTGACGTCCTTGTCGCCGGTCGTATCGGTGGCCGAGCGATGGAGCTTCAGGCGGCGAACGAACATGCGGATGCGCGTGATGCTCACCGAGTCGACGCCGACCGCGCTGGTTCCGACGGCGGCCTTGGCGAGCGAGGTCGACGAGCTCGAGAGCTGCGACTGCATCGTCACGGTCGCCTGATCGTTCGACGTCGCACTGTCACTGCACGCCGCAAGCGACGCCAGCGCTATCGTCCCGGCCGCAAAGAGAGCGGTGGTTACCGACTTTCCAAGCTTCACCATA
>DATLHO010000146.1:0-41459 GCA_035539855.1 Kapaibacterium sp. (SeqCode) | reverse complement strand
CTCTCCGAATACGGAGAGGGGGGATGTGACGTTCGGTACCACGATCGATCGCAGCACCATCTCCGACTCCCCCCTCTCCGCATGCGGAGAGGGGGGCCGGGGGGGTGAGGTCGCTAAAGAAGGAGCCCGTCACCAGTAGTGGTGACGGGCTCAATACCCTCGTGACCGACGCGCCTGTTACGGCACGGTGCGGTCGAAGTCGACGACCAGCGAGAAGCGCAGCGTGTTCGCCAGCGGATGCGCCTCTTCGATCGTGTTGATGTAGCTGAAGTCGATGCCGTAGATGTCGTAGCGAAGGCCCGCGCCGAACGTGAGGAACTCACGGTTGCCGCCGGCTGCCGACTCGGTGAAGTAGCCGGCGCGCAGGGCGACCAGCTTCTCGTACCAGTACTCGGCTCCGAGCGCGAGCTCGACGCCCATGCTGTTGCCCCACGCGGTGACGAGCGACTTCGGGATCGGGTCGACCTCGTCCTTCGACGGACGGTTGACCAGGAGCTTCATGACGTCGGCGGTGACGTTGAGATCGTTGTACTCGTCCTCGACCAGGTGGAAGTTCGTGCCGAAGCGGAAGCTCGTCGGCAGCGGATCGGCCTGGGCGATGTCGATGTAGTGGATCTTCGGACCGATGTTCGCGATCGTCGTGCCGATCGTGATGAAGTCCTTCGGCATGCCCCAGTCGGTCTCGGGCTTCCAGAGGACGCCGAGGTCGAAGGCGACGCTGCGTCCGATCCCCTCCTCCTTCTGATTGCCAACCGGCAGCGACGAGAGGTTCGACTGGATGTAGCGGCCCATGATGCCGGCGCCGAGATCATCCGAGAGCATCGTCGAGTAGCCGACGCCGAGCGCAAACTCGAGCGAGCGGAACTTGTCGCCTGTGCGACCATCCTCGAACGTCTGCTGGAACTCGCCGAGATCGAGGAAGGTGAACTGTCCGCTGATCGTCCCCGTGAGATCCTCGAGGTAGGTCGAGCCGCTGGCGTAGCTGTAGTGGAGGTCGGCGTTGAACTGGGGGAGCCACTTCGAGTACGTGAGACTCACCTGGCTGTTCTTCTGGTAGGCGAGGCCGCCGATGTTGAAGAACGTCGCATTGACGTCGCTGGCAACCGCCGTTCCGGCCTCACCCATGCCGCTGGCGCGCGCACTTGGCGAGATCAACAGGAACGGCACGGCCGAGCCGCCCTTGGTAACCTGGGCGGAAACGGGCACGGTTGCGCCGAGAGCCAATGCTGCGAGCAAGGCGTGGCGAGTAACGTGAGACCACATAGAGGCTGCTCTCATGTTGAAGCAAGGAGGACTGATCGTGTTCGCTCCGGAATGTTGACGTCGCAACGAGCGACTTCACCACCGGCGCCGTGCTGGCGCAGATTCCCGGAAACGGCAGGGACGTTGGAGTACGTAGTCTGCAATCGATCGATAGAGCGGCCTCGGATTCGTTGGTCGGCGTTCAATATAGCCGCTCCGGCTCGAACAGCGCAATCGAAATGACCGCTGCGCGGGATTCGCCGGAACGGTGAACGGCCTCGTCCAGGGAAGACCCGACAGGCGCCACGATGTTGCAGACGCGATGAGAAAAGCTCGCGGAAGCGCGATGCGGAAGGACTAGAGCCAGCCGTGATGGCGATACCACCCGACGGTATCCTCGATGCCGGCCTCGATCGTCAGCGACTCCTCGAAGCCGAGATCCCGACTGGCCTTCTCGACGCTGCACGTCCAGAAGCCCTGCGTAAGATCGCGTCCCTTCTCGAAGTCGAGGATCGGCGGCTTCTTCATGAATCGGCCCATGAACCCGTTGACCGCGGCGACGCCGAAGATGATCGGGTGCGGCACGTTGAGGTAGCGCGGCCTCCGCCGGCCCATCACCCTCGCGGTGATCTCGCCCACCTCCTTCCAGTCGTAGAAGCGCTCGGAGCTGATGAAGTAGGTCTCCCCTTCGGCCACCGATGCCTCGCCGGCCATCACGAAGCCGCGCACGAGGTCGCGAGCATGGATTAGGCTGACGAGCTTGCGGTCGAATCCGATCAGTGGCGCGAGCCCGCGTCCGACCACCTGGAAGAACGTGTAGACGCCGACGTCGCGCGGACCGTAGACCGCGGGCGGACGAACGATCGTCGACGGGATCACCGACATCCGCTCGATCACCTCACGCTCGGCCGCCGCCTTGCTCTCGCCGTAGGTCGTGATCGGCCGCATCGGCATCGACTCGTCGACCGGACGATCGGCCGACGGAGACGGACCGCACGCCGCCTGGCTCGAGACATGCACGAAGCGCGCGAGCGACGGGTTGGCCTCGATTACCGCGTCCATGAGATTCGCGGTCGCTAGCTGATTGCCGTCGAAGAACCCCTTGCGATCGCGCGCCGCGACGACGCCCGCGACGTGATAGATCACGTCGACATCACGCACCGCCGGAACGAGCGAGGCGATGTCGGAAAAGCTCCCCGTCACGTACTCGACCGGCAGATGCTTCAGCCACTTCGTATCCGAGCTCGGCCGGATCAACGCACGCAGCTCGTAGCCCTTTTCGTGCAGATGCTCGGCGAGATGACTGCCGATGAAGCCGGTGGCGCCGGTGATGAGAGCCTTCATGTCAGATGTTGGAGGTCAGAGGTCAGATGTCACGATACAGAAGATACCGCCGGATGGCGATGAGCGTCAGAGTCTGGGGGGTGGTTATTTGTTATTTGTTATTGGTCGGCACGCACTGACGTCCACTACCACTCAAAAACCAATAGCCAATAACCAATACCAAAAACCCACCACCTCCAACCGCATCGTGACCTCTAACATCTAACCTCTGACCTCTAACAAGAAGCGACCAGCACAGACCCCAGTCCATGCCGGTCGCAAGAACTCCCGGTACTACCCTCCCTCAAAGCCCTCCCAGCATCGATCCGCTGTCGCGGAGCAACTGCGCGAGAGTGCCGAGCGATTGCTGGGCGATGTTCGTGAGCGGTCCGAAGAAGTTCGGGAGGCCAAAGAGCAGCGTCGCGACGGCGAGGACGCCGAGGATCGCGACCGAGCCGCGCTCGATCGTCACCGGTCCGGTGTCGCCCTCCGGCGCCTTGTCGAGATACATCACCTTGAGCACGCGGACGTAGTAGTAGAGCGAGATCACCGAGTTGACCACGCCGACGACCGCGAGCCAGAGCCACTCGCTTCCGTCCTGCACGATCGCGCTGAAGAGGAACAGCTTGCCGATGAAGCCCGCGGTCGGCGGCAGACCGACGAGAGAGATCATGAAGACGCCGAGCAGCACGCCGACGACCGGCATGCGCGCGCCGAGTCCCTTGTAGTCGTCGATCTCTTCGGAGCCGATCTGCTCGGCGATCTTCTGGATCGCGAAGAAGCCGCCGAGGTTCATCAGCAGGTAGACCGCGAAGTACACGAGGATCGCCGTGATGCCGTAGGTCGAGCCGACGACGAGTCCCATCAGCATGTAGCCCGCGTGCGCGATCGACGAGTACGCGAGCAGGCGCTTGAGATTGGTCTGCTGCAGCGCGGCGAGGTTGCCGAGTGACATCGTCGCGACCGAGATGATCGCGATCAGCATCCGCCAGTCGAAGCCCTGCATCGGCGCGGGGAACGCGCTGACGAGGAAACGCACGAGCAGCGCGAAGCCGGCGGCCTTCGATGCGACCGACAGGTACGCGGTCATCGTGATCGGCGCGCCCTCGTAGACATCGGGCGTCCAGAAGTGGAACGGCGCGGCGGAGATCTTGTAGCCGATGCCCGCCATCACCATCACCATCGCGAGCGTGAACGCGGTCAGCGGTGCGGTCTCGGCGTTCGGCGTGCCGACGAAGGCGAAGATGTCGCCGAAGTTCGTCGAACCGACGATGCCGTACAGCAGCGAGATGCCGAAGAGCATGATGCCCGAGGAGACGCCGCCGTAGATCACGTACTTCATCGACGCCTCGGCCGCGCGCGGAACGCGCTTGATGAAGCCGACGATCGAGTACGAGCTGAGCGAGACGATCTCGATCGCCATGTACATCAGCAGCAGGTCGTTCGCGCCGACCATCAGGTACATGCCGAAGGTCATCGCCAGCAGCAGCGAGTAGTACTCGCCGAGTCTCGGCTTGCCGTCGGTCACCAGCTCGCGCGAGAGCATCGAGAAGATGATCACGAGCATGCCCGCGATCGCGATCAGGACCTTGAAGAAGATCGCGAACGTGTCGATCACGAGCATCCCCTGTCCGAACGCCTGGTAGCCCGCGCGGAAGATCCACTCGCCGCGGAAGTCGTTCTCGGTCAGCGGCACCTGCGCGAACGCGAGCCACCCGGCGATCGCGAAGCCGACGAAGGCGAACGCCGCGAGTGCGCGCCGCGCCGACGAGCTGCGCGCGAACGACTCGGCCACGAGCGCCAGGACGAAGAAGGCGCCGAGAACGATCTCCGGAAGGAAGTTCCGGAAGCTCGCTCCGAGCTGTATGAAGTCGGTATCCATGGGGTACGTCGCCTGTTAGCGGATTACGGGAGCGTGTTCAACGCGGTCGTCGTGACCGTCGCGCTGTTGTGAAGGAACTGCACGAGGGCATTGACGCTGCCGTTCATCATCGACAGTGCCGGCGACGGCCAGACACCGAGCACGACGACGATCGCCGCCAGCGGCAGCAGCATCGCCCACTCGCGTCGGTCGAGATCCGGCAGGTGTGGCTCCCACTCCCGGTTCTTCAGCGTTCCGAGGAACGCGCGCTGCAGCAGCCAGAGCATGTACGCCGCGCCGAGCACCACGCCGGCAAGCGAGAGGATCGTCCAGGTGCGGACGTGGATGTTGTTGAACGCGCCGATGAACACGAACGACTCGGACCACCATCCGGCCAGACCAGGCAGGCCGAGCGCCGCGAAGAACGCGATCGTGACGATGAAAAAGTAGCCCGGCATCAGGTTCGCCAGGCCGCCGAACTTGTCGATCGTCCGGTCGTGGACGCGGTCGTAGATGACGCCCACGAGAAGGAAGAGCATCGACGTGATCACGCCGTGGTTGAACATCTGGAAGATGGCGCCGTTGAAGCCGATCGTGTTCATCGCCGAGATCCCGAGCAGCACGTAACCCATGTGCGAGACCGACGAGTAGGCGATGAGCTTCTTGAAGTCCTTCTGCGCCATCGCGCAGAACGCGCCGTAGACGATGCCGATGAATCCGAAGATCGCGATCCACTCCATCACCGCCGGATCCATCGCGACGTCGGGGAAGATCGAGACGCAGATGCGCAGGATGCCGTAGGTGCCGAGCTTCAGCAGCACGCCGGCCAGGATCACCGAGATCGGCGTCGGCGCTTCGACGTGCGCGTCCGGCAGCCACGTGTGGAACGGGAACATCGGCACCTTGATCGCGAAGCCGACGAACAGCGCCAGGAACGCCCAGTAGCGCAGAGCGTTGCCGCCGAAGCTGCCGATCGCCTCCGGCGAGAGAATCCCGTCGCGCATGTAGTTCGCCGGGTTCATCATCGCCAGCATGTTGAACGTGTGCTGCACCGTCCCTCCCTGTCCCACGTTCGTGCTGTAGTACAGTCCGATGATCGCCAGCAGCATGAACACCGAGCCGGCGAGCGTGTACAGGAAGAACTTGATCGCCGCGTACTCGCGACGCGGTCCGCCCCAGATGCCGATCAGGAAGTACATCGGCAGCAGCATCAGCTCCCAGAAGACGTAGAACAGGAAGAAGTCCAGGGCGACGAACGTTCCCATCACGCCCGTGTTCAGAAGCAGCAGCAGCGCGAAGTATCCCTTCTCGCTCTTGTTGATGCTCCAGGAGCTCACCGTCGCCACGGTCATGACGATCGCCGTCAGGAGGATCATCGGCATCGACAGTCCATCGACGCCGAGGAAGAACTCGATGTGGAGATTGCCGAGGAACGTCGACTCGAGATTGAGCCACGTCGCCTGGGTGACGAACTGGAAGCTCGCCGGATCGTTGATGCCCCCGAGCGTGTTGTCGAAGGCGCCCCAGAGGACGACCGCGAGCACGATCTGCGCGAACGCGATCGCCAGCGCCGTCCAGCGGATGACGCCGACGGAGCGCTTCGGGAGAAGGAGGATCGCCGTCATTCCCGCGAGGGGCAGGAACGTGAGCAGGATCAGGAGCACTGAGTTATTCATGTTCAGAGACCGTTGTGTCCTTTAGAGGCCTGAGGCGAAGAGCTAGAGTGCGCTGGCCATCATGGTGACGGCGAAGAAGAGAACGATGACGCCCACGACGGCGTAGGCTGCGTACGTCTGGATGCGGCCGGTCTGCATCTGCCGGAACAGAAGCCCGACGAACTGCGCCGTGCCGCCGAGGAAGTTCACGAGGCCGTCGACGACGTAGGTGTCGAAGGCGCCGACGAAGCGCGCGATCGCGACTGAGAGCGCGCCGACACCGTTGACGATGCCGTCGACGACGTTCGCGTCGAACCACGCGAGCGCCTTCATCAGCACCAGCGAGAAGCCGACGGGGAACACCTTCTCGTAGAGGTTGTCCTGGTACCATCGATTGAAGAGGAACGCGCGCACGCCGGTCGGCGCCGCCCAGCTCACCTGCTGGCCCTTGGCCTCCTTTCGACCGTACAGCAGGAACGCGATGAGGATGCCCGTGCCGGCGACCAGAAGCGACATCAGCGCGGGCATCGACGCGACGTGCGGAATGCCCGTCTCGTGAAGCTCGTGCGTCGCGTGCTCGAGCGAGGCCTGGAACGCGCCGGTCGCACCGTGCGCCGCCTCGGCCGGCGTGCCGGCTTCCGGTGGTGCCGCCGATTCGTGCGTCGCCGCGGGGGCGGCATGCGAGACGTGCGGCTGCGCGCCGGCCGGAGCCACGAGCGCCGGCGTGCGCACCCAGCTCGAGAGGAACCAGCCTCCGCCCGGGTTCAGCGGGTTACCGCCGAACGGAATCCACAGCGAAAGCGTCGCGAGCACCACCAGCGGGCCGACCATGACGCGCGGATTCTCCTTGATGTGCGCGTAGATGTCGGCGGCTTTCGGCTGTCCCCAGAACGTCAGGAAGACCATGCGGAACATGTAGAACGCCGTCATGCCGGCGACGACGTAGCCGACGATCCAGACGGCGTTGGCGATGAAGCCCGGGCTGACGTTGCGGAACGCCCACGCGCCGGCGAGGATCTCGTCCTTCGACATGTAGCCGCTGAACAGCGGGACGCCGGAGATCGCGAGCGTCGCGATCAGCGTCGTCACGTACGTCACCGGCATCTTCCCCTTCAATCCCCCCATGTTCCGCATGTCCTGCGGATCGCGTGAGTGATCGTGGATGTGATGCAGCGAGTGATGCATCTGATGGATCACCGAGCCGCTCGCCAGGAACAGGCACGCCTTGAACATCGCGTGCGTCACCAGGTGGAAGATCGCCGCGCTGTAGGCGCCGACGCCGAGCGCGAGCACCATGTAGCCGAGCTGCGAGACCGTGCTGAAGGCGAGCACCTTCTTGAGATCCCACTGCACCAGCGCGATCGATGCGGCGATGATCGCGGTCGCGCCGCCGACGGCCGCGACGAAGAGCATCGCGTCACCGGTGAGCAGCGGGAAGATGCGCGCGGTCAGGTAGACGCCCGCGGCGACCATCGTCGCGGCGTGGATCAGCGCCGAGACCGGCGTCGGACCCTCCATCGCGTCCGGTAGCCAGACGTTGAGCGGGAACTGCGCCGACTTGCCGATCGCGCCGCAGAACAGCAGGATGCCCGCGGCGGTGAGCCAGAGCTCCGAGCCGTACGGAAGCGTGCCGGCCGAGAGCATCGTGAAGACCTTAGTGAGCTCGAGCGTTCCGAGCTGCGTGAACAGAATCAGGATGCCGGCGAACATCCCGATGTCGCCGACGCGGTTGACGATGAACGCCTTCTTGTTGGCGTACTGCGGAGCGGGACGCTCGTACCAGAAGCCGATCAGCAGGTACGAGCTGACGCCGACGAGCTCCCAGAAGATGTAGATCATCAGCAGGTTGTTCGCGATCACGATGCCGAGCATCGAGAACGTGAACAATCCCAGATACGCGAAGAAGCGATTGAACCGACCGCCGTGCATCGACGGCTCGCGCATGTACTCGCTGGAGAACAGGTGCACCAGAAACGAGATCAGCGTCACGACCACGAGCATGATCGCCGCCAGGTTGTCGGCCAGCACGCCGAGCGTGATCACGTACGCGCGACCGATCGCGCTCGTCGCAGCGTCACCGAAGTCGTACCAGACCGCGGAGGCCTCCGCCTTCGGAGTCCAGTTCGGCGCGCCGGAGATAGCCGGAGCCGAGATCGTCACGTACGCCACGTAGATCGAGAGCGCCAGGCAGATGCCCATGATCGCGGTGGCGATCCAGTGCAGGCGGTATGCCCGCGTCTGGTCGGCATCGGTCCACGGGCCGCGTCGCTTCGTGACGTGGTAGGTGTAGTGATGATCGCCGTGCGACGGAGCGTGCGCGGCCGGCTCGTGCGGCACGTCGACGGCGTGCTGCGTGTGGTCGGCGGTGTGCGCGTCGGCGACGTTGCCGTGCGCGTCGTGATCGTGGTGCGCGCTCTCGTGCGGATCGATCACGTAGTCGGCCGGCGTCTTCGCCTTGCCTAGCACGAGCTGGACGACGAATCCCACGAACGGCAGAAGCAGGATGACGATCGAGAGTTGCAGGACGGAGTCCATTGAGGCGTTCCGTTATTGGATCCGGGATTGCGGAGTTCGAGGGCTCGTCAGTCGCGGAGCATGTCGACCTCGTCGACATTGATCGTGCTGAAGCGCTTGTAGATGTTCAGGACGATCGCCAGGGCGACCGCCGCCTCGCACGCGGCGAGGACGATGACGAAGAGCGAGGCGATCTGGCCGGTCATCATCAGCGACGTGCCCGCGGTGCTGTAGCGCGAGAAGGCGACGAGGTTGACGTTCGCGGCATTGAGGATCAGCTCGATTCCCATCAGCAGCATCACCGCGTTGCGGCGCGTGATGATCGCGAACAGACCGAGCGAGAAGAGGATCGCGCCGATCGTCAGGAAGTGCGGAAGGCCGACAGCAGGCATTGAGACACCAGTCGGTTGAGAACAGAAGTCAGGAGATCACATCCGCGTCGAGGCGTCTTCGGACGAGAAGCCGTCGGCGCGCGCGATCATCGCCGCACCGACGAGCGCGACGAGGATCGCGATCGAGCTGGCGATGAACAGGAGGGCGAAGTCGCCCATGAAGAGCGTTCCGATCGTGCTCGTCGTCTGCGCGTCGTTCGGGAGCATGCGCGGCGTCGCGTTGCGCCATGCCGGGATGCCCCAGACGGCCATCGTCAGCATCGCCAGCATCGCCGCGCCGACGAAGACCGCGCCGAGCTGCCGCGCCATCGGCGGCTGCTCCTCGCGGAGCTGGTCGATGTTCGCGGTGAGCATCATACCGAAGAGGAAGAGCACGAGGATGCCACCGACGTAGATCAGCAGTTGCGAGACGCCGACGAAGTCCGCGCCGAGCATCACGTAGAGTCCCGCGACGCCGAAGAGCGTGAACATCAGCGAGAACGCGCTGTGCGCGATGTTCCGCGCGAACACGACGACGAACGCCGGAAGGACCGTGATCAGTGCGAAGGTGTAGAAGAGGAAGTCGTACATCGCGAAGTCTGAGAGTTGTTGTCGATCACCACTGCCGTCACCACGCTATCCCTCGGCGTCCTTGCGGGCCTTCGCCTCGGCGATCTTCGCTTTCATCGCGGCGATCTTCGCCGCCTTCTCGGCGTCCTCGTCGGAGGCCGGCGCGCCCGTCGCGACGGGCTCCGTGGCGGGCTCCGCCGTTGCGGGCGCCGGCTCGCTCGTCGACGCGCCCGCGGCCGCGACGGGCGCGGGCGCTCCGCCGGCGGCCTGTTTCGCTGCGGCGATCTTCGCCTGCATCGCCGCGACGCCGACGCCGAGAAGGCCGCGCGCGTCGCGGCCGGGGCTGCCGGTGCCGCTGCCGGTTTCGGCGCGGCCGCCGCTGCCTTCTTCTGCTCGGCGAGCTCGCGCTCGGCCTCTTCGGAGGTCGCGATCTTTTCGAGGATCTCCGCGGGCGTGAGCGTCACATAACTGTAGATCAGGTTGTTGCGCTCCTGCTCGGCGAACTCGAAGACGTCGGTCATCTTGATGCACTCGGTCGGGCACGGGAACGTGCACAGGCCGCAGTAGCAGCACTTGGCGATGTCGATGTCGAAGCGCGTGACCCACAGCGCCTTGCGCTTGCCGTTGGAGGTCACGCCGGGCGAATCCTCGCCGACCGACTTCGCCGTCTCGATGTCGATGCAGTTGACCGGACAGGCGCGCGCGCACTGGTCACAGCCGATGCAGTCGTCCATGTTGACGTACAGCCGGTTGCGCGTCCGCTCCGGCAGATCGGGACGCTCGTGCGGATACTGCAGCGTGACCGGTCGGCGCCAGATGTATGGGACCGTCACCCGAAGTCCGATGAGGGTCGTGCGGACGCCCTCCCAGATGTCGGACAGGATGCTCATTGTCTGACTCCACCGTTGTGAATCGTTGCGGATGGGACGGGTGCGGGGGCCGATGCGACGCCGACCTGCGCTGGTGCGGCGGCCGGGCTCAGTGCCTGGCGGGGGTCGGCGTTGGGTGCGCCGATGAACGTGATCCACGCGCCGATGACGATGACGACGACGAACCCGATTGGCAGGAACATCTTCCAGCTCAGGTGCATCAACTGGTCGGCGCGCAGGCGCGGCAGCGTCCAGCGCAGCATGATCTGCATCAGCACGAGCACCATCGACTTGGCGACGAACCAGAAGAAGCCCTCGATGCCGATCCAGAAGGGCGAGCCGAGGCCGGCGTACTGCGCGAAGAAGCGAGGCAGCGGCGGTTGCCATCCGCCGAGGAACAGCGTCGTTGCGATCGCGCAGACGACGAACATGTTGCCGTACTCCGCGAGGAAGAAGATCGCGTACTTCATCGCGCTGTACTCGGTGTTGTACCCTCCGACGAGCTCCGACTCCGCCTCGGGCAGGTCGAACGGAACGCGGTTGGTCTCGGCCAGTCCCGAGGAGTACAGGATCAGCAGCGCGATCGCCATCAGCGGCATCAGCAGAAAGCTCGCGGCGGTGCCCGGCGTCGAGATCATCCCTCCGGTGATCATCGAGGTCGTCGAGCCGCTCTTGGGTCCGCCGAAGACGTACCAGTTCCAGAAGCCTCCTCCCTGCTGCTCGATGATCCCCTGCATCGACAGCGTGCCGGACATCATGACGATGGCCAGGACGATGAAGCCGGCGGGGATCTCGTAGCTGATGATCTGCGCGACCGAGCGGACGCCGCCGTAGAGCGTGTACTTGTTGTTCGAGGCCCATCCTCCCATGAAGATGCCGATGACCACGAGCGACGAGACCGCGATGATGTAGTAGACGCCGACGTCGATGTCGGCGCCGATGTACAGCGGGCTGAACGGCACGACCGCGAACGCGGCGAAGCAGCCGACGAACACCAGGAACGGCGCCATCTGGAACAGCCAGCGGTCGGCGCGGTCGGGACGGATCGCCTCCTTCTGCAGCAGCTTCAGGATCTCCGCGAACGGCTGCAGGACGCCGTGCGGACCGGCCTCCATCGGACCCAGGCGGTGCTGCATGAACGCGGCGAGCTTGAGCTCGGCGTAGATCGCGACGAGCGCGAACAGGAGCACGAACACCAGCACCAGCGCCGCCGCAACGACGCCGGCGAGAATCTGGTTGCCGAGAAGATCGAGGAGAAACGTATCCATTGCGGAGTGTCGGTTGCGGATTGCGGATCGACCGGCTGCGTTATCGGTCGACCTCGCCCATGACGAAATCCAGAGATCCCATGACCGCGATGAAGTCGGCGACCATGTGGCCGCGCGAGCACTCGGCGAGCACGCCGAGGTTGACGAAGCACGGCGGCCGCACCTTCACGCGGTAGGGGTTGGTGCCGCCGGTCGAAATGATGTAATAGCCGAGCTCGCCCTTCGAGGTCTCGGTGCGGCTGTAGACCTCACCGGTGGCGGCCTTGATGCGCTTCGGCACGTCCTTCTGCACGTCGCCGGCGAGCAGCGACGGCGTCGCGCGCAGATCGCGCACGGCCTGCTCGACGATCTTCAGCGACTCCTCCATCTCGCGCATGCGCACCCAGTACCGGTTGTAGCAGTCGCCGAGCACCGCGCCGTCGTCGGTGACGCCGGTCGGGATGTCGAAGTCGAAGCGATCGTAGATCGAGTAGCGGTCGTCGCGGCGCAGGTCGTGGCGCACGCCGGAGGCGCGCAGGATCGGACCGGTGATGCCGTAGTTGATCGCGACGTCGGCCGGTAGCACGCCGACGTTCTTCGTGCGCGTCGTGAAGATCTTGTTGCCGGTCAAGAGCAGGTTGACCTCGGCGATCATCGCGCGCATGCGGGGGATGAAATCCTCCACGTCGTCGAGGAACGTCGGGTACACGTCGTGCGACAGGCCGCCGACCCAGATGTAGTTGTAGAGCAGCCGCGCGCCGCAGAGGCGCTCGAAGATCTGCAGGATGAGCTCGCGCTCGCGGAAGCAGTACAGGAACGGCGTGAACGCGCCGACGTCCAGACCGTAGGTGCCGATGCCGCCGACCAGGTGCGAGGCGATGCGGTTGAGCTCCGCGACGATCACGCGGATGTACTCGACCTTCTCGGAGACCTTGACGCCCATGAGCTCCTCGCACGCGAGCGCGAAGCCCCAGTCGTTGTTCATCGCGCCGCAGTAGTCGAGGCGGTCGCAGTACGGGATCACCTGCGGATAGGTCATCGCCTCGGCGTGCTTCTCGAAGCAGCGGTGAAGGTACCCGATGTGCGGGATCGCGTCGACGACCTGCTCGCCGTCGAGGACGAGCTCGGCACGGAAGACGCCGTGCGTCGAGGGGTGCTGCGGACCCATGTTGAGGATCATCTCCTCGGTGCGCAGGGCGCGCTCGGCACGCAGCGTCGAGATCTGCGGCTCGACGGTGACGGGCGGTTCCAGGAGGTCAGCCATGTGGGATCCTTGTTGCGTTTATCCGTCCCGACGACGGTCAGTTGGCGGAGGCGTCGAGAGGCCGGAGAGCTTGCGTTTGAACACGTTGTAGACGACGATCAGTCCAACCGTCGCGACGAAGAACACCATTGCCGCGATCAGTAGCCAGTAGCTGCCCTCGCCGTTGGCGCCGCGGTGCAGGAAGTAGAACACGATGAAGCCGATGGCCGCCACCACGTTCGCCCCCGCCATGATGAGCAGTCCCGCCGCCGGGTTGGCTGCCTTCGAGTCGGTTCCTTGTGCCACGTTCTCGGAGATGATTGACTGGGGTCGGCAGTCCGATGGCGAGTGCTCGAGGCCATCGGTCGGCGCGTCGGCGATCAGTAGGGTACGCGCATGCCGTTATAGTACTCGGGGACCTCGTAGTCCTTGCGCAGGGGATGGCCCTGCCAGTCGTCCGGCAGCAGGATGCGGCGAAGGTCGGGATGGCCCTCGAAGCGGATGCCGAACATGTCGTAGCCCTCGCGCTCGTGCCAGTCGGCGTGGCGCCAGACGCGCGAGACCGACGGGACGCGGGGATCCTCGACGGGCGTGTACACCCGCAGCGCGCAGCGATGGATCGTGCGCCAGTCGTTGCCGTCCTGGCGGAGCGAGGATAGGTGGTAGACGACGCCGAGCTGGCCGGCGTACTCCTGACCGTTGATCTGCCGGAAGTCGACGCACGACAGCAGATCGAGCTTGTTCATCAGCAGCCGCGGCTCGTCGCGCAGGTACAGGCAGACGTCGCGGATCCACTCGGCGGCGACGACGATGTACGGAGTGCCGGTCGCCGCCGGCTCGCGCCGCAGCTCGCCGATCATGTCCGAGAACTTGCTCTGGAGGTCCGCGTGAATCTCTTCGATCGAAACGGGGGCGTTCGCTGTCGACATGGGAGTGGGACCTCAGGCGGTGTGTTTGACCATGGTCTGGTGACGGATCTTGTCGCGCAGCCGGATGAGCCCCTCGAGCAGCGCCTCCGGCCGCGGCGGGCAGCCCGGGATGTACACGTCGACCGGGATGACGCGGTCGACCCCCTTGAGCACGTGATAGCCGTGCTCCCAGTACGGGCCTCCGCAGTTGGCGCAGCTCCCCATCGAGATCACGTACTTCGGATCGGGCATCTGCTCGTACAGGCGCTTGATGCGCGAGGCCATCTTGAGCGTGACGGTGCCGGAGATGATGATCACGTCGGAGGTGCGCGGCGACGGGCGCGGGATGACGCCGAAGCGTCCCATGTCGAAGTTCGAGGCGTTGGCCGCCATGAACTCGATCGCGCAGCACGCCAGGCCGAAGCTCATCTGCCAGATCGAGCTGAGCCGACCCCAGTTCAGAAGCGACTCGACCGACGTCAGCACGATGTTTCCCGAATCGAAGCCGTCGACGCTGTCGAGTTTATTGAGAAGCCCCATCTGAATCCTCTGCGTTCGGAGTTGAAGACGCCCACGATCACGCGACGTCGGCCGGCTCGGGCTGCTTTGCCGGCGTCGGTGCCGGCGGGCGGAAGCGCGGCCGGTCGCGGCTGACGAGCAGGTCGAGCCGCGGCTTGACCACCGGCGGCAGCACCCAGTCGAGATCCCCCTTCTTCCACAGGTACAGGTCGCCGACGATCAGCACCACGAGCAAGACCATCCCCATCCAGAACGCCGGCGGTCCGAGAGGACCAAAGACGGTCGCCCAGGGAAAGAGCATGACGAACTCCAGGTCGAACAGGAGAAACGCCAGCGCGATGACGTAGAACCGGATGTTGAACTTGAGGTGGGCGGGGCCGGCGGTGTCTTCACCGCACTCGTAGATCAGTTGCTTCTCCGGCGTCGGTCTGGCCGGGCGGATCAACCAGTTGGTGATCAGGCCCATGGCGACGAACACGACCGCAAGCAGGATGAAGATGAAGACCTGTCCGAACTCGGTGAGCATGAAGAGCGCTCCAGGATTACAGGGGAAGGCGTACTTCGGTGAAGGGGGATGGCACGGCTGGTCTGAAACAGAGTGTTATCGGATTCAGTCCAAGTATATGAATTGGGCCCACCCTATCCAAACATCGTCAAACGCGCCCGGCGCTGGGAAAAGGGCCAAACGAGGCAGGCCCCGAGTCAATGTTACGACTCGGGGCCTGCAGCAAACATGACGAATGTCGTGGTCTCGACCGAAGTCGATGCTATCCCTCGGCGGCAGGCTCCTCGGTCTGCTCCTCGCCACCGTCGACATCGCTCTCGACCGCGATCTCCTCGTGCGACATTCCAGCTGGTCCAGACTGCGGAACCGGATGCAGGCGGTAGTAATCCTCCTGCGCCTCCGGACCCATCTCGCGGAGCGCCTCGACCGCCGAGAGGACGATCTTCTTGGCTTCCTTGTCGAACTCGATGACCTGCAGCGGCAGGCGATCGCCGATACGGAAGTAGCTGGCGATGTTCTTGACCGGCGCGAACGCAAGCTGCGAGGTCGGAACGAAGCCGTCGACGCCGTACGGCAGCTCGACGATGACGCCCTTGTCGATGATGCGGACGATCTTGCCCTCGGTGTTCTTGCCGACGCTGTACGCCTCGGCGAAGGCCTCCCACGGGTTGTCGACGATCTGCTTGTGTCCGAGCGAGATCCTGCGCTGCTCGCGGTCGATGCCGAGGACGGTGACTTCGAGCTCCTGTCCCTTCTTGACCATCTCGCCCGGATGGCGAAGCTTCTTGGTCCAGCTCAGGTCGCTGATATGGACAAGGCCGTCGACGCCCGGCTCGAGCTCGACGAAGACGCCGAAGTTCGCGAGGTTGCGCACGATGCCGGTGTGCGACGATCCGACCGGATACTTCTCCAGAAGAGCGTCCCACGGATCCGGCTCGAGCTGCTTCATGCCGAGCGAGATCTTCTTGTCGTTCTTGTCGATGTTCAGCACCTGCACCTCGACCATCTGGCCGAGCGAGACCATCTGCGACGGATGCTTGATGTGCTGGGTCCAGCTCATCTCCGAGATGTGGATCAGACCCTCGATGCCACGCTCGAGCTCGACGAACGCGCCGTAGTCGGTCAGCGAGACGACCTTGCCGGTCACGCGGTTGCCGAGATGGATCTTCTCCTCGATGTTCTCCCACGGGTGCGGCGTCAGCTGCTTGAGGCCGAGCGAGATGCGGCGGCGCTCCTCGTCGAAGTCGAGCACGACGACCTTGATGGTCTCATCGAGCTTGACGACCTCCGACGGATGATTGACGCGACCCCACGACAGGTCGGTGATGTGCACCAGGCCGTCGACGCCGCCGAGATCGACGAACACGCCGAAGTCGGTGATCGCCTTGACGGTGCCTTCGAGCACGAGACCCTTCTCGAGCTTCGCGAGGATCTCGCTGCGCTGCTCGGCGAGGTTCTCCTCGAGCAGGACCTTGTGCGAGACGACGACGTTCTCGTTCGGGTGGTTGATCTTGACGACGCGCACATCGAGCTCGCGGCCGATGAGGGCATCGAAATCGCGGACGGGGCGCACGTCGACCTGCGATCCCGGAAGGAACGCGTCGAGGCCGAGCAGGTCGACCACCAGTCCACCCTTGATACGGCGAGTGATCGTGGCCTTGAGGACCTCCTGGTTCTCGTAGGCACGTCCGATCTGCTCCCAGACTCGCATGAAGTCGGCGCGACGGCGGCTCAGAACGAGCTTGCCTTCAGCGTCCTCGACCTTCTCGAGAAAAACCTCGACCTCGTCTCCGGGCTTCAGGTCCTCGATGTTCGTGAACTCGTTGCGCGGAACGACGCCCTCGGACTTGAAGCCGATGTCGATCGATACGTCGTCGTCAGTGATCTGGACGATCCGACCCTTGATGATCTCGTTCTCGGAGATCCGTCCAAGGGTGCCTTCGTACATCTTCGAAAGCGCGTCGTACTCGTTCGAGGAGTAGTCGCTCTCGGTGCGGAAACGCGACACTTTCCCGCGCTTGATCTTGCCCGACTTCTTGATGTCTTTCTCCTGAAGCGTGGCCTGGTCTGCCATCAGAATCCTCAAGTGTGATACATACCCCTTCGGCGCGATGAGCCGCGTCGAAACACGCCGAGAGAAAAGGTGAAGGGATTCGCGATGATCGCCGGGCTGCCGGTGTCCGTCCATGAGTACTCATGAAGGATGGCGACCTGCTCACCCCGTCCTGCCTCTCCCGGTTACCAGGCGCGGCCGTCCCCGAAGGGCGCACGCGCGCCGTGGTCTGGCGAGTGTGGGTTTAGGTTTTCAATGGTGTTTTCCACCGGCAGCCGCCCCCTGTCCGGGCTGGCAACCCGAAGAGGAGGTTATCTGACAAGAACGCAATGATACGGCCCCTATTGCCATGGCTCCAAGGCGATAATTGCAACCACGCGCTCACAGTTCTGCAAATCAATTGCAGGAATACTTGCAAACGAGTTGCAGAAATGCCTACCTTGGCGCCCATGCCGTCCGCCTCCGAGCATATCGACTCCACCCTCCGCGCGCGGGGACTGCGCGTGACGCCCGCGCGTCGGGCGGTCGTCGCCGTGCTCGGTGACGCCGGCGGTCCCCTCGCGGTCGCCGAGATCGCAGAGCGCGTCGCCGCCCTCGGCCGTCGCGTCGACCTGGTGACGGTCTACCGCACGATCGAGGCGCTCGAGCAGTCGGGCATCGTCGCGCGCAACGATCGCGTCGGCGAGGGCTGGCGCTACGAGATCCGCTCGGGCTCGCACCGGCACACGATCACGTGCAGCCGCTGCGGCGCGATCGCCCCGCTCGACGGTTGCCGGCTTGCGGAGATCGAGCGCAGCCTCGAGCAGGCGACCGGCTACCGCGACATTCATCATTCACTTCAGTTCTACGGGACCTGTCCCGGCTGCCAGCCGTGAGCACCGACACCACGCTCGACCCGACCAGCACGCGCCGCCGCGCGATGCTCGATCGCCTCGGCATCTCCGCATCGCTTCTGTGCGCGATCCATTGCGCGGCGATGCCGCTGGCGTTCACGATCCTGCCGCTGGCCGGCGCGCACGTGCTGCTCGGCGGCGCGTTCGAGCTCGTCATGATCGCGATCTCGGCGACCGTCGGCATCGTCAGCCTCGGCAGCTCCTACCGCGTGCATCGACAGATCAACCCGCTCCTGATGATGAGCGCCGGCGCGACGATCCTCGTCGCGAACTTCATCGGCCACGACTCCCACTCGCATGCGGCCGAGACGCTCCATCCCTATATTGCCGTCGTCGCCGGCCTGATGATCGCGACCGCCCACCGGATCAACATGCGGCTGTGCTCCGCATGCCAGACCTGTGAGATCGAGCACGATCACGATCGCGCCAACGGCTGATCTCCTCGGCAGCCTCCTGAGGTCCCAATGTCCACGCTTCGCACCCTCGTCGCCGCGGCGCTCGTCGCGGTCGTCGCCAGCGGATGCCTCCCCGCGACGCGACGCATGAGTCCCTCCGCCTCGATGCCCTCCGCATCGGCCGGCAGCGCCAGCGAGCGCCTCGCCGCCGCGTACGATTCGCCATCGCTCTCCTACGATCGTCGCTCGCTTCTGCGGACCGCGGAGACCTGGCTCGGCGTTCCCTACAGTTACGGCGGCAACTCGCGCTCCGGCATCGACTGCTCCGGCTTCGTCTGCTCGGTCTTCGGCGCGCTCGACGTGCGCCTGCCGCGCACATCGAGCCAGCAGTCCGGCGCCGGCCAGGCGGTGACGCTCTACGACGCGCTGCCCGGCGACCTCGTCTTCTTCAACACCTCCGGCAGCGGCGTCTCGCACGTCGGCATCCTCATCAACTCCAGCGAGTTCGTGCACGCCTCGACGTCGAAGGGCGTGATCGTCTCGAGCCTCGGCGAGAAGTACTATCGCGAGCGGCTGGTGTCGGTGCGGCGGGTGTTGGAGGACGCGATGTAGCGTGCGATCGTTGGCGCGATGCGCCAGGTGATGATCGGCGCGTGCGCTAGGCCGAAGGCAGCTGAGGCGTCGTCGCGATACGAGGATAGCGTGCGCTGATCGCTCAGCGCAGCAAACATGGACGCCGGGTACCGATCATCCCGGCAGCGGCTTCTTCGCCACCACCTTGCGCAACTGCGTCAGCAGCGCCTTGAACTCCTTCGGCAGCGGCGCTTCGAACGTCATCGTCTCGCCGGTGCCGGGATGCGTGATCGTCAGGCGCTCGGCGTGCAGCGTCAGCCGGTCGATCAGCGGCTTCTCGTCGCGACCGTAGTCCTTGAACTTGCGCTTGATCGACGAGAGCAGGAACTCCCTGCGATTGCCGTACAGCGGATCGATCAGCAGAGGAAAGCCGATCGCCTTGGCGTGCACGCGGATCTGGTGCATGCGCCCGGTCACCGGCTCGGCCTCGGCGTACGTGAAGCCGGTGAACCGCTCGCGCACGCGGAAGATCGTCACCGACTCCTTGCCGCGCGCCGTCGGCCGCATCATGCCGGGTCGCTGCGTGTCCTGCGCGATCGGGATGTCCACCGGCACCTCGTCGCCTGGCAGCTCGCCCTCGAGGACCGCCGCGTAGAGCTTCTTCGTCTGTCGATGCTCGAACTGGTCGTTGAGCGATTTGTGCGCCTCGGCGTCGCGCGCGTAGACGATCACGCCGCTCGTGTCCTTGTCGATGCGATGCACGGTCCAGAGCCGCCCGTGCTTCTCCTCGGCGATCTCCTTGAGCGAGATGCCCTTGATGTAGCGCTCGGGGATCGAGGAGATGCCGCTGCCCTTGTCGAAGACGATGATGCGCTCGTCCTCGTAGAGCACGCCGAACTTCGGCTTCTCCTTGCGCGCATGCCGCTCCTCGGCGCGCGAATATTCATCGTCGAACTCGTACTCGAAATCCTGCTCGGTCATCGGAAATCCCCTCGCGCGGAGCGGAGCGTGTTGTGCATGAGCATCGCGATCGTCATCAGCCCGACGCCGCCGGGCACCGGCGTGATCGCGCTGCACTTCGGCGCGACCGCGTCGAAGTCGACGTCGCCCACGAGGCGATATCCCCGATCGCTCGTCGGATCGTCGATGCGGTTGATGCCGACGTCGATGACGACCGCCCCCTCCTTGACCATGTCGGCGGTCACCAGGCGCGGACGACCGATCGCGACGATGAGAATGTCGGCCTCGCGCGTGATCGCGCCGAGATCGGCGGCGCCGGTGTGCGCGACGGTGACGATCGCGTTGCCGCCGCGCCGTTTCTGCAGCATCATGTTCGCAATCGGTTTGCCAACGATGTTGCTGCGCCCGGCGACGACGACGCGACGGCCGCTCGTCTCGATGCCGTAGTGCACGAGCATCTCGAGCACGCCCGCGGGCGTGCACGATTCCTGTGCCGGCAGGCCGATCACCATCCGTCCGACGTTCACCGGGTGAAAGCCGTCGACGTCCTTGCGCGGGCTGATCGTCTCGACGACACGTTCGTAGTCGATGTGCGAGGGGATCGGGCTCTGCACGAGAATCCCATGGATCGTCTCGTCGTCGTTGAGAGATCGCACGAGCGCGAGCAGATCGTCTTCGGTCATGTCGGCGGCGCGACGCTCGACGATCGACTTCCACCCGAGCGACTCGCACATGCGCGCCTTCGAGCGCACGTAGGTCGACGATGCCGGATCGTCGCCGACGAGCACGACGGCCAGGCCCGGCGTGATGCCGCGCTCGGCGACGAGCGCGGTGGACTCGTCGCGGACCTGCTGCAGGATCTTCTCGGCGACTGGTTTTCCGTGTAGGAGATCCATGGTCAATTGCGGATTGCTGATTTCGGGTTGAGGAAACGATCGGGCTGGTTCAGGCGACGACGACCGGCGTGCGACTCACGAGGCTTCTCGCAGCGACCTCGACCACGCCAGGAACTCGTCGGCGGTCTTCGTGTTGACGACGTCCGCCCCGGTCAGTCCCGCCTTGCGCGCCATCACCAGGCCGTAGCCGACGTTGGCGAAGTCTTCGAGCGTGTGCGCGTCGGGGTTGATCGCGATCGGCACGCCGAGACGCTGCGCGCCGTGAGCGACACGCCACGACAGGTCGAGTCGATACGGGTTGCCGTTGATCTCGATCGAGCGCCGATGCCGCGCGGCCGTGTCGACGACCATGCGCATGTCGACGTCGTAGCCCTTGCGCGAGAGCAGCAGCCGGCCGGTGGCGTGACCGAGAATCGTCGTGTAGCGATGCTCGAGCGCGCGGCAGATGCGGTTGGTCTGCTGCTCGCGGCCGAGCTCGAAGCGCGAGTGCACGGAGATGACCACCGCGTCGAGCGCGGCCAGTGCGTCGTCGGCGAGGTCGAGCGATCCGTCGGCGAGGATGTCGCACTCGATGCCCTTGAGCACGCGGAACCGTGCCGGGTCATAGCGCTCGTTGATCGCGTCGATCTCCCTGCCCTGCTGCTCCAGTCGCGCCTCGTCCAGACCGTTGGCGTAGAACGCCGCCTTCGAGTGATCGCACATCAGCAGGTACTCGTACCCCTCGGCGATCGCGTGCTCGGCCAGCTCGGCGATCGTGCGACGGCCGTCGCTCCAGACCGAGTGCACGTGCAGCACGCCGCGCATCCGCGAGGCGTCGACGAGCTCCGGCAGTCCTCCGTCGATCGCGCGCCGCACCTCGTCGATCCCCTCGCGCATCTCCGGAGCGATGTATGCCGCGCCGGCCAGGCCGAAGATGTCCTCCTCGCTCGCGATCGCCACGGGCGCGCCGTCGCGAAGCACGGCGTCGTCGCGCAGCTCGTAGCCCCTCGCCTCGAGCGCGGTCGCGATCAACGCCGCGTACTCGGGCGCGCCGGTGGTCGCGTGCAGCCGCAGCGCGAACGCTTCGGTCGACGCCGCATGCACGCGCACCTCGTAGCGCTCCTCGGCGATGCCGCGCAGCACGCCGTCGACCGCGTGCACGTCAGTGAGAACCGTCGCCAGATCGCGCTCGAGCGCGTGCGTGTCATCGGACTCGACGATCAGCTCGATGCCGTCGAACTCCTCGGCGCCGCGGCGCAACGCGCCCGTCGGCTCGGCACGGCGGACCGACGGCAGCGCCCGCAGACGCTCCAGGAGCGTCGCGCCGAGGCGCAGTGCCGTGTCGAGGCGGAAGCGTCCCTCGTTCTTCTTGAGCTCGGTGATACCGCCGAGGATGTTCTCCTGCGACTTGGCGCCGAAGCCGCTCACGCCGGCGACGCGGCCGTCGCGGCAGGCCTGCTCGAGCTCGTCGAGCGAGGCGACGCCGAGCGCCTGGTGCAGCTGCCGCACCTTTCGGCCGCCGACGCCGCGGATGCGCGTGATGTCGATGAGCCCCGGCGGCGTCGACTCGCGCAGCTCCGCGAGCTGCGCGCACGAGCCGGTCTCGATGATCTCGTGAACCTCCGCGGCAAGCGCCTTGCCGATGCCCGGGATCGAGGTCAGCCGGCCGGCTCGCGCGGCCTCCTCGACGTCGACCGTCGTCGTCTCGAGCGCACGCGCGGCGCGGGCGTAGGCCTTCGTCCGGAAGTCCTCCGCACCGTTGAGCTCGAGGTAGGTCTGGATGTCCGAGAGAACCGAGGCGATCTGTCGAGCCGTCATCGTCGCGCCCTGTGTGGAAGTCCGCAAAGGTAAGAAAGCTCACCCCCGGTCATCGCTCCGAAGCCGCGGCAACCGGTATCGATTCGTCAAAGTGGACGAATTCGACGGCCGTTTCGGACCTCGCCTTGGCGCAACCGATATATTTGCCTGTTTGCATCGAGGGCATTCTCTTACCTCTGTTGTACCTCTTGAGGCGGTCATGCCAGTTATCACTCCGGACTACTATAGCGTCGACGCCCTGCTGAGCGAGGACGAGCGGATGATCCGCGATACCGTCCGCGCCTTCGTCGACGAGGAGATCCTGCCGGTCATCGAGCATCATTATCAGGAGGGGACCTTTCCCTCGGGCCTTGTTAAGCGCATCGGCGAGCTCGGCATGCTCGGCACGACGATCCCGGAAGAGTATGGCGGCGGTGGAATGAACTCGGTCGTCTACGGCCTGATCTGCCAGGAGCTCGAGCGCGGCGACTCCGCGATCCGCAGCTTCGTCTCGGTGCAGGGATCGCTCGTGATGTTCCCGATCTTCACCTACGGAAGCGAGGAGCAGAAGCGCCGCTGGCTGCCCGCGATGTCGGCCGGTGAGGCGATCGGCTGCTTCGGACTGACCGAGCCGGACTTCGGCTCCAACCCGACCGGCATGCTCACCAACGCGCGCGAGACCGCCTCGGGCTATGTTCTCAACGGCGCGAAGATGTGGATCACCAACGGCACGGTCGCCGACGTCGCGGTGGTCTGGGCGAAGCTCGACGGCGTCGTCCGCGGCTTCCTCGTCGAGAAGGGCACGCCGGGCTTCACCGCGCCGGAGATGAAGGGCAAGCACTCCCTTCGCGCGTCGGTGACGAGCGAGCTCATCCTGCAGGACGTCGAGATCCCGAAGGAGAACATCCTGCCGGGCGTCTCGGGCATGCGCGGTCCGCTCTCGTGCCTGAACCAGGCGCGCTACGGCATCGCGTGGGGAGCGGTCGGTTCGGCGATCGCGGTCTACGAGTCGTCGGTGAAGTATGCGATCTCGCGGATCCAGTTCGACAAGCCGATCGGCGGCTTCCAGCTCGTGCAGGACAAGCTCGTCTGGATGCTCAACGAGATCACCAAGGGCCAGCTTCTGAACTGGCGCCTCGGACGCATGAAGGACGAGGGCACGTACCGCCCGCAGCAGGTCTCGATGGCCAAGCGGAACAACTGCTGGATGGCGCTCGAGTGCGCGCGCCTGGCGCGCGACATCCACGGCGCCAACGGCATCCTCGCGGAGTACCCGGTGATGCGTCACATGGCGAACATGGAGTCGGTCAAGACCTACGAGGGCACGCACGACATCCACACGCTGATCCTCGGCGCGGACATCACCGGCATCGACGCGTACCGCTGATGACGATGACGAGCCACACCAACGGATCGAACGCCGCCGCGGTGCGCGTGCAGCGCGTGCGCGACGGATTCGACGACCTACCGTTGCCGGCGTACGCGACCGACGGCGCGGCGGGCATGGATCTGCGCGCGGCCGTCGAAGCCGACGTGACGATCGCTCCGGGCGAGCGCCGGGCGGTGCCGACCGGCATCGCGATTGCGCTGCCCGAGGGCTACGAGTGCCAGGTGCGCCCGCGCAGCGGACTCGCGCTGCGCCACGGCGTAACGGTGCTCAACACGCCGGGGACCGTCGACGAGGACTACCGCGGCGAGATCCAGGTGATCCTCGTCAACCTCGGGACCGAGCCGTTCGTCGTCGAGCGCGGACTGCGCATCGCCCAGGCGATCTTCGCGCGCTACGAGCGCGTTCGACTCGAGGAGGTCGCGACGCTCGACCAGAGCGCGCGCGGCGCGGGCGGCTTCGGCAGCACCGGCGTGGGCTAGGTCGCGACGCACGCCGCGTAACGACAGCGGGGATCCGTGCGTGGGAACCCCTCGGAACGAGAGCACGGGCCCGGTCGGTGGATCGACCGGGCCGGTCATTCATGAGCGGAGGCGCCTTGGCAGACGTTCACGACGACACGCCGCACGACAATCCCGGCGACGAGCCGCTACCCGAGGAATCGGAGATCGAGCGGCGCAGTCTCGTCGAGGCGACCGAGGAGGCCGCTCAAGCGGCCGAGCGCTGGATCGAGCGGCCCCACACGGTGCTCAGCGGACAGATCCGCACCCAGGAGATGTTCGCGCTCGTCGGCGGCTTCGGCCTGCTGGCGTTGCTGCTGGCGGAGATCATCCTCTTCGCCGCGGGCGGAGAGTACGCGATCGTCCACCCCATCTTCCCCCTGGCAGCGCTCGTCTTCTTCCTTTATCCGTTTCGCAACGAGACCGTTGCGCGGCGGACGATGCAGCTCGGCGTCGCCGCGTTCATCGTCTGGCTGATCGTGACCCTGAGCGGCGTGCTCTTTCCGTTCATCGTCTCGTTCGTCGTCGCCTATCTCTGCTACCCCCTCGTCGCCTGGCTCGATCGCCACGGCGTCTCCCGGATCGTCACCGCGCTGACGATCGTGCTGGCGATTCTCGGCATTTACGCCGTCGTCGGCATCGTGCTGATCCCGCTGCTCGTCGAGCAGTTCGATCAGCTCATCACTTCGGCACAGAGTTGGCTCAAGGGAGCCAACACGATCTTCGATCAGGAGAGGCTCGCGCGCGAGCTCTCGCGATTCGGCCTGCCGCGGGCGCAGGCGCGGCGGATCGTCGCCGAACAGGTCCAGCCGCAGCTCCAGGCGATCGTCTCGATCGTGTTCGCCTGGTTCGGGGACTTTCTCAGGAACATCACGCAGGTCGTCGAGGGGGTCTTCGTCCTGCTGCTGATTCCGTTCCTGACGTTGTACATGATGATCGACTTCAGGCGGATTCGCGTCTTCGTTCGAACGACGCTGCTGCAGGACAATCCGCGCTGGGTCTTTTACATCACGCGCGTCGACACGATCGTCAGCGCCTACATGCGCGGGATCCTCATTACTTCGTCGATGGTCGGGGCCATGGCGATCGCGGTGCTCTCGTTGTTCGGTGTTCCGTATGCGGTCGTGATCGGCATCATGACCGGCCTGCTGAACCTCATCCCGACGATCGGGATGTTCATGAACCTCGGCATCGCGATGATCATCTATCTGTTCGCCCCGGGCGACTTCTGGTACAACACACTGATCACGGCCGTCCTGATCGGCGGCCTGCACGCGCTCAACAGCAATCTGGTCGAACCGCGCATCCTCGGTGATCGCGTCGGCCTGCACCCGGTCATGGTGATCGGCTCGCTGTTCGTCTTCGGACACTTCCTCGGTTTCGTCGGACTGCTGATCGCGGTGCCGACGACCGCAGTGATCCTGATGTTCCTCAAAGAATGGTACCGCAAAGCGGTCACGCTCGAAAAGCCGGTCTACGTCAACCCAGTCAATCCCGCATCATGACAGAAGAGAACCAGGAACCCAGCATGACCAACGGCGAGCCCGAGGGCTCCCCGACCTCCGACGCCGAGCGCGCGGAGCAGACCGGCGGGTCCGGATCAGCCGCAGATGCGACTGACACGTCAGCCGCCACAGGCGGCGACGCGGCCACAGCCGAAACCAACGCGGCCGAGCCCAACGTGGCCGAGCCCAACGTGGCCGAGCCCAACGCGGCCGAGCCCACCGCGGCCGAGCCGGCCATCGAGCGCGAGATCCCGAGCGTCGAGCTCTCCGACGAGCGCGTGAGCGATCAGTATCCCGGCTCGCTCGTCATCGTCGGCATTCCGTTCGGCAACAGCGGCGACATGACCGCCCGCGGCACCCGCGCGCTGCAGGCCGCCGACCTCGTCGTCACCGGCGAGTTCAAGTCCGGCGCACGGATGCTGCGCGAGCTCAACCTCTCGAAGAAGCTGGTCGAGCTCAACGAGGAGCACGCCGACGACGCGATCCTCGAGGTGCTCGAGGCGCTGCGCCAGGGCCGCAGCGTCGCGATCATGGCCAACGGCGGCACGCCCGAGGAGTTCGATCCGGCGACGGTGCTGACCGAGGTCGCACTCGACCTCGGCATCGAGCCGAAGGTGATCCCCGGCGTCAACGCCGTGATGACCGCGCTGATGGTCAGCGGCTTCGGCGTCGACTCGTTCACCTACGTCGGCAGCGTCCCGCGCAAGCCGGCCGAGCGCCGCGAGGCCTGCGAAGAGCTCGCCGCGCACGACGGAACGATCGTTCTCGTCGAGGCGCCCTACCGCCTCCGCTCGCTGATGACCGCGCTGGCCGAGACGATGCCGGATCGACCGGGCATCCTGACCGTGAACCTCACGTCGCCATCGGAGGCCGTTCTCCGCGGGACGATGGGCGAGCTCAGCGCGCGCTTCTCCGAGCGCGCCTTCCGTGGCGACTTCATCATCGTGCTCGGACCGTTCGACGCCGACGAGGAGGTCGACGACGAGAGCGCCGGCCGCTGGGCGGGCGCCGAGGAGGACGAGGAGGACTACGACGCCGACGAGCTCGGCGAAGGCTTCATGGCCGATGACGAGGAGGAGGAAGTCGAGGGCGAGGACGAGGAGGAAATCGGCGACGTCGAGGACGAGGGCGACGAGGAGCAGGAAGGCGAGGGCGAGGAACTCGAGGGCGGCGGACGTCCGATCCGGCGCAGCCCGCGCCGCGACGACGCTCCGGAGTCGCCGTTCCGTCGTCGCGAGCCGGGCGCGGGTCCGCGTGGCGCGGCGCCGCGAGGCGGAGGCGACCGGGACTTCGGCGGCGGCGGGCGCGAGGGTGGGTTCGGCGGAGGACGTGGAGGCGATCGTGACCGCGGCGGCTTCGGCGGCGGCGATCGGGGTGGCAACCGCGGCTTCGGCGGCGGTGGCTTCAACCGTGATCGCGGGGATCGTCCTGCCGGTGGTGGCTTCAACCGCGATCGAGGGGATCGTCCTGCCGGTGGCGGCTTCAACCGCGATCGAGGGGATCGTCCTGCCGGTGGCGGGTTCAACCGCGACCGTGGCGATCGACCGGGTGGTGGATTCAACCGTGACCGCGGCGATCGTCCGGGCGGTGGCTTCAACCGTGACCGCGGCGATCGTCCAGCGGGCGGCGGATTCAACCGCGACCGTGGCGATCGACCGGGTGGCGGATTCAACCGCGACCGTGGGGATCGTCCGGCCGGTGGCGGCTTCAACCGTGACCGCGGCGGCTTCGTCGACCGCGACCGCGGTGATCGCCAGGGCGGCGGCGCCTGGGGTCGAGACGATCGCCGCGAGGGCGGCAATCGCTTCGGCGGCGGCGGACGACCGGGCGGCTTCGGCGGTGGTCGCGAGGACCGCGGAGGTTTCGGCGGCGGACGTGAGGACCGCGGCTTCGGCGGCGGTCGCGACGACCGTGGCGGCTTCGGCGGCGACCGGCCCGGCGGCGGACGACCCGGAGGCTTTGGCGGCGGTCGGCCAGGAGGCTTCGGCGGCGGTCGTCCAGGCGGCGCAGGACGCGGACCCGGCGGCGGCGGCTTCGGCGGCGGACGACCGGGCGGCGGCGGTCGTGGTCCCGGCGGCGGTGGTCGCGGTCCGGGCGGCGGCGGACGACCGGGCGGTGGAGGTGGCTTCGGCGGCGGTCGTCCCGGCGGCGGCTTCGGAGGCGGGCGTCCCAGTGGCGGCGGTGGCTTTGGTGGCGGACGTCCCGGCGGCGGCGGTGGTCGACCCGGCGGCGGTGGCCGTCCGGGCGGCGGTCGGCCCGGTGGCGGCGGACGTCCGGGCGGCGGTGGTCGTCCCGGTGGCGGCGGTCGGCCCGGTGGCGGTCGGCCCGGCGGCGGACGTCCGGGCGGTCGCGGACCCGGTGGGTACGGAGCATAGCGCGTGAAGCTCCTCGACCGGCTCTTCGGAGGACGCCTCGTGCCCTCATGGGAGGTCACGCCCGGCGCGACGCTCTGGAAGCTCGAGGTGACCCGCGAGGGTCGCCTCGTCGGCGAGGCACGCGATCTCGAAGCGAAGCGAATGTCCCTCTTCGGGGTCGACCTCGAAGAGGGCACGCTTCTCTTCAACCGCGTGGAGCTCGATGAGTCGTGGTGGGTCGCCCTCGACGCGGTCGTCGGCGAGATCGCAATCGCGCATCATTACCCGAAGCCGGACATGCCGAGCATGCTCGGCGCGACCGCCATCGACGCATCCGACGGCACCGTGCTCTGGCACGACGAAACACTGCGCGTCGTCTGCGGCACCAGCGAGATCCTGCTGGCCGAGCGCGGCGGCCCCACCGTCAAGAACGACTTCGTGTTCATAGACGCGCGCACCGGGGCCGTCATCGAGACGGCCGACGACGAGCGCGCAGGCGTCTTCGCCGGAGCCTGCGACGACTCCTCACGGTGGTCCGGATGGGCGAGCGCCGAGCCGATGGACGAATCGTCCGACGGCGCGCGGGCGATGCTCGCCTTGCTCGACCGCACACTCGAGGAGCGACGCGGCACGCCCGAGATCGCGACGCACGGCCGCTTCACCGTCATCAGCACGTACGCGCGCAGCCGACGCTCGGCCGACGCGATGCTTCAGGGGCAGCTCGACAACGTGCTGCTCGTCATCGACGACGGACGCATCGCGTTCCGCGAGACGATCGCATCCGGACTACTCGCGGCGACGACCGACTCGTTCTTTCTCCGCAACGGCATCCTCTACTTCATCCGCAACGGTCGGACCCTCGTCGCCTTGCGGCTCGAAGACTGACTCTCACTCTCTCACCTCTCGTTCAACGCCTCATGCCCGACATCGGCGCCCTGGCTCCCGACTTCTCCGCACCCGATCAGGATGGCGTCGTCCGCTCGCTCGCCGAGTTTCGCGGCCGCCCGCTCGTGCTGTACTTCTACCCGAAGGACTGAGATTCCAGATCGACTAACAAACAGACCCCAGAACCTTTGTTTCTGGGGTTTTTCGTTGCAGTCGCGGCTTACAGACTACAAGGTCCTTGCACAGGTTACGAGGTTGCCGTAACCTCAAAGCGTAACCCGACGATCACTTGATCAAGGGTTCGGGGCGACTTTGTAACGACAATCCGGTGTTTGAGATGAGTGCTGTTCTCTTCAAGAAGAAGCTCGCCGATGGACGAACGTCCCTCAGGTTGAGGATCAACCACAAGGGTCAGAGGTGGAACGAGAGCTTGAACCTCTACCTCTCGCCGGGCGACGAAAACAACCAGACCACGTGGATCAATGCGAAGGAACTCCAACTCAAGAAGGAAAAGGAGTTGCACACGGCGGGCGTGGTGAAACCGGCTGCGAGCAGGAAGTCGGTCACCGATTTCATGACCGAGATCGCCGAGTCCGAAGGGATGCACTCGAACTACGCCCAGACCCTCCGGTGGTTCCTACTCTATGAGGAAGGGAACAACGGGATCGACGTCCTTTTCAGGGACCTGACACCCGAGATGGTCGAGGACTTCCGCGACTTCATGTTCGAGAACTTGAAGCAGGGCACGACGCACACCTACTTCGGGTTGTTCAAGACGATGATCGGCATGGCCCGCAAGCAGAAGATCATCCTCACGGACCCGGCCGAGGAGGTGCCGAACGTCCAGCCGTCCCCAGAGACGACCGAGTATCTGACAGTCGCTGAACTCAACAAGCTCTCGAAGACGCCGTACCTCTCGAACCCCGAGGTGCGTCGTGCGTTCCTGTTCAACTGCCTCACCGGTCCTCGACCCGTGGACCTGATGGGCTTCACATCGCAGAACATCCACCTCACTGAGGATGGTGGGTGGGAACTGGTGTACGTGCCGAGGAAGACGAGAAAGGTGAATCCGGTGCCGGTGAGGTTGAAGCTCGACGCGAAGGCGATCAAGCTACTCGGCACGATCCCCGAGGACCCGAACAAGCTCCTGTTCGACCTGCCGAACCTCGACACGATGGGGTACCACCTAGAAAAGTGGCGTCAGGACGCAGGGATCAAGAAGGAGTTTTCGTGGAAGATCAGTCGGCATACATTCGCCACGCACCTCGTGATGAACGGCGAGGACATCTACGTGGTCGCTCGACTGCTTGGGCACCGTGGACTCCAGTCTGTGATGCGCTACGTGAAGCTCGCTGACGAGATGAAGTCGAGAGCCGCCGAGCGTGTCCCCGCGTTTGACCTGCCGGATGATGAACATCCCGGTGAGGTCACGAAAGTCTCCACGGCCTCGAACCTCGCACAGGTGGTTCATGCTTGACATTCCCACCATCACCCAGATCGTCGAGATCATCGACGAGTACGTCAGGGCCGAGGACAAGTACCACCGGCTCCTGCGCATCCACGGCGACCTGTACAAGATGTACAGGGAGCACGACGACCACCGGGACGAGATCAGGCACGTGATGGACTTGGTGTCCACGATGGTTTCCACCTACGGGGCCGCCCTGCTCGTCGAGGCGCAGACCGTAGGCCGCGAGGTCAGGTTGCCGGGTGGTCGTCCTCGGATCACGGACACGAAGACACCCGGTGGCGATCTGAATCAACCGTTCGACTCGAACGGCCGAACGATCCGTCCCCTCGACTTCTCGAACCTCGGCGACGATGATCTCCTGACGCTCGACGAGGTGAGCATCCTGATGAACAAGTCCCCGAGCACGATCTACGGATGGGGTCGGGACAAGAAGATCGAGCCCGAGAAGAACGGCCAAACCAATGTGTACCGCGTTCGCGACCTCAAGGCGATGATCGGGAAGAAACGGCCGGTTGGGGTCTCGGAGGTGAGGGACCTTCGGGGGCGTGGTGGGAAAGCTCGATGGACACCGAAGGGCGAGACCTTCGAGGACTTGAAGAACCGCACATCAACTGCTGACCTGCAACGCCGCAAGGCCGAAGGTCGCCGGAGGAGGAAGTAGTACGACCATGCGACGGTCGTCGCGTCTCAAGCGTCATTAGAATTTCGCTGGTAGGACACCCGGTTATCTCGACCATCCCCACGGCACCAAACCGCTGCGATGTTCAGCATCATGGTGTCATGCCCCCCCTCCTCGATCACCCCACCGCTGACCTGACGGCCTGTGTGCTCAACGACCGTTGGTGCATACGCGGTCACGACGGTGCGCCTTACTACATCGACACCTCGCCGGTGGCCATCCTCCCCTTCCTCGATCTCCCTCTCGCCGAACTACACCGTCGCGTCGATGATGACCTCAAGGGCGTCGATCTTGGCGACCAAGATGTTCCTGTCTGGCCGACCGAGCAGGTGATCCGCATCGGTCTGACGGCATGGGGTGACTTCTGGCCAATGCTCGATATTGATCGTCAGGAAGAGCACCCTGCGAAGGCTGCCTTCCTCGACGACCTGACCGACCTTGCCCGGCGCGGTGACACTCAACATATTCGGCACAAGGGCGCAGAAGCTCGCGAGGATCGCAGCGAGGGAGAAGTCGGGGAGGTGAAAACTACCGGGTGTCTGCCGCTACGAGATGCTTGCGACCGCACTGTTCCACTCATCCAGCGTAATCGTCGCATACACGATTCGGCTGGTTGCCGACTGCTGACATAAGAGGTCAACGTAATCACCGCGACGGACTATGAACATGCGTCCGTCAAGCGGTTCGTCTAGTTCAGGTCCGGTGTTGTCAACCTCGGCACTGTTGCTATCCCACTCAAGAACGAGTGTGACATCGCCCTCGTCTCGAAAGGTTTGTGGAGACTTCAGGATGTACTCCGTGTCCTCCGTGCTGAAGAACCGCTTCCCATTCAGTGCGAACACAACGACCTCCATGTCTTGATCCCAGTGGATAGAGGGGTGCCGCTCGATACTCATTGTAAACATCAGAACCTCGGCAAGACACATTGACTGGTGCCACCTAATGACGCCGAAGATGATCAAGGAGTAAATCGCCACCCCGATCGGGACACCTCCGAACCCTCCGAACACAATCACAGGGAGGAAGAAGACCTTCCCCAACGCCGTCGCGACTTCGCCGATGGTGTCGTTCCCAAGGGTACCCTCAGCATGAGCGCCAGCCAGCACGAATGAGAGCAAGGCGACGGCGGTCGTGATAGTGAAGATCGTCAAGAGGAGCCGATGCTTCTTCTTGCGGGTCGTAGGCTTCTGGATCATCGTACGGAAGATCAGCGTAGGGGAGAAACATCGCGAGCACTCAGGTGGTTGGCAACACCCGGTTGTTCAATCCTTCGACAGCATCGGAATGCCGAACCCCGGTCTTCTCCACGTAGGCGATCGTCTCGACGACACCCTCCCCCGAGGCCGCACGCCGAGACCGTAGGTTGCCGGTTATCCAGACCCCGTGCGCGTTGCGAAGGGGTAGCGATTCAAGGAATGCGCCGAGCACGAGCAGAAGTTTGAAGACGCGCATGGCTCTACACCGTGGTTTCTATTGTGTCCACGTTCTCTCACGCCGAACGACCCTTTACAGGTACCCCTCCAGAACAAACCGATGGATCGCCCGCATCGAGTCGAGGATGTGCTGGCCATAGTGATAAACGAAGTTGAACCGCCACTCCCAGATCACCTGCTGCCGTAAGTCCGGTTCCGCCGAGTCCCAGATGTCGAGTCGCCCTTTCACATCCCTGTAGGTGTCGGCGAGATCGTCCGAGATGGTGCCGATGCCGCCGTGATCGTCCTTGCTCACATACGGCGAGTCGAGCATCGTCCAGTACATGTTGTACTTGCCGATAATGTCCGAGAGACCTCGGCAGACAACGCTCCATTCCTCATGGCTCATGGTAGTCAGGAGAAGATCGTCACCCTGAACCTCGACCTCCGGTAAGGCAAGGCCAGCGGTATAGAGCGCAGCAAGCCTCCGCAGGATGTACCGTAGAAAGCTCGCCGGGTCTGTGACCGCGTTGCCGTCGTCATCGAACAGTCGATCACACTGTTCGACCGTCTCGCAGAACTCCCGAGCAGCAGCGACGAAAGCATCGACAGCACGAGTATCGAGATCGACGGGTCCATGCGCAGGTGTGAACTGAGGCGTCAGCCGTCCAGCCTGTTCGTCAACGATGGAGTCGATCACCTCGCGAAAGGTCGTCTCGTCCAGCCGCTCGACGATGATCGTACCCGGTGCCGAGAAGTGAAGCCCGCCGCCGTGCTCTCCTGAAATCTGCCACCGGCGCATGAGCGTAGTCAGGTTCTTCACTGTGATGAAGTTCGTGAGGTATGCCCGGCCATCCGGCAAGGTCACCTGCACGTCGCAGTTGTCGTCGTCGGGGTTGTCGATGGGGTCGATGATGTGCAAGGTGTAGGTCATACCGGGGATAATCGCGTTGATCGGATGAGGATAGAACACCCGGTTGTTTGACGTACGAGCACCGTGACTACGCTCGCACCTCCCGGCCGACGATCACGGGACTCAGAACACGTAGAGGTCGAAGTCAATGTTCGCGCCGATCATCGCGAGTGTCCGAAGGGTCTGCTTGTCGAACGCGACAGAGGGAAGGCTGGCCTCCGAATCGGGTCGAAGCTCAAGTACAACTGCGAGTTCGCAGTAGCATCGCTGAGCGGCCTCCGTGAACTTCTCCAGCCCCGGCTCAATGCGCTTCAGCACTGCCTCGACGTGCTTCTCGAACCCATCGACAGGATCATCGACCTCGCTCGGTAACATTGACTCAATCACCCAGCCGTTGTACTCGTAGACCCGAGGATCAGGCGGTAGACCGGGCGGTCGCACTGGGCGTTCCCCCTTACGAAACGTCCGATCAGGTGTGATGCCCAAGGCGCTCGTCAGTTCCTCGGGCGTCTCCTCGAACTCGTAGAGTGCGAGGCGGACGCGAATCTCATGCGGTTCCATTGAGATGGCCGTTGAAGTGTGACATCATACCATCGACTGCCTTTCGCTTCCATGCCGCTCCACAGAGCCCCGAACCTTGAATACCAACCGGGTGTCTTGACCTCAGCGAACGTGAGCGTCACGAGCACCATGTTCTCCTCGGGAACATACGTGTGATACAGGTTCGGAGAACCACGAGCGCGATGCCGTGCGTGATCATCATGATCTCCCTCGTGAACTCACCCACGGGTGCCGGTGCTCGCGGTCTTTCACTACTTACGCAACGCGCCTCGCGAAGCGCACGAGATTACCGGCACTACACTTCATTGCGGCGAGGATACAGCGATGCCGACCGCATGAGATATACACGCGATCGGCATCACCACCGAGTATTTCAGAGGCCGATGCGTCCCGAAGCGTTACCGTCATCGAACAGGGAACCGGCTCGCACATACCGAGCGACCGTTGCCACGCTTGCCCACCGCCCGGCTCGCTGAATCTCGTGGATCGGGACCGAGTTCGCTGCGCACTCCGTGGCGAGGCCAGAGCGACAGGAGTGCGGTCCGTAAAGGTCTGGATTCAGAGCAACCGCAGCACAGCATCTCTTGACGATCACTGAAAGCCCGGCACCAGTCAAACGCCCGAGACACCGCCCCGCTCTGCTTACGCGCCTGAACAGCGGTTGCCCTGCGTCAGCGCCCGACACCTCCATCCATCGCCTCAAGAGCCGCACCGGACATGTCTCTGCCACCGATCCATGTTTGAGCGCAACATCGACACCGCGCCCTTCCTGATCGACCTTTGATCTCCTGAGCTTGATGACGACACCCGCCTCGACGAACTCCACGTCATCTACGTTAAGGCCGACCAGTTCCGACCGACGAAACCCACCAGCGAGTGCGACGACGATGATCGCCCTGTCCCTGATCCCCTGCACCGACTCGGGAAGCTCGCTAACGATCCTTCGGACATCGCGGGTCATCAACGCACGCTTCTGAACTGGGGCTACACCATGAGTTCTGCGAATGCCCTTCATCACCTCGTTTACTGCGGGATGCCTATGATGGCCTTCTGCACCTGTCTTCATCACGGTCATGATACCGATGGAAGTGAGCCGCCGACGCAGTGTCTGGGGCTTGAGAGTACGAGCACGGTCGGTCAGGTACAGGACGATGGCCTCGGGCTCAGCGGCGAGCGGGTCGAGACCGCGTTCGACCATCCACGCCTCGAAGTCCGTCCAATCGGATTGATAGGCTCGCCGAGTCGCCTCCGACCGCGCTGCCGCCGCGTAGCTCGTCGCGGTAGACATAAGCGTGCTGATCTCGATCTCGGAACCGGGTCGGACTGACAGCTTATCGGTCACGGTGCCTCACCTCGATTAGTCATGAGAACCCTCTATTCTCGAAACAAACTCTTGTACGCCCCATCACCACCACCGTTGCACTCCTCTTCGCAGATACATACCCGAAAAGCAATCGCGAGGCGTGGGCGCTATCACCCTACACAACGGTCTTGTCTCTCTGGTCGATGACGACATCGAGGCCGAGTTCGGCGACGTGAACTGGACGTTCAAACGTCGGCCGAGCGGACCTGACGGGGCCGGATACGCCGTACGCATGGAGCGGCAGGACGACGGGAAGCGGAAAATGATCTACCTACACTTGCTGGTGATGCCGCCACGGGATGGTTACCTCGTAGATCACGTCGGGTCCTTGCTGGACAACCGTAGAGAGAACCTGCGGTACATACTCAGGAGTGAGGCAGGAAGGAATCGTCAGAGCGCGAGGGCGGCATCCAGTTTTTATATCGGGGTCTCATGGGTAGAAGGTCGAGGATGGTGCAGCCAGATCGCCGTCGATGGTGTCAACCGGGTCATCGGTTGGTTTGGGATGGACGAAGATGGAGAACGCCGTGCTGCGGCGGCCCGTGATGTGGAAACCCAACGGGTGTTTGGACCCATTGGACGGTTGAACTTCCCTAAATAGGTCAAAAAGTCAAGAAATGGTCACGTCAGTCCCTCAATAGTCGAGTGCTTTTTTTGACCCTTATACAGAGCGGGGGTACCCCCACCGGATGTCGGTCGGTTATTCTGGGACGGCGCGGTCGAGATTCTGCCGGGTGGTGATGGGAGGGCCAAGGTGTTGTACGGAGTCAAACATAGCGACAAGGATGCTGCTCTACCTCGATACCATGCGACGTAGGATCGGGGACCCTCTTTGTTGCACGCAGTCACTACACGGGACTGCGATTTGCCCGTGCCGACGACGCGCTCTCCCCGGTGGTGTCGTTCGGGACATCACCACGATCGTGAAGGTTGTGAACATCGGGAAGATCAGATGGTGGACCGATGGCCGTCGAGGTGTTCGAGATGATCTTCAACAACCGGGTGGTTTCAACGACCGCGATCATGAGCTTCGCGACCTCGGTTCCCATCCCGGCTCGCTCCCCGGCGACCGCTACTGACAGGCTTTCGGAACGATCGTCATGAAGCCGTGTCAGCGGTTCGGTGCTACCTTCCATCAACAAAGAACATCCACAAGTTCAACACCATGATGGCACTCACGGACAAGCCGCTCAGGGACATCACCCACGAGGACATACAGGCGCTGCTGGATGAAGCCGTCCCCGAGGATCGCGACCTCGACTACAAGGAAACCAGCTACGAGCCCGGCGACAAGGGTGCGAAGGCTCTTCAGACTGACGTGACAGCATTTGCGAACACGGCCGGAGGGCATATAATCTTGGGCGTGAAGGAGGTAGACCGAGTGCCCACAGCGATCGTTGGCGTGACAGTGGAGAACATGGACAGGGAGTTGCTGCGGCTGCAGCAGATCGTGAACTCGAACATCGAACCGAGGGTTCAGGGCGTAGACTACCGCCCGGTCGCCTTTCCTGACGGACGGCAAGTTGTAGCCATCCGCATCCCTCGAAGCTGGATCGGGCCGCACGCCGTCGCAGTGAACGACGGCTTCCGGTTCTACCTACGCGGCGTCGGCATCAACTACCCGCTTGACATCCAGCAAGTACGCTCTCTCTTCCTCGGCAGCGAGGCGGTCGGTGAGAAGATCAGGGCGTTCCGTACAGAACGGCTCGGACAGATACTCTCGGACCAGACACCCGTGGTGTTGTCGGAACTGCCGCGACTTGTTCTGCATCTCGTCCCCGTCGAGGCGTTTACCGACCGGCATCAACCACCGATCGAAGGCGTCGATCGCATGGAGATCGCGAGACCTATCAGCGGGCACCATTCCGGCTCATGGACGAACTTCGATGGCATCGTCGTCGCTCTCGAAGGTGAGAAGAAGAACTTCGGTTATCTGCAGGTCTACCGGGATGGTCGCATGGAGGCGGTCACATCGAACGTGTTCGCCGAAGAGCACCATTTGCTTTACGAGAGCTACCTAGGAGCGCAGCTTGTAGACGCGGTTGGGCGATACGTGCAGGTGCAGCGACATCTCGGGGTTCGTCCCCCTATCGTAATGATGGTGTCGTTGTTGAACGTCCGTGGTTTCTCGATGAAAGTGGAGCGGCAACTGGTCGAGAGCAGGACCATCGACCGCGATCACCTCGTGATCGACGACGTGCTGATCGACTCACTCGACGACGATCCCCGAGAGATTGTTCGACCTATCCTCGACGCCATCTGGCGAGCGACAGGGTTTCCAACATGCTACCTGTACGACGATCCAGAGTGGCCGAAGTCACTGCACGGGTAGAGCGCCGTGGACTGCGACCTCGACCAGTTCGCCGATGACGAGAGACCGTGAAGATCGAGACGTTCTTGTGCGCGGTCGCCGGGCCGGGGGCATGTCCGACTGGCACAAGTGATGGTTTGACATCATCAGACTACCTGTCTTTTCGCATCCTCCCCACCACCTCGATCTTGTCGTCGATGTCCGTCACCGCAACGACCCGAGGTTGCACTGCCCAACCTCTCTCTCCTGCTCGGGCAACCACACAACGGCCAGTCCCATCAATCCGGTTGTTTTCAAGCTCGCCGACCTCGACGACCCCACCGATCCTCGACCTTCACGACCACGTGCCGGGCCTCTGACGGCCGTCCGGCACCGATGGGAAGGTGATGATCATCGCCGTGACGATCACCATGTAGGTGTCCTCGGAGGCTGCCGTCGTGACGGTGCTACAGGGTCGTGATGATGTCGTCGTATAGGATGCCGACCACGGTCTCGAAGGCGACGGCCGGGTGCTCATCTGGTGGCCGGAAATGGGAACCAACCGGGTGTCCTGATCCATCAGGAGGATCACGACGACGGGGCCTCGCCCTCGGCTCGGTCCCCGTCCGGCTCGCCGGTGGCGAGCGATCTCGAAGTTCGAGTTGGCCTTCTTCGCGAGGTCGCACCCATGCCGGGCCATTCACCGCGTCCCCTCCCCCGCTTCCTGCAGCAACACCGCATTCGGCGTGGCTCTGCTCGCACCCCGTCCTGTCCATCACTCTGGACGCTCCCGTTCGCGATGAAACTCTTTCGGACCGCCGTTCTATGACGGTAACAGCGGCAAGAGGCTCGACCAGTCACCGTTCATTGAAAATCCAGATTCGCACTCGGCTACATACCTGTACCGAAATCTAATCAACCCGACCAACATGGCGAGCGCACGGTACAGGCTCCTGACCCGCGAGGAGTTCCAGAGGATCATCAACGACGGCACCGCGATCGAGGCCCTGAAGCGGTACGTCCAGAGAAAGCGAGGGCCGAAGAAAACGACCACGCCTGACGCAGGGAGCGCGTCCGGCGACAACGCATAACGCTCCCACGATCACCGACCAGAGGACAAGGCAATGAACATCCGCAGTCTGACGGCCAGAAACATCAACGGAAGGAGGAAACGACATGGACCTACACGAGGTCACGATCACCGTATTCAGTGGTCTGGGCGAGAAGCCAAGCACCGTGGCGACGACGCCACATGTGATGTCGATCAAGGATGTCCTTGAGGAGATCGCGAAGCCCAACGAGAGCATGGTCGCGTACAAGCGTACCTGCGTCGAACGGTATGATCGCTATCGCACGGCATGGATTGCACTCAAGGACGCGAAGGCGCACTTCGGCAAAGACAGTATCCCCGAGGCAATCCGAGCAGAGTATAAGGACGCGAAGCAGGAATATGACACCCCGAAGAGCTACTTCCCGTGCGCGTTCTTCTCGGGCATCTTCTCCGGCCGCAACGACGCCGACATAACGACACCATCGGGCTTCATCATCGTGGATGTCGATGGCAAGGATCAGGACGATCCCGTCAGTTTCGGGGCGAGGTTGAACAAGGTCAAGGCCGACATCTACACGCTCGACCACGTACAGGCGGTGTTCACATCACCTTCCGAGGATGGGTTGCATATCCTCGTTCGCGTCGATCCGAAGGAGCACACGCCCTCGTATCTGAAAGAGTTCTACCGTCAGGTCTACACGAAGATCGCTGACGATCTCAAGAGCCGTCTCGGTCTTGCTTCTGACGCATCTTGCAGAAACGTCGGCCGCGCCTGTTTCATCTCCCCCGATCCCGACATCCTCGTCAAGGACGAGATCGCGAAGCCCTTCCCGTTCCGGTTGTCGAAGACGGAGGCAGCCAAGGTGAAAAAGGCTGAGGCCAAGAAGCAACGGGATGCCAGCACGGACCTCGTACGATCGGCTCGTTCAAACAACCGGGTGTTTGCCGATGCCATCCTCGCCGAGTGCAAGTCGAAGGACATCAGCCTCACCGAGTCATACGAGAACTGGATCAAAGTCGGACTCATTGTGAAGCGCGAGTTCGGGGACGACGGCCTCGATCTCTTCATGGGCTTCTCGGCGCTCGACCCCACGTACGATCCCGATCGGTGTCGGACTCAGTGGGCCGCGTTCGAGGTCGATGACCAAAGCGACCCCGTGACCTTCGCCACGCTCGTCTGGATGGCAAGACAATCGGGTGTCTCGATCATTGCCGAGATGCCGATCGCTGATCAGGTCGAGCGGTACATCGAGGCGCACTACGAATTGAGGATGAACGAACTCGACAAAGGGATGTATTGGAGGCCACGGGGTTCCAATGATGACCTCAAGGCGTTCGACCTCGACTATCAGGAAGACGCGCTCACCCGAGACCTGCAAAAGGAACTGGGAACGTACGTCGGGATCGGCACGGTGAGGATGGTCCTCCGTGACCTCGCCTACCGGACACCGTGGAACCCGATGCGCGACTATCTCAACGCTCTCCAATGGGATGGCGTAGATCGTATCGGACCGCTGATGGCGAGTATCCAGACGGACAACGATGTCCTCTTCCGACGCTTCTTCCCGAAGTGGTTTGTCGGTATCGTCGCGGGTGCGCTCGGTGATCGTGCCAACGACAAGGCGCTGGTGTTCACCGGTCCGCAGGGTGTCCACGGGAAGACCTACTTCTTTGCGAACCTGCTGCCCAAGAGAGCGAACGGTTGGTCCTTCGTCCACGTCGTCGAGAAGTTTGACCCGACCGACAAGGACGACATCCGGTTGATGCTCACCGCGATGCTCATCGTCTTCGACGAGATGGCGGCCTATGCGAAGGCTGACCTTGAGCAGATCAAATCGGTGATCTCCAAGGAGTGGATCATGTACCGAGGGGTCTGGGGGAAGTCCTACCGCGAGTTCTGGAAGACGGCCAGCTTCGCTGGTTGCACGAACCACGACGAGTTCCTACGGGACACAACCGGGGACCGTCGCTACCTCGTCTTCAAGCTGCTCGACCGAGACAAGGATGCGTTCGACGAGATCGACAAGAAGGAACTGCTGGCTCAGGCCGTCGCCATGTTCAAGGAGGGCTACGATCATAAGCTCACCTCCGAGGAGTACGTGGAGGTCATCGAGCGCAACCGACAGGCGTTCACGTCGATGTCTACTGACGAGATCATGCTTCACCAGTATCTCGAAGCCTCGACATCAGACGAGGACTGGTGGTCGTTGCCTGAGATCATCAGCAGGTTCAGGGAACTCTACAAGCACGATCTGAAAAGCTCGACGGTGACTTTGGGAAAGAACCTCTCGAACATGGGCATGGTGTCGAAGCCGAAGTACAGGAATGGTAGAACGGTGCGGCTCTACCAGTGCAAGTTCGTCCAGCCGGTGTACGTGTCGAGCGAGTGCAATTTCATCTTCGGGAAGTGAGGCAGAATGCCGGGCCCGACTCGATCGGACCCGGCATTCTCATAGTCGCCGCTCCTTCACCCACCTGCTGCCTTACAGATAGGTTTCATCTGTAAGGACATCTGTAAGAGCCAAAGGTCTACAATCCGGCTGTTTTCGAGGGCATTACAGTTCTTACAGATATTACAGATGAATTGAGGTCTTCAAGAGGTAGGGAGAAATAACACCCAGAGATTTCTTCGACCGACCTCGACATCACCAGCAGACAACTGTAAGACCTGTAAGAACTGTAAGACGCTGCTGCTCTCCACGGGGAGACGCAGAC